>QEVT01000006.1 GCA_003576755.1 bacterium | reverse complement strand
CGGCCGCCGGCGCAGCGTGGCGATCGGAGGGTGCTGCGGCCTCCATCCACTCCCGCGCGCCCTCCGCCGTGTGCCGCCCCCAGGCGCCGAGCCACGAGACGGTGGGGAGGACGACGAAGACGAGCACGATCGCCGCCGACGCCAGCGTCCCGAGCTGCCAGCCGAGCGACCAGCCGCGCACGGTCGACCAGGCGGTGCGCACGGCGTGGGAGACGCCGCGGCGGAGCGCGCCGCGCCTGCTCGGGGCGGCATCGCGTGCGGCGGCGCGGGACACGTGCGGCCGCGCGGATGCCGCGCGGGCATCCGGTGCCGCGGCCGCGCGGATCGCCGCGCGCTGATCGTCGCTCAAGCGCAGGTCCGGCGCGGCGGCGCGGTCCGGCGCGAACGTCGCGGCGAGCGCGTCCGCGAGGTCCCGGGCGGACGCCACCGCGGCCCGGGTCGCGTCGTCGTGCGCCACGGCCGCCTCGATGGCGGCGATCGTGGCGGGGTCCAGGGCGTCGAGCTCGCCGAGCGCCCAGGTGGTCAGGTCGTGGTCGGAAAAGCCCCGGTCCGCGGCGGCGGCGGGTCGGATGGGATCGTTCATGGGGTTCACCTCGCCTCCCCGGCGGGCCCGTCGGCGGGCCCTTCCAACAGCTGCGCCCGCAGCTTCTGCATGGCGGCGTGGATCTGCACGCCCACGCGCGACACGGTCTTGCCCGTCGCCGCGCCGATCTCCTTGTAGCTGAGGCCATCCTGGAACTTCAGGCGGATGACCTCCTGCAGCTCGTCGGGCAGGCTCGCCACGGCGGCGGCCGTGCGCCGCTCGCGCTCGCGGCGCTCGGCCACGATCTCGGGGCCGGGCTCGGCGCCGGCGGCGGCGGGCGGCCCGGCGGTGCTCAGGGTGCTCACGCGCTGCTCCTTTCGGGAGACGTCCAGCGCCCGGTTGCGGCACACCGCGAACAGCCACTGCCCGACGTGGTCGCCCATCTCGGCCGGGTCCGCGCGGCACAGGCGCAGGAACGCGTCCTGCACGACATCGCGCGCCAGCTCGGGATCGTGGGTGATGCGCAACGCGTGGCGGAGGAGCGGGCCCTCGAACTCGGCCAGGGCCCGCTCGATCCACCTGGGTTCTGGAGCATCGGTCGGATGCATGTTCGGCTCCCCCGGGGGAAAGGTCAGGTGTGCACGCCTTAAATACGATCGACGCGGGATTTTATTAATTCGGGGGAATCCACAGCGAGGCGCGAGGGTGCGCCGGGGCCATATCTCCCATCCTCCGTCATTCGTCTTACCCCATGCCCGGCACCAGACCGGTCCACATCGCGTCCCGGTGGCACCATCGCTCCGGCGGGAGGATCCCGTATGGGGGATCCGCCGCGTCGGACGGCCGACAGGCAACGACAGCGGCGGTGCGGTGCCGGGGTATTCGATCGTTGACGATTGGCGATTCGCTTTTCAGGTCCATTCGATTGCTTCGATCATCCATGATGTCGAGTGTCTGTGTCGGCCGCCACGCCCCACCTGCCCGCTTGCCCCGCGAACCCATCGCGATCATCGGCATCGGATGTCGCTTGCCCGGCGACGTGAACGGTCCCGAAGCCTTCTGGCGCCTGGTGCGGGACGGCGTCGACGCGGTCACCGAGATCCCTCCGAGCCGCGGGCTCGACGTCGACCCCGAAGGCGATGCGCGTGTGCCCGACGGCACACCCGGGCGCATTCCCGCACCTGCTCGCGGCGGTTTTCTCGCCGGTATCGACCAGCTCGACGCCGGCTTCTTCGCCCTGGCGCCCCGGGAGGCCGAGCGGCTGGATCCCCAGCAGCGGCTCCTCCTCGAGGTGGCGTGGGAAGCGC
The DNA here is from genome assembly GCA_003576755.1 of bacterium. Lineage (GTDB taxonomy): Bacteria > Chloroflexota > Anaerolineae > Epilineales > Epilineaceae > UCB3. The sequence goes on along the minus strand of QEVT01000006.1, from coordinate 59,115 downwards.
TCGAGGACGCCGGGCTCCCGCTCGAGCGGGTCTCCGGCACCCGGACCGGCGTGTTCGTGGGGTTGTGGCTGGGCGACTACGAGGCGCGACTGTTCCGCGACCCGCGGCGCGTCGACTTCCACATGACCACCGGCAGCGGGCGATATGCGGCCGCCGGAAGGCTGTCGTACCAGCTCGACCTGACGGGCCCGAGCCTGGTCGTCGACACCGCGTGCTCCTCGTCGCTGGTCGCCATCCACCTGGCGTGCCAGAGCCTGTGGTCCGGGGCGTCGACGTTGGCGCTGGCCGGCGGCGCCAACGTGATCCTGCAGCCTCACATCGACGTGGCCTACGGCCGATCCGGCATGCTGGCCGCCGACGGCCGCTGCAAGTTCGGCGACGCGCGGGCCGACGGCTACGTGCGCAGCGAGGGCGCCGGCATCGTCGTCCTCAAGCCGCTCGCGCAGGCGCTGGCGGACGGCGACCGGGTCTACGCCGCGGTTCTCGGCGGCGCCGTCAACAACGACGGGCGGGGCAGCGGGCACCTGGTCACGCCGGCCGCGTCGGGCCAGGCCGACCTGCTGCGATCCGCCCTGGCCGACGCGGGCGTGAATCCGGGCGCGGTGGCGTATGTCGAAGCCCACGGCACCGGCACGGCGGTGGGCGACCCGATCGAGCTCGCCGCCCTCGGCGCCGTCCTGGCGGACGGCCGCGATCCGGGCGCCCCGTGCGCCGTCGGATCGGTGAAGACCAACCTCGGGCACACGGAAGGCGCGGCCGGCGTCGCCGGGCTGATCAAGGCCGCGCTCGCGCTCCACCGCCGCGTGATTCCGCCCAGCCTCCACTTCGAGACCCCCAACCCCGCCGTCCCGTGGGCGGAGGTCCCGGTCTACGTCCCGCGCGCCGCCGTGGCCATGCCGCCCGACGGCGAGGTCGTGGCCGGGGTCAGCGCCTTCGGCATCACGGGGACGAACGCCCACCTCGTGCTGGCCTCGCCACCCTCGGCAGCGGACGAGACCGCGGTCGTGCCCGAACTCGACCCGGCGGTCGTGCCGACGGTGGGCAGCGGGCTCCACCTCGTTCCGCTCTCGGCCCGCTCGCCCGCGGCCCTGCGGCAGCGGGCGCGCGACCTCGCGAGCATGGTGCGGGGGCTCGACGGGGCGCGCGGGACTGACGCGACGGCGGAGGCGGACGACGCCGCGGCAGCGTCGCGCAACGCCGTCGAAGGGCCTCGCGGCACGACCGATCCACGGCGCGACACTCCCGTGCGCCTGGCCGACATCGCCTACACCGCTGCGGTCTGCCGGACGCACCACGCCCATCGCGCGGCGATCGTGGCCGCCGACGTGCAGGCGCTGGCGGAGCAGCTCGCAACCGTTGCCACGACGGCAACCGATCCGGTGGACGCCCCAACGACCGCCGTGCCGGGCGAACGCAACCCCCGGCCGAAGGTCGCGCTTGTGTTCCCCGGCCAGGGCGGCCAATGGGTCGGCATGGCTCGGTCGCTGCTCGGCCTCTCGCCCGTCACGCGCGGGGCGATCGAGCGCTGCGAGGCGGCCCTTCGCCCCTTCGTCGATTGGTCGCTGGTCGCGCAACTCGGCCTGGACCCGACCGCGCCCGGATACCGTCTGGACCGCATCGAGGTGATCCAGCCCACGCTGGTGGCCATCGCCATCGCCTTGGCCGACCAGCTGCGGCATTGGGGCATCGCACCCGATGCCGTCATCGGCCACAGCCTGGGGGAGGTCGCCGCGGCATACGTGGCCGGCGCGCTCGACATCGACGACGCCATGCGCGTCATCGCCGTGCGCAGCCGGCTGATGCAGCGCACGAGCGGCCGGGGCGCGATGGCCGTGATCGGGCTGCCGGCCGAGGCGACGGCGGCAGCGCTCGGGGACCTGTCCGACCGGGTCGGCGTCGCCGTGATGAACGGCCCGGCCGCCACGGTTGTCTCGGGTGACCCGGATGCCGTCGAGACGCTGCTGGCGAGGCTCGGCGCGCGCGATGTCTTCGGCCGGCGGATCCAGGTCGACGTCGCCTCGCACGGCCCGCAGATGGCGCCGCTGTTGCCCGAGCTGCGGTCGGCGCTGGCCGACCTCCGCCCGCGGCAAGGCACGGTTCCGATGTATTCGACGACGGTCGCCGAGATCGTCGGCGGCGCATGCTGCGACGCCGACTACTGGGCGCGCAACCTCGGCCAGCCGGTCCGCTTCGGCCCGATGGTGCGGCGTTTGCTCGACGACGGGTTCACCGCGTTCGTCGAGCTCGGCCCGCACCCGGTCCTCACGCCGGCCATTCGCGAAGCCGTTGCCGCCGGCGATGCTCCGATCGTCGCGGTGCCCGCCATGCGGCGGGACGACGATCGATCCAGGGCGCTCCTCGAAGCCGTCGGCGCGCTGTACGAGCAGGGGAGCCACGTGGATTGGGCGCGCATCGTCCCTGCCGGGCGCCGCGTTCGCCTGCCGCGCTATCCCTGGCAGCGCGAGCGGCACTGGTTCGAGCCGTCGCCGGCAGGTCGCCCGCCGGCGGATTCGACCCGCGACCGGATGACGGGCCACGGCTTGCCGGGGCGGCGGCTGTCGAACGCCCTTCCGACCTTCGAGACCACGATCCGGCCGCCCGACCTGTCGTTCGCGGCTGAGCATCGGCTGTTCGGCCGTTGCGTCGCCCCGGTGGCGGTCCACGTCGCGCTGGCCCTGGCCGCGGCCCGTGCCGTGCTGGGTGACGAGGCAGTCACGTTGTCGGATGTCGTGCTCTCGGACCCGCTGGTGGTGCCCGACGATGGCGCCGCGGTCGTCCAGACCGCGATCATGCCCGACCGGGCCGGCGGCGGCACGTTCCAGATCCACGGCCGGGCCGGCGACGCGTCGGACCCCGGCGAGAACGCGAGCTGGACCCGCCATGCGGCCGGCGCGTTGGGCGCCGACGGCGAGGCATTCCCGCCCACCGCGGGGTTCGACCCCGTGGCGATCCAGACCCGCTGCATCGAAGCCGCGCCGGGGACAGGCATCGGCCCGGGAGTCCAAGCCGCGCCGGACGCCGATCCGACATCGCGGGATGCGCCCGTCGAAGCCAATCCACGCCCCGACGACGCGCTCCGGCGCCTGTGGCACGGCGATGGCGAGGCGCTCGGCTGGATCGAGGTTCCGCCCGCCCTGCGCGTTCAGGCGCAGATGCCCGCCTGCCATCGGCACCCGGCGGTCCTCGACGCTGCGCTCCGGCCGGCGCTGGCGGCGCTGCCGGACGGTCCGGCCTGTGTCGCGGCCGGGATCGAGAGGCTCCGGCACGCCCGCCCGCTGCCGGACGCGTTCTGGAGCCACGCGACGGTGCGCACAGCCGACGCCCCGGCACACGGCGCCGCGGCCGATGTCCGATGTTACGACACGGCGGGCCGGTGCGTGCTCGCGATCGACGGGCTGCGGTTCCATGCCCTCGACGCGGAGACGCTCGCCGACCACGAGGTCGAAGCCGCGGCCCGGTCGTGGCTGTACGAGGTCGCGTGGGAGCCGTCGCCTCGCCCGAGCGCGCCCCAGGGCGGGCACCGTGCGCCAACGACGACGCACGAGGGAGGAACCTGGCTCATCTTCGCGGACCGGGCCGGCCTGGGCGCGGCCGTCGCCGAACGGCTGCGGGGCCTCGGCCACGGCGCCGCGCTCGTCGACGCCGGGCCGCGATTCGCCATCCGCGAAGACGGCCGCCCCGCTGCGGGGCAGCCTGGCGCGGTGGACGACGATCGCAGGCGCCTCGCGGCCGCCACAGCGGATGGTCGACCGCTGAGCGGCGTGGTCTTCGCGTGGGGGTTGGACGCGGCGACGGCGGACGACGCTTCGCCCGCACGCCTCGTCGCGGACCAGGCGTCCCTGCTCAACGCCCTTGCCGGCATCGCGCACCTGCTCGCTCCGCTGGCCGGTGCGAGCGGCCCGCGCGTTTGGGTGGTCACCCGGGGTGCCCAGGCGATCGATCCCGGTCCGACGGACATCGGCACGGACACACGGTCTTCCGCGCCGCGGACCGCGACCGCCGCCCACGACACGTCGACCGCACTCGCCCAGGCGCCGCTGTGGGGACTGGGCCGCGTGTTCGCGATCGAGCACCCTCGGCTGTGGGGCGGTCTGATCGACCTGGCGGCGGCCGATCCGGCGGCGCAGGCCGACGCGGTGCTGGCCGAGATCCTGGGCGACCACACGGCCGGGGACGACGAGGTCGCCTGGCGGGGCGGCCGGCGCCAGGTTCCGCGGCTCGTGCGGCGCGCCCCGGGGGACGGATCCGCGCCGGATTGGCGGACCGACGGGGCGCACCTCATCACCGGCGGCCTGGGTCGCGTGGGGCTGGCGGTCGCGCGCTGGTTGGCCCGAGGGGGCGTTCGGCACATCGTGCTGACGAGCCGCACCGGCCTGCCGGACCGCGCTTCGTCGGCAAGCCTCGCGGACCACGCCTCGGCGGACGACCTGGCCGGCGGCGATGCCATCGCCCGCCGCATCGCGCACGTCCGCGCGATCGAGTCGCTCGGCGCGACGGTGACGGTCGTCGCATCCGACGCGGCCGACGCCGACGACGTCCGCGCCCTCATGGGGCGGTTCGGCGCGGCCTTGCCGCCGCTGCGCGGCGTGTGGCACGCGGCCGCCGATCTCGGCGGGGCCGCGGTCGCCGCGACCACGACCGCGGGCCTGACCGGCCTGCTGAGGGCCAAGGTCGGCGGCGCGTGGGCGCTCCATCGGGCGACGATGGCGGCCGACCTCGACGCTTTCGTCATGTTCTCGTCCACCACCGCCCTGTGGGGCGCGCGCGACCTGGCCGCCTACGCCGCTGCCAACGGCTTCCTGGATGCGCTGGCCCATCACCGTCGGGGTCTCGGGCTGCCGGCGCTGAGCATCAACTGGGGGATCTGGGCCGAGCAGTCCGGGTCGGCGCGCGAGATCGTCGACCACGGCGCGCGCGTCGGGCTGCGGCCGATGCCGGCCGCGCCGGCGCTGGCCCTGATGGGTCGGCTGATCGCGCAGGGCGCCGTACGGGCGACGGTCGCCGCGATCGACTGGCCCGCCTTCAAGTCGGCCTACACCGCCGTGCGGCCGCGCCCGTTCCTGGACCGCGTGGGCGCGCCGAGCGGCGCGGGTGCGGCCCCGTCCGGACCGGCCCCGGCGCTCGCAGGGACGGCGCTCCGCACCCTCTGGCTGAACGCCGCGCCGCCGGATCGCCGCGAGGCCGTGATCGCGTTCGTGCGCGCCGAGGTCGCAGCCGTGCTGGGCCACAGGGCCGCCGACCGGCTGGACATCCGCCGCGGGCTGTTCGACCTCGGCCTCGACTCGATCTTGGCGATGCAGCTCCGGCGGCGCCTGGAGGCGGCGCTCGATCGCCCGCTGTCGCCGACGGTGATCTTCAGCCACCCCACCATCGCTGCCCTGGCCGGGTTCGTCGACACGCACCTGGCGCAGAACGGCGCCGGATCGGCCCAGGACCAACGACCGGCATCGGGTCATCCGCCGGCCGCGGATCCTGCGACCGGGAACGGGGCGGCCGACGCGGGCCTGCTCCGCCGCTTCGAGGCCGCGATGGCTGCGGTCGACGATCTGGTCGGCGGGGCGTAGCCGCCGATGAACGCGATGATGCCTCCCCACGACCTCGCCGCCCGGCTGTCGGACGCGCTGGATGCCATCGACCGGCTGCGCGCGCGGCTGAAGGCCGACGAACAGCGCCGGCGCGCGCCGATCGCGGTGATCGGCATCGGCTGCCGGCTGCCGGGGGGTGTCGACGGCCCGGACGACTTCTGGCGGCTGCTCTCCGATGGACGGGACGCCACGGGAGACATCCCGCGCGAACGATTCGACGTCGACGCCTGGTACGATCCGGACCCGGCGGCGCCCGGGAAGATGGTCGCCCGCCGGGGCGGCTTCGTCGCGGGCGTCGATCGGTTCGATCCCGCCTTCTTCGGCATCGCGCCGCGCGAGGTTCCGAGCATGGACCCGCAGCACCGGATGCTGCTCGAAGTGGCGTGGGAAGCGCTCGAGCATGCCGGGATCGCGCCGGACCGCCTCGCCGGCAGCCGCTCGGGCGTGTTCGTCGGCATCACGACGTCGGACTACCTGCAACTGCACACCCGGCGGATGGATCCGGCCGCCATCGACGCCTACCTGACCTCGGGCAACGTGCTCAACGCCGCGCCCGGGCGCGTGGCCTACATCCTGGGCCTGCGCGGCCCCAGCCTGGCCATCGACACCGCGTGCTCTTCGTCGCTCGTGGCCGTGCACACCGCGTGCCAGAGCTTGCGCAGCGGCGGCTGCGATCTGGCGCTGGCCGGCGGCGTCAACGCCGTGCTCGCGCCCGAGCTGTTCGTCAGCTTCTCGAAGTGGGGCATGCTGGCGCCCGACGGCCGCTGCAAGACGTTCGACGCACGCGCCGACGGCTTCGCGCGCGGCGAGGGTTGCGGCGTGGTCGTCCTCAAGCGCGTGGCGGACGCCGTGGCCGACGGCGATCGCGTGCTGGCGGTCATTCGCGGCTCGGCCATCAACCAGGACGGCGCCAGCGGCGGCCTGACCGTGCCGAACGGGACGGCCCAGGCCGACGTCATCCGCGACGCCCTGGCCGATGCCGGCGTGGCGCCGGCAGCGGTCCACTACGTCGAGGCGCACGGCACGGGGACCGCGCTGGGCGACCCGATCGAGATCGAGGCGCTCGCCTCCGCCTACGGCGCGGGCCGGCCCGCCGACCGGCCGCTGGCGATCGGCTCGGTCAAGACCAACCTGGGCCACCTGGAATCCGCGGCCGGCGTGGCGGGCCTGATCAAGACCGTGCTGGCGCTGCATCACGGCGAGATCCCGCCCCACCTTCACCTCACCCGGCCGACCCCGCACGTGGCGTGGTCCGCCCTGCCGATCACCGTCCCCACGCGCCGCACCCCGTGGCCGGAAGGTCCGGGACCGCGGCTTGCCGGCGTCAGCGCGTTCGGCTTCAGCGGCACCAACGCCCACGTCGTCCTCGAGTCGGCCCCGAGCACGGGCGACGTGGCGGGCGCCGGCGGGTCGGGGCACGCGCCCGGAGAACCCGCCCCACGGATCGGCGACGTGCCGCGAAGCGTCGACCGGGCGGGACAGGGCGGCCCGACGACGGTGGCGGGGCCCGCCGGGCCGGCCGCGTCCCCGCTCGAGCGGCCGCTGCATGCGGTCGCGCTCTCGGCCCGCTCGGCGCCGGCGCTGCGCGCGCTGGCCGAGCGCCACGTCGCCCACCTCGGCGCCCATCCCGACCTCTCCGTGGCGGACATCGGGTTCACGGCCAACACCGGCCGCGCGCACTTCGACCATCGCCTGGCCTGGGTCGGACCGCGCGCCGACGCCCTGCGCGCCGACCTCGCGGCCTGGCTCGACGGCCGGCCGGCGGCCGGTCTCCACGCCGGCGAACGCGACGGTCGGCCGCCGCCGCGCGTGGCGTTCCTCTTCACCGGCCAGGGCGCGCAACACGCCGGGATGGGCCGCGGCCTGTACGATACCCAACCGGTGTTCCGGTCCGCGCTCGAACGTTGCGCCGAGCTGCTCCGGCCGCATCTCGCCCGGCCGCTGCTCGACGTCCTGTTCGCCGACCCGGCCGACCCCGATGCGTCCGCCCGGATCGACGACACCACGTACAGCCAGCCGGCGCTGTTCGCGTTGGGGTACGCCCTGGCGGAGCTGTGGCGGGCCTGGGGGATCGCGCCGTCCGCGGTGTTGGGCCACAGCATCGGAGAGGTCACCGCTGCCTGCGTGGCCGGCGCCTTCAGCCTGGAAGACGGCCTGCGGCTGGTCGCCGAACGGGCGCGCGGGATGGGCGCGCTTCCCCGGGACGGGGCGATGGCGGCCGTCTTCGCGCCCGAGGACCGCGTGCGGGCCGCCATCGCGCCGCATCACGGCGCGGTGGCCATCGCCGCCCTGAACGGACCGGAGCACGTCGTGGTCTCGGGCCCGGCGGCGACGGTCGACGCCCTCTGCGCCCGGTTCGACACCGACGGCATCCGCTGGCGCCGGCTGCAGGTCTCGCACGCCTTCCACTCGCCCATGATGGACCCGATGCTCGACGCCTTCGAACGGGCCGCGGGGGGCATCGCCTACCACGCCCCGCATCTGCCCGTGCTCTCGAACGTGACGGGCAGCGTCGCCGCGGGCGGTGACGTGACGACGCCCGAGTACTGGCGCCGCCACGCCCGATCGCCGGTGCGGTTCGCCGAAGGCATGGCGGCGCTGCGCGCGCGGGGCATCACGGCGTTCGTCGAGATCGGGCCGCGCCCGACGCTGATCGCGCTGGGCCAGCGCTGCCTGCCGGAGGGCGAAGGCCACTGGCTGCCCTCGCTGCGCCGGGGACGCGACGATTGGGCGGTCATCCTGGACAGCCTCGCGACGCTCTACGCCCACGGCGCGTCCGTCGACTGGGCGGCGTTCGACCGCCCCTACTCGCGGCGGCGCCTGGCGCTGCCGACCTATCCCTTCCAGCGCCAGCGCTACTGGCTGGCCGCGGCATCCGCGCGGGCCGGCGACCGCCCCGCGGCAAACCGGCAGTTCGACGACGTGCCCGCGGCATTCGGGGCGCCGCATCGCTCCGCCACCGGGCATCCCCTGCTCGGCGATCGGGTGGGATCGCCGCAGTCCGACGCCGTCGTCTTCGAGGCGACGCTCCGGGCCGATCGCCCGGCGTTCGTCGCCGACCACGCCGTTGCCGGGCAGGTCGTGCTCCCGGCCACGGCTTACGTCGAGCTGGCGCTCGCGGCCGCCACCCGCGCCCTCGAGGGTCCAAGCACGGTAGAGGACCTGGCGATCGACCGCCGGCTGGTGTTGGATCGCGCCGCCGCGCGGACGCTTCAGACGGTCGTGACGGCGGACGGGCACGGCGCCGCGACGGTCGACGTGTTCAGCATCGGACTGGAAGACGCCGGTCGATGGCTCCGGCACGCCACCGCCCGCATCGCGCGGTGCGGCGAGGGCGCCGCGCCGAACGATCACGATGCCGGCGCCGCGGTCTCGCTGGCGCGGGCCCGCGAACGCTGCCGCGCGGCGGTCGACATCCCGGCCCACTACCGCCGCTTCGAGGCGTGGGGCATCGCGTTCGGCCCGGCGTTCCGCGGCATCGTCGATCTGTGGGGCGGCGAGGGCGCGTCGCTGGGCGAGGTGGTCCTGCCGGACGAAGCGGCCGATCGCGACACCTACGCGGTGCATCCGGCGCTCCTCGATGCGTGCTGGCAGGTGCTCTTCGCCGCCTGGCCGCCCGGGCATGCGGGCATGCGCGACAGGAACGGCCATGGCGGACGGGGCGACGCAACGTCGACGGTCCCGGACCGGGCGAACGACCCCTACCTGCCGGTGGGCGTCGAATCCGTCCGCTTCTTCCGCCCCGCCGGCACGCGCCTGTGGAGCCACGCCGTGCCGCGGGGCGCCGGCGCCGCGCCCGGCGACGTCTGCACGGTCGACATCCATCTCTTCGCGCCGGACGGCACGCGGGTGGGCGATGTGCGCGGTCTCGTGCTGAGGCGCGTCGAAGCGGCAGCGCTCGCCGCCGACGGGCCACCGGCGGGCTGGCGCGATTGGCGCGACTGGCTCTACGCACCCCGTTGGGAGCCGCCGGCCGCGCCGCACGATGCGGAAGGCGCGGACCGCGGCGCCCGCGACGGGGCACGTGGCGGTCTTGCGCGCGCCGACACGCCCGATGTCGAAGGCGGCGCCGCGCCGCCCGAGGTTCCGGCACAGGCCGATCCCGTCGACCTCCTGCCGGCGCTGGACCGGTTGTGCGCGGCGTTCGCCGCCGCCGCGCTGGACACCGTGGGCTGCCCGCTGACACCCGGCGCCCTCATCGAGGTCGACACGCTGGCCGGCCGCTTGGGCATCGCCCCCGGCAAGGAGCGGCTGGTGGCCCGCATGCTCGAGATGCTCGCGGAGGAGGGGGTCTTGCGCCGCGAGGCCGGCGGGTCGTGGCGGGTGGGGCGGGCGCCGGAGCCCGGCGATCCCGCGACCGAGCTGCGGTCGCTCCGCGCGGTTCATCCCGGCGGCCAGGCCGAGCTTGCGCTGTTGGAGCGTTGTGGGGCGCGTCTGGCGGAGGTGCTGACCGGCGCGTGCGATCCCCTGTCGCTGTTGTTCCCGGGCGGCTCGACGGCGCTGCTCGATCCGCTGTACCGCGATTCGGCGACGGCCCGCCACGCCAACGCGTTGGTGGCCGAGGCCGTCGCGGCGGCGGCGGCCGGCATGCCGGCCGATCGGCCGCTGCGCGTGCTGGAGATCGGCGCCGGCACGGGGGGCACCACGGCGTTCATCCTGCCGCGCCTGCCGGCGGAGCGCACCCGCTACACGTTCACCGACATCTCGGCCGCGCTGGTGGCCAAGGCGCGCGCGAAGCTGGCCGACTGGCCGTGGGTGACCTTCGGCAGCCTCGACATCGAGCGCGATCCCGAGGCCCAGGGCCACGCGCCGGGAGCGTTCGACGTCATCGTGGCGGCCAACGTTCTGCACGCCACGCGCGACCTTGCGGCGACGCTCGGTCATGTGCGGCGTCTCCTGGCCCCGGGCGGTCGCCTGGTCCTGCTCGAAGGCACGGCCGCGCGGCGGTGGGTGGACCTCACCTTCGGGCTGACCGACGGCTGGTGGCGCTTTGCCGACGTGGGACTGCGGCCGGCGTATCCGCTCCTGGCGCCGGACCGCTGGGCGCGCCTGCTGACCGACTGCGGCTTCGGCGACCCGTCGGTCGTGCGCGCGAGCAGCGACGACGCGTCCGCGCTCTTCCCGCAGGCGGTCATCACCGCCGCGGCGCCCGCGGAATCGGCGACGGCGCACGTCGCCGTGCCCGGCGCATGGCTCATCCTGGAAGATGCCGGCGGCGTCGGCGCCGCCCTGGCGGCGGCGATCGAACGGCACGGCGGCCGCGTGGGTCGGGTACGGGCGCGGCCCGGCGCGGCCCCGGGCGCGGACGCCGGCACGCAGACCGTCGATCCAACCGACCCTGGCGCGGTCGAGGCCGCCTTGCGGGCGGTTCAGGCCCAGCTCGGGGTGGCGCTGAACGGCGTCGTGCATCTCTGGAGCCTGGACGCGCCGCTCGCGGGCGACGCCGATGCCGTCGCCGTGGCAGCGGTGCAAGGCCCGGGCAGCCTCGGCGCCCTGCACGTGGCACAGGCGATCGTCCGCTCGGACGCGGCGGTGCCGCCGCGCCTGTGGCTGGTGACGCGCGGCAGCCAGGTCGTGGGATCGGATCCGACGGCGAGCGGGGCGCCTCGGAGCGACGCGGAAGCGCCGGCGTCGCCCGGCCTGGCGCACGCCACGCTGTGGGGCATGGCGCGGACCATTGCCCTGGAGCATCCGCAGCTCGGTTGCACATGCATCGATCTCGACCCGCGCGCCACCGACGCGGAGAGCGCCGCCGCGCTCGCGGCGGCGCTGGCGGCGGGCGGCGACGAGGACCGGCTCGCCCTGCGCGGCGGAGCCACGTTCGTCACGCGCCTGGCGCGCCTGGCCGCCAGGCCGCCCGCGGCCGCCATCGGTCCGTCCACCCCACCGCGCGGCCCGTACCGGTTGGTCACGGCCACGCCGGGGGTGATCGAGAGCCTGCGCTGGCAGCCGGCGGAGCGCCGGCCTCCGGGGCCCGGCGAGGTCGAGATTCGCGTTCAGGCCACCGGTCTCAACTTCCGCGACGTGCTCAACGCGTTGGGGGCCTACCCAGGCGATGCCGGACCGCTCGGCGGCGAGTGCGTGGGCACGGTCGCTGCGCTGGGCCCCGGGGTCGACGACCTCGCGATCGGCGAGGCGGTGCTTGCCGTCGCACCGGGGGCCTTCGCGTCGCACGTCACGACCCACCGCGCCCTGGTCGTGCGCAAGCCGGTGGGGCTGTCGATCGACGCGGCGGCGACCGTGCTCGTCGCGTTCATGACTGCCGCCCACGCCCTCCGCGAGGTCGCGAGCCTGCGGGCTGGCGAGCGGGTGCTGATCCATGCGGCGGCGGGCGGGGTGGGGCTGGCCGCCGTGCAGGTCGCGCACCGGGCGGGCGCCGAGGTCTTCGCCACGGCCGGGAGCGACGCCAAGCGTGCCCACCTCCGATCGCTCGGCGTGGCCCATGTCTTCAGCTCGCGTGCCGAGGACTTCGCCGCCGCCGTCCTCGACATCACGGGCGGTCGCGGCGTCGACGTCGTGCTCAACGCGCTGGCCGACCCCTTCATCGCGCCGAGCCTGGCGGCGCTGGCGCACGACGGCCGCTTCGTCGAGATCGGCAAGCGCGGCATCTGGGACGCCGCTCGGGTCGCGGCCGTTCGGCCGGCGGCCCAATACCGTGTCGTCGACATGGCGGCCATGTTCACCGCCGACCCCGTGCGCGTCGGCCGCCTCGTGCAGGGCCTCGCCGCCGAGATCGAGGCAGGCGGGCTGGAACCGCTGCCGCACCAGGCGTTCGCGTGGTCCGAGACGGCCGCCGCCTTCCGCATCATGGCCCGCGGCGAGCACATCGGCAAGCTCGTGGTGCGCCATCCGGCCGCCGCGGTGCGCGCCGACGCCACCTACCTCATCACGGGGGCCTTCGGCGGCCTCGGCCTTCTGACGGCGGAGTGGCTGGTGGATCAGGGCGCCCGATCCCTCGTCCTGGTCGGGCACCGCGCGCCGTCCGCCGCCGTCCGGACCCGGCTCGCCGCGCTCGAGCGGGCCGGCGTCGAAGTCCGTGTCGAGCAGGCGGATGTCGCGGACGAGGCCGCGATGCGCCGCCTCGTCCAGGCCATCGACGCCGAGATGCCATCCTTGCGCGGCGTGTTCCACGCTGCGGGCGTGCTGGACGACGGCGCGCTGCTCTCGCAGAGCAAAGGGCGCTTCGCGAGGGTGTTCGCCGCCAAGGCGCAGGGTGCGTGGATCCTGCACCGGTTGACCACGGCCCGGCCGCTCGACCACTTCGTCCTGTACTCGTCCCTCTCGGCCGTGATCGGGTCGCCCGGGCAGGCCAACCATGCCGCCGCCAACGCGTTCATGGACGCCCTGGCCCACCACCGCCGGGCGCAGGGCCTGCCCGCGCTCAGCGTCAACTGGGGCGCGTGGTCCGAGATCGGCCGCGCAGCGCGGGGCGACGTCGCCGTCCGGCTGGCGGCACGGGGCGTCGGGACCATGGCGCCGGCGGAAGGGCTCGCGGCGTTCGCCCATCTCGTCGTCGCGTCGACCGCCGATGGCACCCACATCCCGGCACAGATCGTGGTCTCACCGGTCGACTGGCGGCGGTTCCGCGAAGCGGTGCCGGCGGGGCGGGCGGCGCGCTGGAGCGACGGTCTCGTCGACGCCGCAGCCGTGCCGGCCGCCCCGCCGGCAGCGGGCCGACCGTCCCCCGCCCCGCCGGGCGGACATCGCGCCATCGCGGACGCGCCGGAGGCGGCCTTCCGCCGCACCCTCGCCGCGGCTCCGGCTGGCCGCCGGCGGGCGCTCCTGGTCGGCTTCGTCCGCGACCGCGCACGCCGCGTCATCGGGATCGAGCCCGACCAGCCGTTCGACACCGGCCGGCCGTTGCACGCGCTGGGCCTCGATTCGCTCATGGCCGTCGAGCTGCGCAACGTCCTCGGCGCGGACCTGGCGCTTGCCCGGCCGTTGCCGGCGTCGCTCGTGTTCGACCACCCCAGCGTCGAGGCGCTGGCCGATCATCTGAACACCGTGCTCTCGGCGGCGGCCGACGCCGGGCGGCCCGCGAGCGCGTCGGCGGCGCAGAGCGGACGGGGGGCCACCGGCGGACAGGAGCCTCAGGCCGCCCACGACTTCGGGGCCGCCGGAGCTCGGCAGGCGACGGAGGCCGAGATCGAGCATCTGTCGGAAGCGCAGGCCGCCGAGCTGCTGCTGGCGGAGCTGACGGCCGCCGTCAGTCGCGGAGAAGGCGAGAGCACGCGATGACCTTCGATTCGGCACGCGCATCGGCGCCCGGCGCCCCGGCAGGTGCGGTGGCGGACGTCGCGGCGGGCGCCGCCCCCGCCACCGACGGCGGGCTGTCGCCGCTCAAGCAGGCGATCGTCGAGCTGCGAACGCTGCGCGCCGAGCGCGATGCGCTGCGCGGCGCCCGGCACGCGCCGATCGCGGTCATCGGCATGGCGTGCCGGTTCCCGGGCGGCGCGGACGACCCGGCGGCGTTCTGGCGGTTGCTCGATGCCGGCGTCGACGCGATCACCGAGATCCCGACCGATCGCTGGGATGTCGACGCGCACTTCGACCCCGATCCCGATGCTCCGGGCAAGCATTCCACGCGCTGGGGCGGGTTCGTCTCCGGCATCGAGGCCTTCGATCCGGCCTTCTTCGGCATCACACCGCGCGAGGCCGTCAGCATGGACCCCCAGCAGCGGCTGGTGCTCGAGGTGGGCTGGGAGGCGCTCGAGCATGCCGGCCAGAGCCCGGAGCGGCTCGCCGGCCGTGCCGCAGGCGTCTTCGTCGGCATCGGCACGCAGGACTACGCGCACTTGCGCCTGATGTCCGGCGCACGCGAAGGCATCGACGCCTACCTGGCCACCGGCACGTGCCACAGCATCGCCTCGGGCCGGCTGTCGTACGCGCTTGGCCTGACCGGGCCCAGCGTGTCGGTGGACACCGCGTGTTCGTCGTCGCTGGTGGCGATCCATCTCGCGGTCCAGAGCCTGCGCGCGGGCGAGTGCCGCATGGCCCTGGCCGGCGGCGTCAACGCAATCCTGATGCCGGAGATGGTCGTCACGCTGGCCAAGGCCCACATGCTGGCCGCCGACGGGCGCTGCAAGACGTTCGACGCCCGCGCCGACGGCTTCGTGCGCGGTGAGGGCTGCGGCATGGTGATCCTCAAGCGCCTGGACGATGCGATCGACGACCGGGACCGCATCCTGGCCGTCATCCGGGGCACGGCGGTCAACCAGGACGGCCGCAGCAACGGCCTGACCGCGCCGAACGGCCCGGCACAGGTGGCGGTGATCCGCGCCGCGCTCGCCGACGCGGGGGTCGAACCGGCCACCGTCGACTTCGTCGAGACGCACGGCACCGGCACCGCCCTCGGGGACCCGATCGAGGTCGAAGCGCTGGGCGAGGCCTACGGCCGCGACCGGCCCGACGATCGGCCGCTCCTCCTGGGCTCGGTCAAGACCAACATCGGCCACCTCGAAGCCGCGGCCGGCGTCGCCGGCTTGATCAAGGCGGTGCTCGCGCTGCGGCACGGCGCGATACCGCCGCACCTGCACCTGCGCGTGCCCAACCCGCTGATCGACTGGCAGCGAGCGCCGGTGCAGGTCCCGACGAACCGCACGCCTTGGCCGGAGAACGGATGGCCGCGCCGCGCGGGCGTCAGCTCGTTCGGCTTCAGCGGCACCAACGCCCACGTCGTCCTCGAGGCGGCACCGGCGTGGGCCGATGCGAGCCCGATCGACGTGGCGCCGGTCGACGGCCGGGACCCGATGGGCAACCGGTCCAGGCACATCGTCTGCCTGTCGGCGCGCACGCGGCCGGCCCTGGCTGCGTCCGCCGAGCGCCTGGTCGAGCACTTGAGGGCGCATCCCGACGCCGACGTCGCCGCCGTGGCCTTCACCGCCAACGCCGGTCGATCGCACTTCGAGCACCGACTCGCGGTCATCGTCGGCGACGACGTCGGCGTTCGCTCGACCGCCCCGGGAACGGACGGACGCGACCCGCACGGGACGACGGCGTGGGTCGCCGACAGTCCGGTGCAGGGCGGAAGCGGGTCCGGGATCGCCGATCTCGCGGCCAAGCTCGTCGTGTGGCGCGGCGGCGGCGACCCGGCCGGCGTGTTCCACGGCCGGGCGGCGCCGGAGGGGCGGCCGCCGGTCGCGTTCCTGTTCACCGGCCAGGGGGCGCAGTACACCGGCATGGGCCGCGGGCTGTACGCGACGGAGCCCGTCTTCCGCGGCGTCGTGGACGCGTGCACGGATGTCGCGGCGCTGCTGCTCGATCGTCCCTTGCGGGACGTGCTGTGGGCGGCGGACGGCGACGGGGCGGCGCTCGATCGGACGGCGTACACGCAGCCCGCGCTGTTTGCGCTGCAGGCGGCGCTGGCCGCGCTCTGGCGATCCTGGGGCATCGAGCCGGCGGCCGTGCTCGGCCACAGCGTCGGCGAGCTGGCGGCGGCGCACGTGGCCGGGGTCATGGGCCTCGAAGATGGGCTGCGGCTGGCGGCGGCGCGGGGTCGCCTGATGCAGTCGCTGGCGGCCGACGGCGCGATGGCGGTGGCATTCGCCGACGTCGGCCGCGTCGCGCCGTTCGTCGCGGACCATCCCGGCGCGGCCGCCATCGCTGCGGTCAACGGGCCCGACAACACCGTCGTCGCCGGACGCGTGCCCGCCGTCGCGGCCATCGTCGACGCGCTCGGGCGCGCCGGCATCAAGGCCCGCCCGCTCAAGGTCGCCCTGCCCGCCCACTCGCCGCTGGTCGACCCGATCCTCGACGCCTTCACGGCGGTTGCGGCCGGCGTCCGCTTCCACGCGCCCACCGTCACCTTCATCTCCGGGGTGACCGGCGCCGTGGAAAGCGAGGCCGTGGTCGCCGATCCCGCCTACTGGAGGCGCAACCTTCGCGAGCCCGTCCGGTACGCGGCCGCGGTGGCCACGCTGGCCGGCGAGGGGTGCCGCGCCTGCGTCGAGATCGGCCCGGGGTCGACGCTCGCGGGCATGGGGCGGCGGGCCTGGCCGGCGGGCTTCACGGCCGGCGTGTGGCTCCCCTCGCTGCGGTCCGATCGCCCCGACGAGGCCCAGATGCTGGACAGCCTGGCGCAGCTCTACACGAACGGCGCGGCGGTCGACTGGGTCGCGTTCGAGCGCGGCCGCCCGCGGCCGATCACCCTGCCGACGTACCCTTGGCAGCGGGAAGCATACTGGCTGCCGGAGGTGCGCGCCGCCCAGCAGGCCAGCGATCGGTCCGCCGCACCGAGCGCGTCGTCGCTCTGGCGGGCGGCCGTGGGCGCCGGCGCCCGTCAGGCAGCGCAGGCCCCGCTCGACCTCGACCTGCCGGGCCACGCCGATCGCTGGGCTGCGCTCGACGCCCTGGCGATCGCCCACATCGCCGCGACCCTGCGGGGCTGGGGCGTCTTCGACTCGCCCGGCGCCGTGGTGACGGTCGACGGCTTGCTGACCGAACACGGCCTTCAGGCAGGGCATCGGCGGCTCCTGACGCGCTGGCTGCGACGGCTGGCGGCCGAAGGATGGCTGGAGGGCTTGGCGGGGGACGCGTATCGTCCCGTCCCGCCAGCCATCTGGCCGGACGTCGCCGAGCGGTACGCGGCGGCGCGGGCGCGGTTCACCGACGGGCCGCTCTTGCCCGACTACGCCCAGCGGTGCGGCGAGGCGCTGGCGCGCGTCCTGGCAGGCCGCTGCGACCCGCTCGAGCTGCTCTTCCCCGGCGGGCGTCTGGACACCGCCGACTACCTGTACCGCGGCTGCGACGTGCCGCGCTACTGCAACGCCGTCGCGCGCGCCGCGGTCGAAGCGGTGGCGCACGCGTGGCCGCCGGGCCGGCGACTGCGGGTGATCGACGTCGGCGCGGGCACGGGCGGGCTGGCAGCGGACCTGCTGCCGGCCCTGCCGGCGCAGCGGACCGACTACGCCTTCACCGACGTCTCGGAGTTCTTCTTCGCCCGAGCCGCGGAGCGTTTTTCCGGGTATCCGTTCATCCGCTTCGGGCGGCTGGACATCGAACGGCCGCCGGCGGAGCAGGGCTTCGGCCGGTACGCCTTCGACGTCGTCGTGGCCGCGAACGTCCTGCACGCCACGCGCAACATCGACACGACCCTGGCCCACGTGCGGTCCCTCTTGGTGCCGGGCGGCCTGCTCGTCGTGTTCGAGACGACCCAGCACCCCGCCTGGTTCGACACCACGATCGCCCTGATCGACGGCTGGAGCCGCCACCAGGACGACGACCGCCGCCGCGATCACCCGCTCTTGACGGCGGACGCATGGCTGGCCGCGCTCGGTCGCGCCGGCTTCGCCCCGGCGGCCGCCTGGCCCGACGCCGCTTCGCCGGCCGCCGTGCTCGGCGGCCACGTGCTGGTCGCCCAAGCGCCGGCGACGGCCGAGGCGGGCGCCGGGCCTGCGCGCGGCTGGCTGTCGACCCCGGCCATCGCGGCCGACAAGGGGGTCGGACCCGCGCTGGAAGGGGCTGGGGTCGCGCTCGGAGGGGGCGGGGTCGCGTCATCGTCCGGCGGGGACGCGGCGATGGCCGACGGGCGACGGGGCGTCGAATCACCCATGGACGCGTGGCGGACACGCTGGCCGGATGCCCCACCGCGCGAGCGGCGCGCATGGCTGGTCGGCTTCGTCCGCGACCACGTGGTCCGCGTGGCGCGCTGCGATCCCTCGCGGCCGCCCGATCGCCGGCAGCGGCTGAGCGATCTCGGGCTGGACTCGCTCATGGCGGTCGAGCTGCGCGACCGGCTTGCGGCCGGCCTGCGGCTCGACGCGCCGCTGCCGGCAACCCTGATGTTCGACTACCCGACGATCGACGCCATCGCCGGCCACCTCGACGCCCGGCTGGCCGCAGACGCCGCGGCCGCGCCCGACGATGGCGCCGCGGCGTCTGCGGCCACGGCGGGCGGCGATCCGAGTGCCGCGCACCCGGCGCGCGGCGCGCTCGGGGCGCCCGACGCGGCAGCGGCGACCTCGACCATCGCCGGGCGTGACCTGGCGGACCTGTCCGACGCCGAGGTCGAGGTGCTGCTGGCGGAACGACTGCGCACGTTGGCGGCCGGCGAGCCGGCGGAGAACGGCGCGGCATGAGCCAGGCCCACGACGCGGCGGCGCAGCTCTCGCCGCTCAAGCAGGCCTACCAGGCGCTCGACCGGCTGCAGGCGCGCCTGGACGCCGTCGAGAGCGCGCGGCACGAGCCGATCGCCATCGTCGGCATCGGCTGTCGCCTGCCGGGCGGCGCGGGCGACCCGGACGCGTACTGGAACCTGCTGCGCGAGGGCGTCGATGCCGTCGCCGAGGTCCCGGCCGATCGCTGGGACATCGAGGCCCTGTACGACCCCGATCCCGACGCCCCGGGCAAGATGGCGTCGCGGTGGGGGGCGTGGATCGACGGGGTCGATCGGTTCGACGCGCGGCTGTTCGGGATCGCCCCGCGCGAGGCGGCCGGCATGGACCCCCAGCAGCGCCTGATCCTCGAGCTCGCCTGGCAGGCGCTCGAGAGCGCCGGTCAGGCGCCCGACCGCCTCAGCGGCTCGCGGACCGGGGTCTTCGTCGGCATCGTCACGGGCGACTACGCCCAGCTTCAAGCCCGCGGCGGCTCGGCCGGCCACATCGACCCGTATTTCGGGTCCGGAAACGCCCACAGCATGGCGTCCGGCCGCGTTTCCTACATCCTGGGCCTGCAGGGTCCCAGCATGTCCATCGACACCGCCTGCTCGTCCTCGCTCGTCGCCGTCCACCTGGCCGTCCAGAGCCTCCGGCGGGGCGAGTGCGACCTGGCGCTTGCCGGCGGTGTCAACCTGATGCTCGCACCGGAGACGACGATCGCGCTGTCCAAGCTGCGCATGCTGGCGCCCGACGGCCGTTGCAAGGCCTTCGACGCACGGGCCGACGGCTTCGTGCGCGGCGAGGGCGCGGCGCTGGTCGTCCTCAAGCGCCTGTCGGACGCCGCCGCTGCGCGCGACCCCATCGTGGCGCTGATCCGCGGGACGGCCGTCAACCAGGACGGCCCCTCCAGCGGCCTGACCGTGCCCAACGGCCCGGCGCAGACGGCGGTGATCCGCGCGGCGCTGCGCGACGGCGGCGTCGCGCCGGCCGACGTGACGTTCGTCGAGACGCACGGCACCGGCACGGCGCTGGGCGACCCGCTGGAGGTCCAGGCCCTGGCGGCGGCGCTCGACGTGGACCGCCCGCCCGATCGGCTGATCCACATCGGCTCGGTCAAGACCAACCTCGGGCATCTCGAAGCCGCCGCCGGGATCGCGGGGCTCGTCAAGGCGGCCCTGTCGGTCGCGCGGGGCGAGCTGCCGCCTCACCTGCACCTCACCGCGCCCAATCCCCACGTCCCGTGGGCCCGCCTGCCCGTGACGATCCCGACCACGCTCACGCCCTGGCCGGCCGGCGCGCCGCGCATCGCGGGCGTCAGCGCGTTCGGGTTCAGCGGCACCAACGCACATGTCGTCCTGGAGGCGCCGCCGCCGGCCGGCCCATCCGCGGCGCCCCGCCCGCACCGCGTCCTCTGCCTGTCCGCCGCCACCGAGGCTGCGGTCGGTGCGTTGGCCGAGCGCTACGCCGGTCGGCTGTCGGCGGATCCCTCGACGCCGCTGGACGACGTCTGCTTCACCGCCAACGCCGGCCGAGCGCACCTCGGCCACCGCGCCGCCGTCGTGTTCGCGACCGCCGACGCGGCCGTGGCCGCCCTCCGGTCGATCGCCGCGGGCCGGACGCCGGAAGGCGCGACGCGCGGCGCGGTCGACGGCGGCGACCCCCCGCGCATCGCGTTCCTGTTCACCGGTCAAGGCGCCCAGCACGTCGACATGGCCCGCCAGCTCTTCGAGACCGAGCCGACGTTCCGCCGGGCGATCGAGCGCTGCGACGCCGGCCTGCGGTCGGAGATCGATCGCCCGCTCCTCGAGGTGCTCTACCCCGAACGGGCCCGCGGAACGAGCGACGGCGCCGCGGGCGACGGGCGGCCGGCGATCGACGACACGACCTACACCCAGCCCGCCCTGTTCGCCATCGCCTACGGCCTGGTCGCGCTCTGGCGGGCGTGCGGGATCGTGCCGGACGCCGTGCTCGGCCACAGCCTGGGCGAGCTGGCGGCCGCGTGCGCCGCCGGGGCCATCGACGTCGAGGACGGGCTGCGGCTGGCCGCCGCCCGTGGCCGGCTGATGGGCGGACTGCCACGCGACGGGGACATGGTCGCCGTGCGCGCCGACGAGGCGCGGGTGCGGGCGCTGATCGCCCCCTACGCGGCGGACGTGGCCATCGCGGCCGTCAACGGGCCGGCTGAGTCCGTGATCTCCGGCCGGACCGCCGCCGTCGACGCGGCATGCCGCGACCTCGAGCGCCAGGGGATCGCCGTGCAGCGCCTGAACGTCTCGCACGCCTTCCACTCGCCGCTGATGGACCCCATCCTGGGTGGGATCGAAGGGGTCGCGTCGGAAGTCGCCTGGAAGCCGCCGGCCATCTCGCTGATCAGCCTCGTGACCGGCACCGCCGTCGGGCTCGCCGAGATCGGCTCCGGCGCCTACTGGCGCAACCAGGCCCGGGCGCCGGTGCGCTTCGCCGACGGCATGGCGGCGCTATCCGGGGCCGGGATCGACGCCTTCGTCGAGATCGGCCCGCATCCGGTGCTGCTCGGGATGGGGCGGCGCTGTCTGCCGAACGCTCAAGCGCTGTGGCTGCCTTCTCTGCGGCGCGACCGCGACGGCTGGCAGACGTTCCAGGCCGCGCTCGGCGCGCTCTGGGTCCGCGGGGCGCCGGTGGTGTGGGAGGGGTTGGACCGCGGGGCCCTCCGCCGCCGCGTGGCGCTGCCGACCTACCCGTTCCAGCGCACCCGCCATTGGTTCGACCACGGTCGCGCGACGGTCGCGGCACAGGCCGACGCGCGTCCAGCCATCACGGCGAACGGTCGCGGGAGTCGTGCGGCCGATCGACCCGCCGGGCACCCGCTCCTGGGCACACGGCTCGCCTCGCCCCTGGCGGAGCGACAGTTCGTGTCACGCCTCGACGCCGCGGCGCTGCCGTACATCGCCGACCATCGGGTGAACGGGCGCCCCATCCTGCCGGCGGCGGCCTTCGTCGAGCTGGTCCTCGCCGCTGCCGAGCAGGTCGACCCGGGCGCACGCTGGGCGGTCGAAGACCTGGTGATCCACGCCCCGCTGGCCTTCGAGGGCCCGACGGGGGCTCGACCCGCGGCGGAAGCCGCTTGCCAGGTTCAGACGATCGTCGTCGACGCCGGTGGCGCGACGCGGACGGTGCGTGTCTTCGCGCGGCGCGTCGATGTCGGATCTGACGAAGGTTGGACGCTGCACGCGACGGCGCGGGCGGTCGCAGGCCCGTCGGACGGTCAGGACCCTGCGGCGGCTTCGGCGTTCGCCCCTCTGGACGACATCCGCTCGCGGTGCCGCGAGGGGGTCACGGCCGCGGCGCACCGGGCGCAACTGCGCTCGCGCGGCCTGGACTTCGGGCCCAGCCTGCACGGCGTCGTCGACATCCGCCGGCGCGACGGCGAGGCACTGGGGCAGGTTCGGTTGACGGAGGCCGTGGCCGGCGAGGCAGACCGCTACCGCATCCACCCCGCGTGGCTCGACGCTTGCCTGCAGGTCGTCGCTGCCGCGCTCCCGCGCGAGCCCCACGATGCCACGCCCTACTTCCCGCTGGCCGTCGACCGCATCCGCGTGCTCCGCGCGCCCGAGGCCGAGGTGCTGTGCCACGTGCGGCTGCGCGCGCCCGACGCGGCGCCGCGTCGCGGGCTGCAGGAAGGGCCCGCCACCTCGGTCGGCGGCGCCCCGATCGAGGACATCGTGCCCGCTCCGGCCAGCCTGACCTCGGACGTCACGATCCTGGACGCGCGGGGAAGCCCCATCGCCACGATCACCGGCCTGCAGCTCGTCCGCAGCTCACGCGCGCCCCGGGCCGGCGCGATGCCCGAAGCCATCCCCGACTGGCTGTACACCATCGCCTGGCGTCTGGCGCCGCCCGCGGCGGCGGAGGTCGCCGCCGCAGCATCGCCGACCTCCGTAGATCCGATCGACCTGGCCGGCCGACTCGCGCCGCGGCTGTCGACCTTGGCCGCCGAGCACGGCCTCGACGCCCACCGCGATCTCGTCGAGCATCTCGGCACGGTCGTCGCGGTCTACGTGCGCCGGGCGTTCGCGCGGCTGGGCTGGGTTCCGCGGCCGGACGAGGCGACGACGGCCGATCGGCTGGTCGAGCGGCTCGGCATCCAGCCGCGTTACCGGCGGCTGGTCGAGCGGCTGCTCGCGGGCCTGGCCGCAGACGAGCGCGAGTGTGCGGCGGGCGCGCGGCGTGAACCCGACGGCGGTGGCGGCGGCTTCGACGCGCGCGACGGGCGCGACGGGACCGCGGCGCCCGTGAACGGCATCGCCGGCGATGGACAGGCGGTCGGCGGGGCGATCCGGACGCCCGACGTCGATCCGGACACGGCGCTGGCGACGCTGAGGGCCGCCTATCCCGCATCGTCGCCGCTGATCGACGTGACCGCCCGCTGCGGGGCGCGGTTGGCGGAGGTGCTGACGGGCACGGAGGATCCGCTGGCGCTGCTCTTTCCCGCCGGCACCGTCGAAGGGACGGCGCGGCTGTACACCGACACGCCGGAAGCACGCGTGTTTCAGACGCTCGTCGCCGAAGCGATCGCCCTGGTCGTCGCGGCCGCGGTCCACCGGCGGCCGGCGGGCACCCCGCTGCGCATCATCGAGATCGGCGCGGGCACGGGCGGGACGACCCGCTACGTGTTGGAGCGCCTCGACGTGGACCGGGTGCGCTACACGTTCACCGACATCTCCGCGCACCTGGTGGACCAAGGCCGCTCTGCGTTCGGCGCCTATCCGTTCGTCGACTTCCGCACCCTCGACATCGAGCGTCCGCCCGGCGCCCAGGGCGTCGCGGTCGGCGGCTACGACGTGGTGCTTGCCGCCAACGTGCTCCACGCCACGGCCGACCTGAGCCGAGCGGTGACCCACGCCCGCGACCTGCTCGCGCCTGGCGGGTCGCTCGTGCTGCTCGAGGCGACGGCGCCGGAGCGGTGGATCGACATCACGTTCGGCCTGACCGACGGCTGGTGGCGCTATGCCGACACCGACCGGCGCCGCGCCGGCCCGTTGATCGACGCCGACGCCTGGCGCGCGCTGCTGACCGCATCGGGGTTCGACGGGGCGGCGGCGCTGGTCGACCCGTCGGGCGCCTCGCGTCAGGCGCTGGTGATCGCCCAAGCGCCGCGGGCCGCTGTCGGCGGCACCTGGGTGATCTTCGCCGACGCCGGTGGCATCGGACGGCGGCTGGCCGACGGGCTTGCCGCGCACGGCGCCACGGCCCGGCTGGTCGAGGCGGGGTCCGGCGCGAATGTCGGGGGCGAGGATCCGTGGCGGGCAGACCCGACACGGCCGGCGGACCTCGCCGCCGCAGTCCGGGCGGCCGCCGGCGATGCGCGCGAGATCCACGGCGTGGTGTACCTGTGGGGCCTCGACATGCCCGTGCCCGCCGAAGATGCGCCATCCACGCTCGAGCCGGCCATGCGGGCCGGCGTCGGCGGCGCGCTGCACCTTGTCCAGGCGCTGGCCGCCGCCGACCTCGACCGGGCGCCGATGCTCTGGCTGGCGACGCGCGGGGCATGGACGGCGTGGGCGGTCGACGGCGCGAACCGCGACGACGCGGGGCGTCGCGACGGCGCGGCAGAGATCGCCGACGCCGTGGAGCGCGGTCACGGGGCGAGCGGCTTCAACCAGGCGCCGCTGTGGGGGCTCGGCCGGGTGATCGGCCTGGAGCACCCCGAGCTGGGTTGCGTGCGGGTCGACCTCGACCCGGCGGCCGCGATCGACGCGCAGGCCGAGATGCTCCTGGCCGAGATCCTGATGGCCGCCACCGGGATGACCGGGTTCCGCGGCACCGACGGCGAGGACGGCGTCGCCCATCGCCACGGGATCCGCTACCAGGCCCGGCTCGCGCGGTTGGACCCCGCCGGGACCGCAGCCGTCGCCTCGGCGACGCCAGCGGCGCCGCGCGGCGGCCCGCCCCTGGTGCGCCTCGTGGCCGACGGCGGCGGCGTGCTCGACGGCATCCGCTGGACCCCCGCCGAACGGCGGGAGCCGGGGCCGGGCGAGGTCGAGATCCGCGTCCGGGCGGCCGGGCTCAACTTCCGCGACGTGCTCAACGCGCTGGCCATGCGCCGCGATCCCGACCCGCTGGGCACCGAGTGCGCGGGACACGTCGCGGCGGTCGGCGCGGGGGTCGACGGCTTCCGGGTGGGTGATCGCGTGGTCGCCATCGCCTTGGGCAGCTTGGGGACGTACGCCGTCGCGCCGGCCGAGGACGTGGCGCACCTGCCGGCGGAGGTCGATCTCGGCGCCGGCGCGACCCTGCCCATGGCCTTCCTGACGGCCGACCTCGCGCTCCGGCAGGTCGCCCGTCTGGCCCGGGGCGAGACCGTGTTGATCCACGCCGCGGCCGGCGGCGTCGGTCAAGCGGCGGTGCAGATCGCCCAGCGCATCGGCGCCGAGATCATCGCCACCGCCGGCAGCCCTGAGAAGCGGTCCTATCTGGCATCGATCGGCATCCGCCACGTCCTGGACTCGCGCAGCCTGGGCTTCGCCGACGAAGCCCTGCGCCTGACCGGCGGCCGCGGGGTCGACGTCGTGCTCAACCACCTCGCCGGCGACTTCATCCCCGCCAGCCTGCGCGCCCTGGCCGACGACGGCCGGTTCGTCGAGATCGGCAAGCGCGACATCTGGGACGCGGCGCGGGTGGCGGCCGTCAAGCCCCGCGCCCGCTACCACGTCGTCGACCTCGCGGCGCGGATGGCGGTCGACCCCGCGCAGGTCCGGGCGATGTTCCACGCCCTCGTCGCCGACGTGCGCGCCGGCACGCTTGCGCCGCTCCCGCGCCGCTGCTTCCCCTTCGCCGCGGCGCCCGACGCGTTTCGCTTCATGGCCCAGGCCCGCCATATCGGCAAGGTCGTGCTGGTGGACGAGGCTGACGCGACGCCGGCCGGCGACGGGTCGCCGGCGAAGGGCGGGTTCCGCGCCGACGGCTGCTACCTCGTCACCGGCGGGCTTGGCGGTCTCGGTCTGGCCGTGGCGGAGTGGATGGCCGCTCGCGGCGCGGGTCATCTCGTGCTCGTCGGCCGGCGTCCGCCGCCCGCATCCGCGCAAGCCCGGATCGCCGCCATCGAGGCCGGCGGCGCCCGGGTCGTCGTCGCCACGGGCGACGTCGCCGACGCCGGGCGGTTGTCCGAGATCCTCGCCGCGATCGACGCCGGCCCGGCGCCGCTGCGCGGGGTCATCCATGCGGCGGGCGTCCTCGACGACGGCGTGATCGGGCGGCTCGACTGGACCCGCTTCGCGGCCGTCCTGGCGCCCAAGGTCGACGGGGCCTGGCACCTGCACGTGCTGACGCGGCGGCACGATCTCGACGTGTTCGTGCTCTTCGCGTCCGCCGCCGGTGTGTTCGGCTCCGCCGGTCAAGCGAACCACGCCGCGGCCAACGCGTTCCTCGACGCCCTGGCGCACCATCGCCGCGGGCGCGGCCTGCCGGCGACGAGCATCGACTGGGGCGCCTGGTCGGAGATCGGCGCCGCGGCGGACCGTGGCGTCGACGCGAGCATCCACGCCCGAGGCTTCGGCGTCATCGCCCCGGCGCGCGGCCTCGAAGCGCTGGGCGAGGTCCTGCGCCGCGATCCGGCCCAGGTCCTGGTGTCGCCGGTCGACTGGGCGCGCGTTCGGGACGGGCTGGAGGGCGGCCAGCTCCCGTCGTGGCTGTCCGAAGTGGCAGGGGAGGTCCGGTCGCGGGCCGCGGGTGCCGGCACCGATGGGCGGTCGCCGTCGGCGCCTGCGGCGGCATCCGCAGGCGCCGCGGCCGCCGCGCCCGCGGCGGCGCCCCAGGCCGCGGTCGACATCCGGGAGAAACTGGCCGAGGCGCCGCCGACGCTGCGGCACACGCTGCTCCTGGACTTCGTCACCGGGCATGCCGTCCGCGTGCTCGGCCTGGCGGCGGACGAGGCCGTCGACCCGCGCCGGCCGCTGCACGACCTCGGTCTGGATTCGCTGATGGCCGTCGAGCTGCGCAACCGGCTCGCCACCGGCCTGGCACTGGCGCAGCCGCTCCCGGCGACGGTGGTGCTGGACCACCCGACGCTGGAAGCGTTGGCCGTGCGGCTCGCGCGCGAGCTACCGGCTGCGTCGAATCCGACCGCGGCGACGCCGACCGTCATGCCGCAGGCCGGCAACGGTCCCGACCGCGGCGCGCCGCCCGGCACGGCGGCCGCGGCGACGGACGACCTCGTGGCCGCCATCGCGGCGCTGCCGGACGACGAGGTCGACCGTCGGCTCGGGCTGGGGAGGTCGGAATGAACGGAGGGAGGGTCGGTGCGAAGGCGCCGGGAGCCCGACGGAGCGGATGGATGCGCGGCGCCATGGCGCCGGGCGCCCGGGTGAAGGAGGACGACCATGTCGCTGTCGATTGAGCGCCTGCAGGCGCTCTCGCCCCAGCGGCTGGCGCTCCTGGCCGCCGAGCTGCAGGCGCGGCTGGAGGCCGCCGAGGCGCGGCACGGCGCACCGATCGCCATCGTCGGCATCGGCTGCCGCTTCCCGGGTGGCGCCCGTGACGCCGACGGCTTCTGGCGGTTCCTGCGCGACGGCGGCGACGCCGTCGAAGCGATCCCGCGCGACCGCTGGGATGTCGACGCGTACTTCGACCCCGATCCCTATGCTCCGGGCCGGATGTCGACGCGGTGGGGGGCGTTCATCGAGGGCATCGACCGGTTCGACGCCGCGTTCTTCGGCATCGCGCCGCGCGAGGCCGAGGGCATGGACCCGCAACAACGGCTGCTGCTCGAGGTCGCCTGGGAGGCGCTCGAGCGGGCCGGGCAGTCGCCCGAGGCGCTCCTGAACAGCCGGACCGGCGTCTTCGTCGGCATCTCTGGCTCCGACTACTATCAGGTGTGCAAGGCAGCGAGTGGCGAGGCGGGCCTCGACGCCCATTCAGCGTCCGGCGCCGCGCACAGCGTCGCCGCCGGGCGGCTGTCCTACGTGCTCGGGCTGCAGGGGCCGAACCTGGCCGTCGACACGGCCTGCTCGTCGTCGCTCGTCGCCTTCCACCTGGCCGTCCAGAGCCTGCGCCGCGGCGAGTGCGACATGGCCCTGGCCGGCGGCGTGAACGCCATCTTGGCCCCGGACACGTCGATCGCGCTCTCGAAGTTGCGCATGATGGCCCCCGACGGCCGCTGCAAGGTGTTCGACGCCGCTGCCGACGGCTTCGTGCGCGGCGAGGGCTGCGGCGTCGTCGTCCTGCGCCGGCTGGCGGACGCGCTGGCATACCGCGATCCTGTCGTCGCCGTCGTCCGCGGCTCGGCCGTCAACCACGACGGCCGCAGCCACGGGCTGACGGCGCCCAACGGCCCGGCCCAGGCAGCGGTCCTGCGCGCCGCGCTCGCCGATGCGGGAGTCGCCCCGGCCAGCGTGGACTTCGTCGAGACCCACGGCACCGGCACGGCGCTGGGCGATCCGATCGAGCTGCAGGCGCTGGGCGACGTCTACGGCCCAGGCCGCGACCGCCCCCTCATGGTCGGGTCGGTCAAGACCAACATCGGTCACCTGGAGTCGGCGGCGGGAATCGCTGGCCTGATCAAGGCCGCCCTGGCGCTGGCGTGCGCCGAGATCCCCCCGCACCTGCACCTGCGGACGCCCAACCCCTTCGTGCCCTGGCGGCAGCTGCCGATCGCGGTTCCCACCACCGCCACGCCCTGGCCCCCGGCCGGCCACCCCCGTCGCGCGGCCGTCAGCTCATTCGGGTTCAGCGGCACGAACGTGCACGTCGTCCTCGAGGCCGCGCCGGACGCGATCGCCACACCCGGTGCTGTCGCCACGTCGGATGGGACGGCCGGCCGGCCGCGCCACGTCTTCACGCTCTCGGCCCGGACCGAGTCGGCGCTGCGGGCGCTGGTCGCGCGCCATGCGTCCCACCCGGCCGTCGACGGGGCGTCGCTTGCGGACGTCTGTTTCACGGCGGCCGCCGGCCGGTCCCACTTCGCCCACCGCCTGGCGCTCGCGGTCCGCACGCCGGATGCGCTGCGGGACGCGCTGGCGACGATCGCGGCGGGCGGCGATCCGCCCGGGCTGCGCCGCGGCCACGCCTCGCCCGCGCGGCCGCCCAAGATCGCGTTCCTCTTCACCGGCCAGGGGGCGCAGCACATCGGCATGGGGCGCCAGCTCTACGACGCCGAGCCGACCTTCCGCCGTGCCATCGAGCGCTGCGACGACCTGCTGCGCCCGCACCTGGGTCGCCCGTTGACCGCGCTGCTGTACCCGGATCCGGGTGATCCCGGCGCCGCCGCCGTTCTCGACGACACGACCTACACCCAGCCCGCCCTCTTCGCGGTTGGCTATGCGCTGGCCGAGCTGTGGCGGGCGTGGGGCGTGACCCCGGCCTGGGTCATGGGTCACAGCGTCGGCGAGCTGGCTGCGGCGTGCGCGGCGGGGCTCGTCCGCCTGGAGGACGGCGCACGCCTGATCGCCGCCCGCGCGCGGCTGATGGGCGCCCTGCCGTGCGGCGGCGCGATGGCCGCCGTGTTCGCCGACGCCGGCCAGGTCGACGACGCCATCGCGCCCTACGCCGGCCGCCTGGTGATCGCGGCCTACAACGGACCCGACAACGTCGTCGTCGCAGGCGCGGCCGCAGCGTTGGACGACCTGGTGGCCGACCTGGCCCGGCGCGGCATCCAGGCGCGCGCGCTGAACGTCTCGCACGCGTTCCACTCGCCGCTGATGGACCCCATGCTCGACGCGTGGACGGCCGCCGCCGCGGGGCTGGCGCCGGGCGAGCCGACCGCCGGGCTCGTATCCAACGTCACCGGTCGGCCGGCCACGGCCGCCGACCTCGCGGATCCGAACCATTGGCGGCGCCACGCGCGCGCGCCGGTGCGCTTCGCCGAGGGGATGCGGACGCTGCGCGACGAAGGGTGCGACGTGTTCATCGAGATCGGCCCGAGCCCGGTGTTGCTGGGCATGGGCGCGCGCTGCGTGCCCGACGCGTCGACGGCGTGGCTGCCCTCGCTGCGGCGAGGGCGGGACGACTGGGCCGTCATCCTGGACAGCGTGGCGGAGCTGTACGTCCGGGGCGCGACGGTCGACTGGGAAGGCTTCGACCGCGACCACGACCGCCGGCGGTGTGTCTTGCCGACCTATCCCTTCGAGCGCGAACGCCACTGGGTCAAGGCGGCGCCCTTGCGGCCTGCGCCGGCCGCGCCCGGATCGGCCGACCCTGGCCCGCGCGAGGCGGTCGACGGCCACGCCCGCCGCAACGACGGCAGCGACGGTCGGGACGACAGCGGCGCGCGACCTTCGGATCGCGACCGCGTGGCCGCGCTGCTCCACCGCGTGGTGTGGCGGCGGGTGTCGGTCGGCGGGCTCGGGGGTCCGCCGGTCACCGGCGACCGTGCCGGCACACCGGCCACGGCCGTCGCCGCACCCGCGCCCGCCGACCTTGCCGGGCGCCTGGAAGCCCGGATCGCCTCGCTGCGGGCCGAGAACGGCCTGGACCGGCACGACGCGCTGTTGCCGCGGCTCGACGATCTGGCCGCGGGCTACACGGTCGCCGCGCTGCGGACCTTGGGCTGGATGGCGGCGGCGGGCGACGTGGTCACCGTTCCGGCGCTCGCCGCGCGTCTCGGCATCGTCGACCGCCACCACCGGCTGCTCGGCCGCCTGATGGCGATGCTGGCCGAGGAGGGCTGTCTCGAAGCCGTCGACGACCGATGGATGGTTCGCCGCGATCTGCCGGCGGTCGATCCCGAGGCGCTCCATCGGTCGGTCGCCGCCGCCTTCCCTGCGGGCGGCGCGGAGCTGGCGCTGCTCGGCCGCTGCGGTGCGCGCCTGGCCGACGTGCTGCGCGGCGCGGTCGATCCGCTCGACGTGCTCTTCCCGGGCGGATCGCTGGCCGAAGCCGAACGGCTGTACCAGGACGCGCCGGCGGCGCGCACGTTCAACGCGTTGGTGGCCGACGCGGTGGCGGCGCTGGCCAACGCGTGGCCGGCGGACCGCACGCTGCGCGTCCTGGAGATCGGCGCCGGGACGGGCGGGACGACGGCGCGCGTCTTGCCGGTGCTGCCGCCGGACCGCACCGCGTACACGTTCACCGACGTGTCGTCGCGCTTCACGGCCCATGCCGCGGCCAAGTTCGCTGCATATCCCTTCGTGGCCTTCCGCACGTTGGACATCGCCGCCGATCCGGCCGGCCAAGGCTTCGCCCCGGAGGCCTATGACATCGTCATCGCAGCCAACGTCCTGCACGCCACGCCCGACCTGCGGCGCTCGCTGGCGCATGTCCGCGCGCTCATGGCGCCCGCGGGCAAGCTGGTCCTGCTGGAAGCGACGTGCCCGACACGGTTCGGCGACCTCACCGTCGGGCTGACCGCTGGCTGGTGGTCGTTCGTCGACCTCGATCGGCGGCCCGACCATGCGCTCCTGTCGCGCGCACACTGGCTGTCGCTCCTGGCCGACGCCGGGTTCGAGGGCGCCGTCGCCGTTCCGGCGGCCGCCGAGGGCGTGATGGGCCAACAGGCCGTGCTCCTCGCCGGCCGGGGGGCCAGCACGACCGACCGCTTCCCCGCGGACGGCGCTGCCGATCTCGCCACCGCGGACGGCGCCATCCACCCCCTCGCCATGGCCGGGGCATGGCTCGTCTTGGCCGACCGAAGCGGCCTGGGCGCGCGCCTGGCGGACCGGCTGCGGAGCGGCGGCGCCCGCTGCGTCGTCGCGACGTACGGCCGGCCTTTCAGCGCCGTCGGCGACGACGCGTTCGAGGTGGACCCGACGTCGGCCGCGGATCTTTCGAGGCTGGTCCGCGCGGTGGTCGATCCGACCCGACCGCCGCTTGCCGGCGTTGTCTATCTCTCGGCGCTGGACGCCGCGGACGTCGATGCCGCGGTCGACCCCGATCCCGCAGCCGCCGAGCCCGCGCCTGTCGGCCCCGCCGCCCTTCCCGTCGACCCCGATCGCGTGACCGTCGGTCCCGCCGACCCATCGCGCGCCGCCGAACGGCGCACGGTCGGCGGCGCCCTGCACCTCGTCCAGGCCTTGCTGAAGGGCGGCCCGCTGCCGCCGCCGCGCCTGTGGCTGGTCACGCGCGGCGCCCGGTCGGTCGATGTCGCTGGCGCCAGCGGTCCTGCCCGCGGCGCTCACACCCGCGCACCGTCGGCGGCGCTCCAGGCGGCGTTGTGGGGGTTCGGCCAAGTCGTCGATCTCGAACACCCCGAGCTGCGCTGCGGCCGGCTGGACCTTGATCCCGCCGGCCTCCCTGCCTCCGACCTCGAGGCACTGCTGGCCGTCCTCGGCGGCGGAGGCGGTCGCGAGACGGCGCTGGCGGTGCGACAGGGCGATGCCTACGCACCCCGGCTCGTCCGGTGGACGGCGGCCTCCGATTCGACGCTCCGCCTCCTCGATCCGCCGACGTTCCGGGCCGACGCGACCTACCTGGTCACCGGCGGATTGGGCGGTCTGGGGCTGTGCGTCGCCGCGTGGCTGGTCGAGCACGGCGCGCGCCACCTGGTGCTGATCGGGCGCCATACGGGCGGGTCGAGAGACCGGGCCGACGGCGGCGGCCGCGTGCGGCCGGACATCCGCGGCGCCCTCGGCGCGATGGAAGCGCTCGGGGCGACGGTCGAGGTCGCCCGCGCCGACGTGGCCGATCGCGATCGGCTGGCCGCCGTGTTCGCCGACGTTGCCGGACGGCTGCCGCCCGTGCGCGGCATCGTCCATGCCGCCGGCGTGCTCGCCGACGGCGCCATCCTCAACCAGTCGTGGGACCGCTTCGCCGCCGTCATGGCGCCCAAGGTGGCCGGGACGCGAAACCTGGCGGACCTGGCACGCGGCCTGCCGCTGGACTTCCTGGCGTTGTTCTCGTCGGGGGCGGCCGTGCTCGGCTCGGCGGGGCAGGCCAACCACGCGGCGGCCAACGCGGTCATGGACGCCGTGGCGTTCGAGCTGCGGGCGTCCGGCGTTCCGGCGGTCAGCCTCAACTGGGGCGCGTGGGCCGAGATCGGGGCCGCGGCTCGTACCCGAAACACCGCTCGGAGCGTCAATGTGATCATACCCGCAGACGGGCTGGCCGCGTTGGGCGCGGCGTTGGGCGGGAGCGGCGCGGCCGCCGGCCCGCCGCTGGCCCAGGTCGCGGTGCTGCCGGTCGAAGGGCCGCATTTCTGGGCGCGATTCGATCCTGCGGACGTCCCGCCGCTCTTGGCCGAGCTCGTGCCGGCGATCCGACCGGGGGAACACGGGAGCTCGGCCGCGGAGGATACGCTCGACCTGCGCACCGCGCTGACCGGAATACCGCCGAACCGGCGCTTCGCGGTGGTGCTCGGGCAGGTGCGGGCACACGCCGCGGCCGTGCTCGGGCTCGCGGCGGAACGCGTGATCGACGCCGACGCTCCGCTCTCCGAGCTGGGGCTCGACTCGCTCATGGCTGTCGAGCTGCGCAATCGGCTCGGCCGGGCCGCGGGGGCGGCGCTGCCGCCCACGCTCTTGTTCGAGCATCCGACGATCCAGGCGCTGGCGGAACATCTCGACCGGACGATGGCGGCGGCCGATCGTGGCGTGCCGCGAGACGGCGAGGACGGGCATTCGGAAGACGCGCTGGCCGCGATGCTGTTTGCCAAGCTGAGTGATTTGGAGAAGCGGCTGGAGGACACCGCGCACGCATGAGCCAACATTCGCAGCACACCAACGGACAGTCACAGCTCGCGTGGGCCGTTGCCCGGGTCGAGGCCATGCAGGGCGAGGTCGAGGCGTTGCGCCGGTCGCACCGCGAGCCGATCGCCATCCTGGGGCTGGGCTGCCGGTTCCCGGGAGGGGCGGACAACCCGGCGGCGTTCTGGCGGCTCCTTCACGACGGCGTGGACGCGGTGACCGAGGTTCCGCCGGAGCGGTGGGACGTGGACGCGTACTACGATCCGGACCCGGACACGCCCGGCAAGGCCTATACGCGTTGGGGAGGCTTCATCCGCGATGCCGACCTGTTCGACCCGCAGTTCTTCGGTATCTCGCCGCGCGAGGCGGCCAGCATGGACCCGCAGCAGCGGCTCCTCCTGGAGGTGGCCTGGGAAGCCCTGGAGCATGCGGGCATCGCACCCGGGAGCCTGGCCGGCAGCCTGGGTGGCGTCTTCATCGGCATGTCGGGCACCGACTACGGTCATCTGCCGAACCTGTTCGGCGACCTGTCGTCGGTGGACATCTACTTCGGCACCGGCACGGCGCCGAGCGTCGCGGCCGGGCGCATCGCGTACACCCTCGGCCTGCGCGGCCCCGCGCTGTCGGTCGACACCGCCTGCTCGTCGTCGCTCATGGCCGTCCATCTGGCCTGCCAGAGCCTGCGCGGCGGCGAGTGCGATCTGGCGCTCGCCGGCGGGGTGAGCCTCAACCTCCTGCCCGACGGCGCGGTCGTCACGTCCCGCCTGCGGATGATGTCGTTCGACGGCCGCTGCAAGACGTTCGATGCCTCGGCGGACGGCTACGTGCGGGGCGAAGGCTGCGGCCTGATCGTGCTCAAGCGCCTGCGCGACGCGCGGGCCGACGGCGATCGGATCCTGGGCGTCATCTTCGGCTCGGCGGCCAACCAGGACGGCCGCAGCAACGGGCTGACCGCCCCGAACGCCCTGGCGCAGGAAGAGGTGCTGCGCGCCGCCCTGGGCAACGCCGGCGTCGCGCCTGACGCCGTCAGCCACATCGAAACCCACGGCACCGGGACGGCGCTGGGTGACCCGATCGAGATGGGGGCGATCGCCAAGGTGTACGCGGCGGCCCGCGGGGCGGACAACCCGCTGTACGTGACCTCGGTCAAGACCAACGTCGGGCACCTGGAGTCGACCGCCGGCGTCGTCGGGCTGATCAAGGTCGTCCTCGCGCTCACCCACGGCGAGATCCCGCCGCACCTGCACCTGCGCACCCCGAACCCGCTGATCCCATGGTCCACGCTGCCGGTGATCGTCCCGACGGCGCCGACGCCGTGGCGGACGCCGGACGGCGCACCGCGCGTGGCCGGGATGAGCGCCTTCGGCTTCAGCGGGACCAACGTCCACGTGATCCTCGGCGAGGCGCCGCCCGTGACGCCGGAGGTGTCGACGGGCACGACGCCAGCCGTGTCGCCAGCCGATGCCCGGCAGCGGGACCACGCCAACGGCTGCATGCCGGCGGTCAACCGGCCGCGGCACATCCTCTGCCTCTCGGCCAAGAGCGACGCGGCGCTGCACCGCCTCGGCGAGCGCTACGCCGAGCACCTGTCCACCCTGGCCGACGCCGATCTGGCCGACGTGTGCGCCACCGCCAACGCCGGACGCACGCACTTCACCCATCGCCTGTCGGCCATCGGCGCCACGGCGGGCGACATGCGCGCCGCCCTCGCCGCCTGGCTGGGGGGCACGCATCCCGCCAACGTCCAGTCCGGCGTCCTCGCCGGCGGCGACGCGCCGGAGGTGGCATTCCTCTTCACCGGCCAAGGCGCGCAGTTCGCCGGGATGGCGCGCCAGCTCTACGAGACGCAGCCCACGTTCCGGGCGGCGCTCGACCGCTGCGCCGACCTCGCGGCGCCGCACCTCGCTCTCCCGCTGCTCGACGTGCTCTACCCGCCGGTCGGCACCGCCTCGCCGATCGACGACACGACCTACACCCAGCCAGCCCTGTTCGCGATCGAATGTGCGCTTGCCGAGCTGTGGCAAGCCTGGGGTGTCCGCCCCGCCATCGTGATGGGGCACAGCGTGGGCGAGCTGGCGGCGGCGTGCGTCGCGGGCGTGTTCGATCTGGCCGACGGCCTCGCCCTGGCCGCCGCGCGCGGGCGGCTGATGGGCGCCCTTCCGGCCGGCGGCAAGATGGCGGCGGTGTTCGCCGGCGAGGCGCAGGTGCTGGCCGCCATCGCCCCCCACGCCGACCGCGTCTCGATCGCGGCGTACAACGGACCGGCCAACACGGTGGTCTCGGGCGCGAGCGACGCCGTCGACGCGATCGTGGCCGCGCTGGCGGCCGACGGCGTCAAGGCGCAGGCGCTGACGGTCTCGCACGCTTTCCACTCACCGCTCATGGAGCCCATGCTGGCCGAGTTCGAGGCCGTCGCGCGCGCCGTCCGCTACCGCTCGCCACAGGTCGGGATCGTCTCCAACGTCACCGGCCGGATGGCCGGCGACGAGATCGCCGGGCCCGACTACTGGGTCCGCCACGTCCGTGCCCCGGTCTGCTTCGCGCAAAGCATCCGATCGCTCCACGCCGACGGCATCCGCGCGTTCGTCGAGATCGGCCCCAAGCCGACGCTCACGGGCATGGGTCGGCGCTGCCTGCCGGACGACGCCGAGGCGGCATGGCTGCCGTCGCTCCGGCCAGGGAAGGATGATTGGGCGGCGATCCTCGACAGCCTCGCCGGCCTCTACGTCCGAGGCGTGGGCGTCGATTGGGCGGGCTTCGACCGCGACTGCCCGCGCCGGCGGGTCGACGCGCCGACCTACCCCTTCCAGCGCCAGCGCTACTGGTTCGACCTGCCGCGCGTCGCCCCGCGCGATGCGCGGCGCGGGGGCCCGCCCGCCCTGCCGGATGCCGTGCATCCGCTGTTGGGCGTGCGCCTGCACTCCCCGAAGGCGGACCGGATCGTCTTCGAGTCGCACCTGAGCGCGGACGCACCGGCCTACCTGGACGAGCACCGCATCTTCGACCGCCCGCTCCTCCCGGGCACCGCCATGCTGGAGCTCGGCCTGGTCGCGGCGCGGCAGGCGTTCGGCGATCGTCCGGCGGCGTTGGCCGACGTCAACCTCGTCGAGGCGCTCACGCTGCCGGAGCGGGAACACCGCACGCTGCAGGTCGTCCTGTCGGAGGCGGCGCACGATTCGGCGACCTTCGAGATCTTCAGCTCCGACGCGTCGCCCGACCCGGCCTGGCGCCTCCACGCGGGCGGCACGATCGTGTTCGAGTCGCCGCCGGAGCCGCCGGGCCTGCCCGCGGCCGTGCTGGCGGCGCCCCATGCGTGGGGCGAGCCGATGTCGGTCGCCGACTACTATGCCGGCTTCGAGTCCGTCGGCGTCCACTACGGACCGGCCTTCCGGGGCATCACGGCGTTGTGGCGCCGCGACGGCGAGGCCCTGTCCCGTCTGGCCCTGCCGGCATCGCTCCAGCCGGACGCGGGAAGCTACCTCGTCCATCCGGCCCTCCTCGATGCCTGCACGCAGATCATCGGGCTGGCACGGCCGCGCGGCGCCGCCCCCGACGTGTACGTGCCCTTCAGCGTCGCTCGCTATCACGTCCGGCCCGGGGGAGGCGCACAGGCCTGGGGCCACGTGCGCCTGCACGCGGAGTCGATGGTCCTGACCTCGGAGACGCTGGTGGCGGACGTGCGCGTGCTGGACGACGCCGGCGCCGTCGTCGCCTCGATCGAAGGGCTGCGGCTCAAGCGCGTCCACCGCCAGGCCATCGGGTCGGGTGACCGCGAGCCCGGTGCCGACCGGCTCTACCAGGTGGCGTGGCGGCCGGCGCCGACGCCGACCGCGTCGCCCGACTCCCCGGGCCGCTGGCTCGTCTTCGCCGACGGCGCCGGCGTGGCCGACGCGCTGGTCGCACGGCTGTTGGCGGCCGGACAGACGTGCACCGTCGTTCGTGTGGCCGACGGGTGGCAGGCGCAGCCCGACGGCTACCGCATCGATCCGCTGCGGATGGACGACTTCCGGCGGCTGCTTGTCGAGGACGCCGGCGTCGGCTCGCGGCCGCTCCGCGGCGTGGTGTACCTGTGGTCGTTGGACCTGGCCTCCGGCGAAGCCGACGCCGACTCGGCCGCTGCCGACCCGCGCCTGTGCGGCGGCGCCCTGCACCTCGTGCAGGCCCTGGCCGCGCAGGCGGCCGGCCCATCCATGCCACCGGCGTCGCCGCCGCTGTGGCTGGTGACGCGCGGGGCCCAGGCGGCCGGGACCGATCGGGCGGTCCGCGCGCCCGCGCAGGCGCCGCTGTGGGGCCTGGGCCGCACGGCCATGCTCGAGCACCCCGAGCTGCGGTGCGTGTGCGTGGACCTCGATCCCGCCGCCGATGCCGAACAGGGAGCCGCGCAGCTGCTCGACGCGATCCATGCCTCGGACGACGAGGACCAGGTCGCCCTTCGCGACGGCACGCGGTACGCGGCGCGCCTCGCGCCCATGGGCGCGTCGAAGGCGGCGGAGCACGAGGGGCTGCCGCCCGGACCGTACACCCTTGGCATCACCGAGCGCGGCGTGCTGGACAACCTGGTCGTCCGTCCCCTCGAGCGGCGCGCGCCGGGGTCGGGCGAGGTGGAGATCGCGGTGCGGGTCAGCGGGCTGAACTTCCGCGACGTCCTCAACGCCCTGGGCATGTATCCCGGCGATCCGGGGCCGATCGGCGGCGAGTGCGCCGGGGTGGTGGTGGCGGTCGGCGCGAGGGTCACGGACCTGGCGGTGGGCGACGCGGTGATCGCCCTCGCACCAGGGGCATTCGCGTCGCACGTGACCGTTCCGGCGGCCGTGGCCTTTCGCACGCCCGCCAACCTCGGCCTCGCCGAAGCGGCGACCATCCCCATCAACTTCCTGACGGCGTGGTATGGGCTGCACGAGCTGGCCGGCAT
Source organism: bacterium (assembly GCA_003576755.1). Lineage (GTDB taxonomy): Bacteria > Chloroflexota > Anaerolineae > Epilineales > Epilineaceae > UCB3. Next base: position 20,933 of record QEVT01000006.1, on the reverse strand, counting down.
CGGGCCGGGCGACCGGGTGCTCGTCCACGCCGCGGCCGGCGGCGTCGGCCTGGCGGCGGTGCAGATCGCGCTGCAGGCCGGTGCGGAGGTCTACGGCACGGCCGGCAACCACGAGAAGCAGGCGTTCCTCCGGTCGCTCGGCGTTGCCCACGTCATGAGCTCGCGCACGCTCGACTTTGCCGACGAGGTCATGGCCCTGACCGGCGGCCGGGGCGTCACGATCGTCCTCAACGCGCTGGCCGACGCGTTCATCCCCAAGAGCCTGGGCGTGCTTGCCGCAGGCGGCCGCTTCCTTGAGATCGGCAAGCGCGGCGTGTGGACGGCCGAACAGGTCGCCGCGCTCAACCCGACGCTGCGCTACCACCTGTACGACCTCGGCGCGGTGCTGCACGCCGACCCCGAGCGCGTGCGCGGCATGATGCGTCGGCTGATCGCCCTGTTCGAGGCCGGCACGCTCCGGCCGCTGCCGCTGAAGGCCTTCCCGATTGCCCGGGCCCCGGACGCCTTCCGCTACATGGCCCAGGCCCGACACATCGGCAAGGTGGTGCTGACGCACGCGGCGGAGGACGGGACCGTGCAGGCCGCCGGCGGCGCCGCGATCCACCCCGACGCCACCTACCTCGTCACCGGCGGCCTGGGCGGCCTCGGCCTGAAGGTGGCCGAATGGCTGGCGGACCGCGGGGCGCGCCACGTCGTCCTCACGAGCCGGAACGGTCCATCTGAAGCGGCACAGGCGGCCATCGACGCCCTCGCGGCACGCGGGGTCGAGGTCGTCGTCGCCACCGGCGACGTCGCGCGCGGCGAGGACGTCGACCGGATCTTCGGGCAGATCGCGGCCGGGTTGCCGTCCCTCCGCGGCATCATCCACGCGGCCGGCGTGCTCGACGACGGGATGCTCGCCCAGCAATCGTGGCCGCGCTTCGCGCCGGTGATGGCGCCCAAGGTGGCCGGCGCCTGGAACCTGCACCTGCGATCGCGTGACCTGCCGCTGGACTTCTTCGTGCTCTTCTCCACCGGCGGCGCCGTGCTCGGATCGGCCGGGCAAGGCAACTACGCCGCCGCCAACGCGTTCCTCGACGCGCTGGCGCACCACCGGCGCGGCCAGGGCCTGACCGCGCTCAGCGTCAACTGGGGGCCCTGGGCGGACGTCGGCATGGCGGCGGCTCTGGGCGAGCGCGACCGCGAGCGCTGGCGGCAGCAGGGCATGCGCCTGATCCGGCCAGACGAGGGGGTGGCCATCCTCGAACGGTTGGTCGCCGCCGACGCCACCCAGGTCGCGGTGCTGCCGATGCGCTGGGACGCGCCGGCGCCATCGGCCGCCGCCCCGGCTCGCGTGCCGCCGATGCTGCGCGACGTCATGCGGCCCGCCCGGCCGGCCGATCGACCCACCGGGCCGTCCGTCGATCGGCCGGCGCCCGGGGCGACCATCCGCGCGGAGATCGAGGCCGCCGCGCCGGCCGACCGATACGGCCTGCTCCTGGCGCACCTCAACGGGCACATCGCCGGCGTGCTCGCGCTGGACCCGTCGCAGCCGCTCGACCCGCAGCAGGGTCTGTCCGACATGGGCATGGACTCGCTGACGGCGGTCGAGCTGAGCAACCGCCTGCAGCGCAGCCTCGGCCACAAGCTGCCGTCGACGCTGGCCTTCGAGTACCCCACCGTCACCGCCCTGGCCGAGTTCCTCGCCGCCGAGGTCTTCGCCGCGGGCCCGACGGGCCCGGCGGCGCCCGGCGCCGGCGGGCCCAACGGCCATGCCGTCGGCGGCGCGGTCGCCGCCGAGGCCGACGCGACCGCCATCGCCGGCGCCGTCGCCGCCCTGACCGAAGCCGAGGCGGAGGCATCGCTCCTCGACGAGCTCGAGCAGGCGGGTTACGGCTGATGGTGCGCATCGTGTGCGGCGCGGCCGCGCCCCGGGGACGGCGATGACGGCGGCTCTCCCCGTCCCCGCCGCCGGGGGCGACGACCTGTCGCCGCTGAAGCGCGCGCCGCGCTTGTCGCCATCAAGGACCTCCGCGCGCGCCTGTCGGCGGCCGAGGCGGCGCGGGCGGCGCCCATCGCCGTCGTGGGCATGGGCTGCCGATTCCCCGGCGGCGCCGACGGCCCCGCAGCCTTCTGGCGCAACCTGCAAGCCGGGGCGGATGCGATCGTCGACGTGCCGGCGGACCGTTGGGACATCGACGCCTACTTCGATCCCGATCCCGCCGCGCCCGGCAAGATGCACACGCGCGGCGGCGGGTTCATCGCCGCGCTGGATCGGTTCGACGCCCCGTTCTTCGGCATCTCGGCGCGCGAGGCCGTGAGCATGGATCCGCAGCAACGCCTGCTCCTGGAGGTGAGCTGGGAGGCCCTCGAGCACGCCGGGATCGCGCCGGACCGCCTGGGCGGCAGCCGGACCGGGGTGTTCGTCGGGCTCGGAGGCAGCGACTACGGCAGCCAGATGCAGGCGCGGATCAGCGACCCCGGGCACATCGACGCCTACAAGGGCACCGGCACGATGACGTCGATCGCCGCGGGGCGGATCTCGTACGCGCTCAACCTCCAGGGGCCGAACGTCACCGTCGACACGGCCTGCTCGGCCGCGCTGGCGGCGGTGCACCTGGCCTGCCAGAGCCTTCGTCGCGGCGAGTCCGACCTGGCCCTGGCCGGCGGCGCCAACGCGATCGTGATGCCCGAGGTCCAGGTCTACTTCTGCAAGATGGGCGCGCTGGCCCCCGATAGCCGCTGCAAGACGTTCGACGCGGCGGCCGACGGTTACGTGCGTGGCGAAGGCTGCGGAATGGTCGTGCTCAAGCGCCTGTCCGACGCCGTGGCCGACGGCGACACCGTGCTGGCCGTGATCCGCGGCTCCGCCATGAACCACGACGGCCGCAGCAGCGGCCTGACCGTGCCGAGCGGCCCGGCTCAGCAGGCGGTGATCCGCGCGGCGTTGGCCGATGCCGGCGTCGCCCCGCACGACGTCGATTACGTCGAGGCGCACGGCACCGGCACACCTTTGGGCGACCCGATCGAGGTCCGCGCCCTGGCGGCAATCCTGGGCCGCGACCGGCCGGCCGACCGGCCGCTGCTGCTCGGCTCGGTCAAGACCAACATCGGCCACCTCGAATCCGCCGCCGGCGTCGCGAGCCTGATCAAGACCGTCCTGGCCTTGCACCACGGCATCATCCCGCCGCACCTCCACTTCGCGACGCCGAACCCGCACATCGACTGGGACGCCCTGCCGATCGCCGTCCCGACGACGGCGACACCCTGGCCGAGCGCCGACCGGCCGCGGATCGCCGGCGTCAGCGCGTTCGGCTTCAGCGGCACCAACGTCCACGTGATCGTCGAATCGGCGCCCGCCACGGCCGACACCGCACCTGCCGCGACCCGATCGACGCCGGCCACGCGCGACGCCCCGGTCGCGCCCGACCCTGGCGCCCACGTCCTCGCGCTCTCGGCCAAGGAGCCCGCCGCGCTGCGCGCCCTGGCGGCCCGCTTTGCCGAGCACCTCCGTGGCCGCGACGGGCGCGACGAAGCCTCGCTCGCCGACGTCTGCCACGCGGCCCTCGTGGGGCGGTCTCATCTGCCCGTGCGCGCCGCGGTCGTCGCACGGAGCACCGACGACCTGTGCGCGAAGCTGGCCGCGTTCGCGTCCGGCCAGCCGGTCGCGGGCGTCTACACGGCGCTGGATGCCCGGAGCCTCGAAGATGCCGCCGATGCCGACCTCGACCGCCTGGCGCAAGCCTATGCCCGCGGGCAGAGCCTCGATCCGCGGGTCATCTTCGGGTCCGCGCGGCGGCGGCGCGTCGACCTCCCGACCTATCCCTTCCAGCGTCGGCGTCATTGGTTCGACGATACGGGCACGAACGGGTCAAGCGCCCCGGATGACGAGACGGCACCGCATCGGGCACGCGCCTCGGACGGGCCGGCGATGCCCGACCTCCTCCGCCGGTGGATGTACGCCGTGGAATGGGTGCTCGCGCCGCCCGTGCCGGACGCCCCCGCGCCCCATGCGCCGGCCGCGCCTGGCCGCTGGCTGATCCTGGCGGATGCCGGCGGGACCGGCACGGCGCTGGCCGCCGCGCTCGAGGCGCGCGGCGAGGCGTGCGTGTGCGTCGGCGCGGCGCCCGAGCGCGTGGCTGGCGGCGATGCGCCGGCGCCCGTCATCCCCGCCGTGGCCCACGGCAACCGCGGCGACGGCGGACGGCTCGCCCGGGTGCTCGACCCCACGGATGGCGAGGGCCTGGCGGCCGTGGTGCGCGAAGCGATGGCCGGCGATCGGCCGCTCCGGGGCATCGTCCACCTGTGGGGGCTGGACGCACCGGATCCGGAGTCCGGCGGGCTGGCGGCGGTCGAGGCCGCCGGACGTGTCGGGTGCGGCAGCGCCCTCGTGCTCGTCCAAGCGCTGATCGCGACCGCTGCGGCGGCGCGGGCACGCGGCTCGACGAACGGGACGTCGCATGCCGGGACCGATCCGCCACGCTTGTGGCTGATCACCGGCGGGGCGCAGCGGGTCCTGCGCGACGACGTGGCGGCCGTGGCCCAAGCCCCGCTGTGGGGCTTTGGCAAGTCGGTCGCGATCGAGCACCCGCGCCTGTGGGGCGGGTTGATCGATCTCGACGCGGTGACCGGCGCCGCCGCACCCGGCACGGCCGCCGCGGTGGCGTCCGCACTGCTCGCGCCCGACGGCGAGACCCTGGCCGCCTTCCGCGCCGGCCGACGCCACGTCGCCCGCTTGATGCCGTTCGAGCTGCGGCCGGCCGGCGGCGACGCGATCGCTCTGCGCCCCGACGGCAGCTACGTCATCGCCGGCGGCCTGGGCGATCTCGGCCTGACGGTCGCCCGCTGGCTGGCCCGAAGCGGCGCGCGGCGGCTCGTGCTCCTGGGCCGCACGCCGCTGCCGCCGCGCCGGGCATGGCGGGGCCTGGCCGCGGACCACCCGCAGGCCGCGCGCGTCAGGGCGGTCCGGGACATCGAGGCGCTTGGCGCCAGCGTACACGCCGCAGCGGTCGACATCGCCGACCCGGCGGCGTTGGACGCGTTCCTGCGCGGTTACGACGACGAGGGCTGGCCGCCGATTCGCGGCGTCGTCCATGTCGCAGGCGTGCTGCGCGACGCGGCCGTCGACAACGTCGACCCGGACGCGCTCGCTGCCGTCATGCGCCCCAAGACCTCGGGGGCATGGCTGTTGCACGACCGGCTGCGGGGTGCACCGCTCGACTTCTTCGTGCTGTTCGGCTCGTTCACGGCCGTGACCGGCTCGGCTGGGCAAGCCCATTACGCTGCGGCCAACGCGTTCCTGGATGCGCTGGCGCACCTGCGCCGCGCGTCCGGGCTCCCCGCCCTGGCCGTCGACTGGGGGCCGTGGGGCGAGGTCGGCATGGCGGCGCGGCCCGAGCTGACCGCGGAGCGGGCGCGCCGCGGGATCGCGGCGCTGTCGACCCGCGACGGCCTGGCCGCGCTGGGCGTTCTGATGGCGCAGCGCGATCTGGCTCAGGTCGGCGTGATGCCGCTCGAGGCGTCGGCGCTGCGTGGGCTGCTCGGCGACGACGCGCCGTTCGCGACGCGCCTCGGCGAGGGCGGCGGGGCTGCCGTGGGCGGAAGGGCCGACACCGGCACCGGGCGGGCGCTCGACGACCTGCTGCGCGCGTCACCCGAGGCCGAACGGCCCGCGCGCCTGGTCGGCGACCTGCGCGCCCGCATCGCCGCCATCCTGCGGGCCGACCCGGGCGACCTCCCCGGGGACCGCAGCGTCCTCGATCTCGGCCTTGACTCGATGATGGTGATGGAGCTCGTCCGCGGCTTGGATCGCGACCTGGGCCTGACGCTCTACCCGCGCGAGATCTTCGAGCAACCGTCGGTGACGGCGCTGGCGGACTATCTCGTGGGCGAATGGTCTGCGGCGGCTGCCCGGGAGCTCGCTGCGAGCGCGGCCGGCACGGCCAACGGTACGGCGAACGCCGGCGCGAAGGCGGCCGACGACGATGCCGCGGGCGCTCCCCGCCGCGCGAGGACGGTCGCCGTCGTCGACACGCCCGTGCCCGCGGCGAGCACGGCCTCGATCCCCGCCGCCGCGCGCCTGCCGGCCGCTGTCCTCGTCCTGTCGAGCCCACGGGCCGGGTCGACGCTGCTCCGGGTCATGCTTGCCGGTCACCCCGACCTCTTCTGCCCCCCCGAGCTGCACCTCCTGCCGTACGACAGCATGGCGGGGCGCCAGGCCAGCCTGCACCCGAGTCGCGACCGCCTCGATTCCAGGGGCGGAACGCGCACCTATCTCGTGGAAGGGCTGCCGCGCGCCATGATGGAGCTGGCCGGGTTGGACGCCGAGGCGAGCGAACGGCTGGCCGCCGACTGGGTCGCGCGAGACGTGTCCATCGCCGAGGTGTATCGCGAGGTTCAGGCCAGGTGCGCGCCGCGCCGACTGGTGGACAAGTCGCCATCGTACGCGTTGGACCCGCGCGCCCTGCGGCGGGCCGAGGAGCTGTTCGAATCCGTCCACTACGTTCACCTGGTGCGGCATCCCTATGCGATGATCGACTCGTACGTTCGCAGCCGCATGCACACGATGCTCGCCACGCCGGTGGCCGATCCGTATGCGCTGGGCGAGGAAATCTGGTCGGCATGCAATCGCAACGTGCTCGACCTCGCTCGGGAGATCGACCCCCGGCGATACCACCGTGTGCGCTTCGAGGACCTCGTCACGCGGCCCGAGCGCGTCATGCGCGACGTATGCGACTTCCTCAGGATCGCGTTCCGGCCGGAGCTTCTGACGCCCTACGAAGGGCCACGGATGACAGACGGCATCCATCCCACGTCGCGGGCGATCGGCGACCCGAACTTCCTGAACCATCGCGGCATCGATCCGGGCCTGGCCGACGCCTGGCGCAACGCCGGCCTGCCGCGGCCGCTCGGCCGATCGGCGCAACGGGTCGCCACCGCGCTTGGCTACGCGCTGCCCTGGCCGATCGGGCGCGATCTCGACCCCACCGCGCATGTGCTGGCACCGCCCGTGCCAGACGGTTGCGCGGACGCGCCGAGACCCCCGATGACCGCCCTGGATCCCGCGGCCGCGCCGCCCCTCTCCTTCGCCCAGCAGCGCCTCCTCTTCATCGATCGCTTCGCTCCCGGGCTGGCGACCTACAACATCCCGGCCGCGTTGCGGTTGGACGGCCCTCTCGACGTGGATGCGTTGGCACGGGCGCTCGGCGCCATCGTGGCGCGCCATGCCACGCTGCGCACCCACTTCGCGTGGCAGAAAGGGGTGCCGCTCCAGGCCGTGGCGCCGCCGACGGCCGTCCCCGTGCCCGTGGTCGACCTGACGGCGCTTCCCCAAGCCGAGCGCGACGCCGAAGCGTTGCGGCTCGCGACGTGCGAAGCCCGGCATCCGTTCGACCTTCAAGCCGACCTGAAGCTCCGGGCGCGGATCTTCAACCTGGGCGGCGACGCCCACATCCTGGTGCTCACCTTGCATCATGTCGCTGCAGACGGCTGGTCGCTGGCCGTCTTCCTGCGCGAGCTGGCGGTGCACTACGCCGCGTTCACGGCAGGCCGTGCGGAACGGCTGCCCGACCTGCCGATTCAGTACGTCGACTTCGCCCGCTGGCAGCGCCGGTGGCTGTCGGGCGCCGATCTCGAGCGTCAGCTGGACTTCTGGAGACGCCAGATGGACCCGCTGCCGGCGGCGCTGGACCTGCCGACGGACCGGTCGCGGCCCGCGGTGCAGACCTATGCCGGCGACCGCGTGCCCGTGGCGCTGTCGGCGGCGCTGACGAGCGGGCTCAAGGCCTTGGGGCGGCAGTCCGGGGCGACGCTCTTCATGGCGCTCGTGGCGGTCTTCCAGGCATTGCTCGCACGCTACACCGGCCAGACGGACTTCGCGATCGGGACGCCCGTCGCCGGTCGCGAGCGGCCCGACGTCCAGAACCTGATCGGCCTCTTCGTCAACACGCTCGTCCTGCGCGCCGACCTCGAGGGCACGCCCACCTTCCGCGCGCTGCTCGAACGGGTGCGTTGCACGGCGCTCGACGCCTACGCCCACCAGGATCTCCCCTTCGAACGGCTCGTCGAGGTGCTCAACGCCCCGCGCGACCCCGGCCGCGCGCCGCTGTTCCAGGTCATGCTGTCGCTCCTGCCCCCCCTGCCCGCCATGGCTTTGGGCAACGTGCGCGTCGCGCCGCTGGCCGTCCACAACGGCACGTCGAAGTTCGACCTCATGCTGGTCCTCGGGGAACAGGCGGACGGCGTGGCCGGGGCGTTGGAGTTCAACACCGACCTCTTCGATCGCACGACGGCCGTGCGCCTGGCGGCGCACTTCGAGGCCCTGGCCCGCGCCGCCGTCGCCGCACCCGATCGGCCGATTGCGGAGCTGCCGCTGCTCGGCGAGGCCGAGCGGCGGCAGATCGTCGTCGAATGGAACGCGACCCGCGCCGACGTCGCGCCCGGGTGCCTGCACGCGTTGATCGAAGCGCAAGCGGCGCGGACGCCCGCGGCCGTTGCGGCGGTCTTCGAGGGCACCGGCCTGACCTACCGCGACCTCGACCACCGCGCCAACCAGCTCGCACACCACCTGATCGGCCTCGGGCTGGGCCCCGGCCGCCGCGCCGGCCTGTGCGTCGAGCGGTCGCCGGAGATGCTCGTCGGATTGCTGGGCATCCTCAAGTCCGGCGGATCCTACGTCCCGCTGGACCCGGCCTACCCGGCCGAGCGGCTCGCGTTCATGGCGGCCGATGCCGAGATCGCCGTGTGCGTCACCCAGGCGCCGCTCACCGATCGCGTGCCGGCCGGTGATGCGCCGGTCGTGCGGCTCGATGCCGATTGGCCCGCGATCGCGGCGTTGCCGGACGAGACGCCGATGGCGTCGGTCACGCCCGATGACGCGGCCTACACGATCTACACCTCGGGCTCGTCGGGCACGCCGAAAGGCGTCGTCGTGCCGCACCGCGCGGTCGTCAACTTCCTGCACGCCATGCGCGAGCGGCCGGGCATGCACTCGGGAGACGTGATGCTGTCGGTCACCACGCTGTCCTTCGACATCGCGGTGCTGGAGCTGTTCCTGCCGCTGGTCGTCGGCGCTCAGGTGGTCGTCGCCCCGCGCGCGGTGGCGATCGACGGCGGGCGGCTGGCCAGGATGGTGGCGGAAGTGGCGCCGACGGTCATGCAGGCCACGCCCAGCACGTGGCGCCTCGTGCTTGCGGCCGGCTGGGCGGGAAGCCCGCGCCTCAAGCTGCTGTGCGGTGGCGAGACCCTGCCGCGTGAGCTGGCCGACGAGCTTCTGAGGCGCGGCGGCTCGCTGTGGAACCTCTACGGCCCGACCGAGACGACGGTCTGGTCGGCGGTCGCCCGGGTCGAACCGGGTGCCGGGCCGGTGTCCATCGGCCGCCCGATCGCCAACACACGCCTGTACGTGTTGGACGGCCGCCGTCAGCCCGTGCCGATCGGCGTCGCCGGCGACCTCTACATCGGGGGAGCAGGCCTGGCCGACGGCTACCTGAAGCGGCCGGAGCTCACGGCCGAACGGTTCGTTCCGGATCCCTTCGCCGTCGAGCCGGGCGCCCGGATGTACCACACCGGCGACCGCGCCCGCTGGCGGCAGGGCGGTGAGATCGAGCTCCTCGGGCGCTCCGACCGCCAGGTCAAGCTGCGCGGCTTCCGGGTCGAGCTGGACGAGGTGGAAGGGGTGCTGTCCCGGCATCCCAACGTGCGCGAGGTCGTGGCCGTGGTCCGGGAGGATGCGCCGGGCGACCAACGCCTGACGGCCTACGTTGTGGCCGACGGCGACCCGCCCTCGCCCCAGGCGTTGCGCAAGCTGGGATCGACCGTGCTCCCCGAGCCGCTCGTGCCGGGCGCGTTCGTGTTCCTGGACGACCTGCCGCGCCTGCCGAACGGGAAGCTGGACCGCGCGTCGCTGCCGCCGCCGAACGTCGGATCGGGCGCCGGATCGACGCCTGACGCGGGTGAGACGCACGCGCCGCCGCGGAGCGCGGTCGAGATGGTCATCGCGCAGGCCATGGCCGAGATCCTGCGCGTGCCGCGGGTGGGCGCCCACGACAGCTTCTTCGACCTCGGCGGGCACTCGCTGTTGGCCACGCGGCTCGCGTCGCGACTGCGGGCCACGCTGCGGGTCGAACCGACCCTCCGCACGCTGTTCGAGCTCCCCACGCCGGCCGGGCTCGCGCAGGCGCTCCTGGCCGACCCCGCCACGCGGCCGCGCATCGAGAGGACGGCCGAGCTCGTGATGCGGATCGCCGCGCTTCCCGAGGACGAGGTCCGCCGGCAGCTGACGGCCAAGAACCCCGCCACCATGGAAGGCGAGCATCCATGACACCGTCGCTCGACGACCGACCCGCGAACGTCACGGAGTTGTCGGCCGACCGCTTGGCGCTGCTCGACCTCCTGCTGGAGCAGGAGGGCCTGACCGATGGGGCCCCGATCGCCCCGATCCCGCGGCGGCAGGGCGGCGGCCCGTGGCCGCTTTCGTTCGCCCAGGAACGCATGTGGGTCCTGGATCGCCTCGAGCCCGGCAACCCGGCATACAACATCTTCCAGGCGGTTCGGCTGGACGGGCCGCTGGACGCAGGCATCCTGCAGCGGAGCCTGGACGAGGTCGTCCGCCGGCACGAAAGCCTGCGCACGACGTTCATCGCCGACGATGGCGTGCCGTACCAGGTCGTCGCCCCCTCCGGATCGATGCCGTTGACGGTGGTCGACCTCGGCGGGCTCGCGCCCGGCGATGCCCAAGCCGAAGTGGAGCGCAGCATCGCCGCGGAGGCCGCCCGACCGTTCGACCTCGAACGCGGGCCGCTGACCCGGGCGGTGCTGCTGCGCCTGACGCCCGGCACGCACGTCTTCATGTTGAGCATGCATCACATCGTGTCGGATGGATGGTCGATGGCGATCCTCTCGAAGGAGATCACCTCGACGTATGCGGCCCTGCGGCGCGGAGAGGCGCCGCTGCTGGCCGAGCCGCCGATCCAGTACGCGGACTACGCCGTGTGGCAGCGCGAGCAGGCCGCGGGTGACGACCGGTCAGGGTCGATCGACTACTGGCGCCGTCAGCTGGAGGGGCCGCCGGCGCCCCTCGATCTGCCCACCGACTTTGCACGGCCCGCCATGTCAAGCTACCGCGGCGCCCGAACGACGCGCCGCCTGCCCGCGCGGTTGACACAGGCCATCCAAGCGCTGTGTCGGCAGGAGGGGCTCACGGTGTTCATGGCGCTCCTGGCCGCGTTCAAGGCGTTGCTGCACCGGCAGACCGGGCAGGACGACGTCGTCGTGGGCACGCCCATCGCCGGCCGCAGCCGGGCCGACATCGAGCCGATCGTCGGGTTCTTCGTCAACAGCCTGGTGCTGCGCACCGACCTGTCGGGCGCCCCCAGCTTCCGCACGCTGGCCGGACGCGTCCGGGAGGTGGCGCTCGCGGCCTTCTCGCATCAGGACGTGCCGTTCGAGAAGCTGCTGGAAGCGCTGCAGCCGCCGCGCGACCCCGGCCGGACGCCGCTGTTCCAGGTGTTCTTCAACGTCATGGGCTTCGACGAGGGGGCGGAGACGCTCCCGGGGATCGTGAGCACGCCCATCGTCCAACCCGACCCGGGGTCCAAGTTCGATCTCACGTTGTACGTCTCCGAGCGGGATGGGCGGTTGGGCCTGGCGCTGGTCTACAACGCCGACCTGTTCCTGCCGGCGCGCATGACGGAGTGGCTGGCGCAGCTCGAGCTGCTGCTCGAGCAGGCGACGGCCGATCCCGACCGGCCCATCTCGGCGCTCTCGCTGCTGACCGAGTCGGCCCGGCGGCAGCTGCCCGACCCGCGCGAGGCCCTGGGCGCCGCCGAGGCCTCGGCGGCCGGCACGGCCTGGAGCGGCGGCGCGGCCACGGGCATCGACGAGCCCCGGACCGTCGTGGAGGCGTTCGTGCGCCAGGCCCGACGGGTTCCCGGCCGCCCGGCCGTCGCGGACGCCCACCGCGTCTGGACCTACGCCGAGCTGGACGCCTGGAGCGCGCGTGTTGCCACGGCACTGCAGGCGGGGGGCATCGCGCACGGCGATGCCGTGGCGATCTACGCCCACCGCGGCGCCGCACTGGTCCCCGCGCTGCTGGGCACGCTGCGGGCCGGTGCGGCGTTCGTCATCCTCGACCCCGCTCACCCCGTCGCCCGTTTGGCCGACTGCCTGGCCATCGCCCGACCGCGAGCCTTCATCGGGCTGTCGGCCGCCGGCGAGCCGCCGGACATGCTGGAGGCGTGCATCGCGAGCCTCGGTTGCCACCGCGTCCGGCTCGACCCCGCTGCGGCCGACGGCGGCCTCTGCGCGCGCACGCTCCCGCCCCCCGCCGATGCCGATGTCGACGGCTGCGGCGCCGTCGGTCCGGGCGACCTGGCCTACATCGCCTTCACGTCCGGCTCGAGTGGCCGGCCGAAGGGCATCCTGGGCGAACACGGCCCGCTGGCGCGTTTCGTGGGCTGGCACAGCCGCACCTTCGGCTTGGACGGGTCCGACCGGTTCGCGCTCCTGTCCGGCCTGGCGCACGACCCGCTCCTGCGCGACGTCTTCACGCCGCTCGCACTGGGCGCGACGGTGTGCGTGCCCGACCCCGACGCCATGTCCTCGCCCCATCGCCTGCGCGCATGGCTGGCCGAGAGCGGCGTCACCGTCGTCCACGTCACACCGGCTCTGGCGGTTGCGCTCAGCGATGAAGGGATGATCGACCAGGCGCGGCCGACACTGCCGACACTGCCGGCGCTGCGCCTGACCTGCTTCGCCGGCGACGTGCTCACCCGCGACGCCGTGGCCCTCTGGCGCCGGCTGGCGCCGGCGGGCAGAGTCGTCAACTTCTACGGCGCGACCGAAACGCCGCAGGCCGTCGCCTACCACATCGCGGCCGATCCGCCCGAGGGCTGCCCGGCGCCCGCCGCCGCGGTCCCCATCGGGCGCGGCATCGACGGCGTTCAGCTCCTCGTCCTCAATGCAGGCGGGCGGCTGGCTGGCATCGGCGAAGTCGGCGAGGTGCACGTTCGCGGACCGCAGCTGGCGCGGGGCTACCTGGGCGACGACGATCTCACACGCGAGCGGTTCGTCGTCAACCCGTTCACCGGCCGGGCCGGCGACCGGCTGTACCGCACCGGCGACATGGGCCGCTACCTGCCCGACGGGGCGGTCGCCTTCGTCGGGCGCCATGACCGGCAGGTCAAGATCCGCGGCTTCCGCGTCGAGCTACAGGACATCGAGGCCGCCCTGGGGCAGCACGCGGCGGTGCGGACGAGCGCCGTCGTCGCGACCGATGCCCCGACGTCCAGCTCCGACCGTTCGCCGCGGCTGGTGGCATACGTGGTCGGCGACATCGCGGCGGCGGCGGCCGACGGAGTGTTGCGGCCCTTTCTGCGGACACGCCTGCCCGATTACATGGTCCCGGGCGCGTTCGTCGTGCTGGCGTCGCTGCCGCTGACGCCGAACGGCAAGCTGGACCGGCGGCGCTTGCCGCCGCCCGAGCCACAGGCCGTCGCCGCTGGCGCGCGGTCGACAACCGGCGTACGTGGGCCGCGAACGCCCGGCGAGCAGCTTCTGGCCGAGCTGTGGCGGGACCTGCTGGGTGTCGACGCCGTCGAGACGACCGACAACTTCTACGACCTGGGCGGGTCGTCGCTCATGGCCATGCAGGTCGTCGCCCGCTTCGAGAATCGGACCGGGGCGCGCATCAACGCAGCGGACCTCGGCTACCACACCCTTGGCCAGCTCGCCGCGATGGTGGAGCCGGCCCTGTCCGCTCGGTCGGCGCTCGGGCACCCGTGATCGACCCGCCCCGCCCGGCCCCGTTCGTGCGCCCAGCCCTCGTCGCCCGCCCCGGGACGGGTGGCGGCGCAGAGCCCGAGTGCGTGCCGCTGTTCTTCGGGACACCGGGCGGGGCGCTGTTCGGCTGCCACCACCGGCCGCCGATGCACCCAGGGCGACGCACCGGGATCGTGATCTGCGGGCCGGTCGGCCAGGAGTCGATTCGCGCCCACCGCGCCCTCAAACAACTGGCCGGCCAACTGGTCCGTGCCGGGTTCCATTGCCTGCGGTTTGACTGGTACGGCACCGGCGACGCCGCCGGCGGCGACAGCGATGGTCGGTTGGAGCGCTGGCGCGAGGATGCGGTGAGCGCGATGGACGTGCTCCGTGCCCGCAGCGGGGTGGCATCCGTCGCGCTGGTCGGTCTGCGTCTGGGGGCATCGCTGGCAGCCCAGGCCGCGGTCGACGGCGGCGGCGTCGACGGCCTTGTCCTGTGGGACCCGGTGGTCGACGGCGCGGTCTACCTGGACGACCTGGCGGCCCGGCATCGGGCGCGCATGCGGTCGTTCCCGGTGCCGGTGAAAGCGCCGCCGGCCGGTGAGCCGGTGGCGGAGGTGCTCGGCTTCGGACTGCCCGCGGCGCTCCGGTCCGATCTGGCCGCACTCGACCTGTTGGCGCTTCCCGCCCCACCCGGCCCGCGGGTCTTCGTCGTGGATACGGGCGTGCCCACGGATCTCGGACGGCTGCGCGGCCACCTGACGGAGCTCGGGTCGCGCGTCGACGTCGTGTCGATCGACACCCCATCGATCTGGATCGAGGACATCAACAAGGTGCTCGTCCCGCACGCCGTGCTGAAGGCGATCACGGCCTGGTTGGTCGAGCAGTGCCCATGATCGAGACCGCCGTGCTGTTCGGGCACCACGCCGCGCTCGTGGGCGTCCTCGCCGAGCCCGATCCCGTCCCGGCGGCGGCCGACCGGCCAGCCGTCATCATCCTCGATGCCGGGCGGATTCACCATGTGGGCCCCAACCGCCTCCACGTCAAGCTTGCCCGGCGCCTGGCCGCGGAGGGCTTCACCGTCCTGCGCTTCGACTTCTCGGGCATTGGCGACAGCGCCGTCCGGGAGGACCATGCGCCCTTTCGGCAGAGCGTGGTGGCAGAGACCCGCGAGGCCATGGCATTCCTCGGCGCCGTTCGTGGGCTGCGACGCTTCGTGCTCCTGGGCCTCTGCTCGGGCGCCGCGACGGCCCTCCGCGCCGGACTGGATGATGCGCGGGTGGTCGGGACCGTGCTGATCAACGTCCGCGGCCCCCAGCATGACCGGTGGACCACGGCGCGGGCGTACACCCGCAAGCTCTTCCGACACTACTGGAAGGTGATCGTGCTGAACCCGCGCGGCGCGCTTCGACCGAGCCGCATCGCGCCGGACCTCGAACGCTGGAAGGCGGCATATCAGACGCGGCGCGCACGGCGGGTGCACCCGGCGGCGCCCGCGGTGGCCGATCGCGGCGGGGGGGCGCCGGTGCTGGACACCCTTCTCGACCGTGGCTTCGAGGTTCTGATGGTCTTCAGCGAAGCCGATGTCGGCCTGGACTTCCTGCACGTGCGGAGCGGTGCGGACCTGCCGCGCTGGTTGGCCACGGGCCGGTTTGCCGTCGAGGTGGTCGAGGGGGCCGATCACGTGTTCACGCGCCTGACGTCCCAGGCGCGGCTCGTCGACGCCTGCTCGGCGTGGATGGCCCGCTTCGAGGGCAGTCGCGCCGCTCCTGAACGCGATTCGCCTGGCGTGGGCTGAATGCGCATCCTCTACGTCACGTTCATGCTGCAGCACCCGCGCCTCCGCGGGCCGAACCGGCATTACCACTTCCTGCGCGAGCTGGCGCACGATCACGCGATCACGCTGCTCACGTTGACCGACCAGCCCGTCCCGCCCGACGTGATGGCCGAGATCGAAGGGTACACCGAACGCATGGCGACGTGGCCGGTGCCCGTCGGCCGGACGTCGGCGCCATCCAACGATCCGACCGAGGGCAAGCCGACAAGCCTGGGACGCAGGTCGGCGCGCATCGCGCGCTTCGGCGCTGCGACGCGCGCGATGCGCCGGGCGTTCGACGCAGCCATCGCCGACGCCGGCGCGCACGACGTCGTCCTCCTCCACGGCAAGAACCTGCTCGGCGTCGTCGCGGGCCGAGGGCGGGTGCCGTTGGTGCTCGACTTCTGCGACGCGGGCTCGCTGCGCATCGGGATGCGGATGGGCTGCGTCGGCTGGCGCAAGCGCATGCTCCTCGCGCTCCAGCGGGTCGCGGTGCGGCGGATGGAGCGGCGCGCGGTCGCCGCGACACCGTACTTGTCGTTCATCTCCGCCCGCGATCGCGCCGCGATCCTCGGCCCGGGGGTCGGAGCCGGGCCGGCGGACGTCACGGCGGTCATCCCGAACGGGGTCGACCTCGCGTACTGGCGGCGGGCGCCGGGCATCGCGCCCCACCCGCGGCGGCTGGTGCTGAGCGGGGTGATGAGCTACGCCCCAAACGACGATGCCGCCCGGTTGCTGGTCGGCGCGATCCTGCCGCGCATCCGCGACATGACCTCGGACGTCGAGGTCTGCATTGCGGGACGCGATCCCACACCGGATCTCGTGGCGCGTGCGGCGGGAGATCCGACGGTGATGGTGACGGGGTTCGTCGACGACCTGCGGCCGCACCTGACCGCCGCGACGGTGTTCGTCGCGCCGCTGCGCTACGCCTCGGGCCTGCAGAACAAGGTCCAGGAAGCCATGGCGATGGGGCTGCCGGTGGTGACGACGCCCGTGGTGGCGGAGGGATTGCGGATCGAGGACCACGACCCGCCGCCGGTGGTGACGTCCGAGGCCGACCCCGGAGCGTTCGCCGCCGCGGTGGTCGACCTGCTGAACGCGCCGGAACGCCGCGCCGCGTTGGCGACCGCAGGGCGGCGCTATGCCGAAAGGCATTGGGTGTGGCGCGTCAGCGCCGGGCAGCTCGCGGCGTTGTGCGAGGCGGCGGCGGTGCAGGCTCGGCCCGATGCACCACGATCCGGGATCAGGACACCCCCATGACCGCGACCGACTCTGCCGCCCCGAAAGCGCAGAGCGCCCCGGCCGTCGCCGCGGGCGCCTGGCTCACGTGCCCGGCACCGCGGCCGGCCGCGGCGATGCGGCTGCTCTGCATCCCGTATGCCGGCGTTGGCGCGTCGGTCTATCGCGCGTGGCCGCGCGCCATGCCGGCCACGATCGAGGTCCGCCTGGCGCAGCTCCCGGGACGCGAAGGCCGGTTTCGCGAACCGGCGGCCGTACGGTTGGATCCGCTGGTGGCCGGTCTGACCGCGGCCTGTGCGCCGCTGCTCGACAAGCCGCTGGCGATCTTCGGCTACAGCCTGGGCGCGTTGATCGGCTTCGAGCTGGCGCGTGCGCTGCGCCGTGGCCATGGGATCGAGCCGGCCTATCTCGCGGTGGCGGCCCGGCGTGCCCCGCACCTCCCGGAACGCTTTCCGCCGCTGCACCGGCTCCCCGATGCCGAGCTGGTGGCCGAGCTGCGCAGGCGGTACGACGGCATCCCCGAGGCCATATTGGCCGACCCCGAGCTGCTCGCGCTGTTCCTTCCCATCCTGCGCGCCGATGTCGCGGTGATGGCGAGCTACCGCTATGCCCCCGAGCCGCCGCTCAGGGCGCCCATCGCGGCGTTCGGCGGCCGCGACGACCGCGAGGTCGGCCGCACGGACCTCGAGGCCTGGGCAGACCAGACGACCGGCGCCTTCGATGTGCGTGTCTTCACCGGCGGGCACTTCTTCCTGCAGCCCGAAGGCAGCGGGGTCATCGCCGCGGTCGCGGCCGACCTCGGCGCGCTCGACGTGTGAGGGGATGCCGCGCCGGCGGCGCGGCCGCCGGTCCCGCGCCGTCGCCGTGAGCGGCCCGGCGAGAGCACCGACGACGGTCTCCGGCGCCTCGGGGTGAGGCATGCGACGATCGCCCCGACGGCACAGGGCCGAGCGCAGCGGCTGCGCCCGGCCCTGGACCTCGTGAGGAGGAGGAGAATCCACGATTGCGAGCCCATTCTACCCGGCCGCGCCGGCCGGTGCTGGTCGCCCGCCCCATGCATGCCCGACGCCCGGCCGACGGCCGCCGATCACGCAGGTCCGTCCCCCCGGCCGGCCGCCCCCTCGCATGCCGCCAGCACCAGGTCGAGCGCCATCTGCACGCCGTCGGTCATGACGGCGTTGCACCCGCGCGCGGGTTGGATGCGCCAGCCGCCCGTGGCCGGGACGATCTCGACCCACAGGTCTTGTTTCAGCCGTTCCTCGACCACCACCACATGCACCATCCCCACCGCCTGCAGCGGGTCGAAGAGGAACCCCTTCATGCGCACGCGGACGTCGTCGGCGTGCGCGTCGCGCATGGCCAGGCGCGCGGGGTCGAAGCGCGCGACGAGGTGGGTGCGCATCGGCGTGGCCTCCTTGAGGGGCAGCGCGAGGTGCTCGCGCTTGACGAGGTCGATCCGGTGGAAGGCGGTCTGGCCGCCGGCGTGCCACTTGCGCTCGAACTTGGTGGCGTGGTCGGGCCCCACGAGGCGCGTCGTCGCCCGGAAGCCGGTGCCCGGCACCTGCGCGAGCACCCAGTCGTGGTACGGGCGGTCGTCGGTGACGACGAACGCCGTCCCGTCCGGCGCCAGCCGGCTGTTGAGCAGGCGCAGGAACGCGTGCCCGAACAGCCGCCGCCGGTCGGTCTCGCTGCTCGGCCACGGGCACGGGAAGAGCGCGTAGGCGCACGCCAGGCTGGCCGGGGGGATCAGGCGGTCGAGCGCCAGGTGGGCGTCGCCGTACAGCACGCGCGCGTTGGGCACGCCCGCCAGGCCGATCTTGCGCAGGGTCTTCTTCACCCGACCCCACAAGAGCTCGAGCCCGACGACGTTGCGCTCCGGCGCCGCGCGCGCGCGTTGCACGAGGTACTCGCCGTTGCCGCTGCCGATCTCGAGGTCCACCGGCGCGGCGCGGCCGAACTCGGCCGCCCAGTCGAGCGGGCCGGTGAGGCCGAGCGCGGGCAGGAGCGGGGCCAGCGAGACGTAGGCGTGGGGCATGGCGCCGGCCAGTCTATCCCTCCCCCGTGGGCGGGTCAACCGGGCGGGGGCGGGACCGCGGGAAGCGCGGGATCCGGGGGGGCCGTGGCGCGCTCGCCGCGCCCCGTGCGGCGATTGCAGGCAGGCGGGGCGGCGGGCTTGTGACGGTCCTGTGACCGGCGCGTCGGGCGTGCGGCGATCATCGCGGCATCGGACCGACTTGCCGCATTGGGGATGGAGGGATCGAGATGGGCCATGGACCCAGCGCCGCCGGTTGGCGCTCCACGGCGTCGGCGGCCGCCACGGCCGGCCCGGGGGCTGGGGACCCGTCGCCGGGGCTCTTGGACGCGCGCGAGTGGGAGGTGGTGCTCGCGCTGTGCGAGGGGCTGCCGCGCGACGCGGTGGCGGACCGCATCGGCTACAGCCGCAGCACCGTCAACCGCATCCTCGGCGAGATCTACGCCAGCACGGGCTTCCACCAGGCCTACCAGGTGGTGGCGTGGGCGTATCGCTGCCGGGCCGCGCCGCGCTCGCGCCGGGCGTGAAGGGGGGCGCCTACCCCAGCTCGCTGCGCCCCTTGACCGCGCGGGCCAGCGTGACCTGGTCGGCGTACTCGATGTCGCCGCCGACCGGCAGCCCGCGGGCCAGGCGGGTGATGCGGGGCTCGCCGCCGCTGGCGCGGATCGCGCGCTCGATGTACATCGCGGTGGCGTCGCCCTCGAGCGACGGGTTGGTGGCCAGGATGAGCTCGCGCACCGGCGCGCGCCGCAGCCGCGCCACCAGCTCGTCGATGCGCAGGTCCGCCGGCCCGATGCCGTCCACCGGCGAGATGGCCCCGTGCAGCACGTGGTACAGCCCGCGGTACTCGCGCGTGCGCTCCAGCGCGATCACGTCCAGCGGCTCCTCGACCACGCAGATCGTCCCGTGGTCGCGCGCCGCGTCGGCGCAGATGGCGCACGGGTCGTGCTCGGCGATGTTGAAGCACTGCCGGCAGTACACCAGCCCCTCCGACAGCGCGCGCAGCGCATCCGCCAGCGCCGAGGCCTGGTTGTTCGGCGCGCGCAACAGGTAGAACGCCAGCCGCGAGGCCGTCTTGGGCCCGATGCCCGGCAGGCGCCCGAGCTCGTCGATCAGGCGGGCCACCGGCCCCGGCAGCGACGCCGTCACCGCGCCGGCCGATCCGCCGCCCGCCCCGCCGCCCGCGCCACGGCCGGCTAGAGCCCGAGCCCGGGCGGCAGGCCCAGGCCCTGCGTCAGCGCGCCCATGCGCTCGCCGGCGATGGCCTGCGAGCGCTCGACCGCCTCGTTGACCGCGGCGATGATGAGGTCCGAGAGCATCTCGGCCTCGTCGGGGCTCAGCAGCTCGGGCCGGATGGCGACCGACTGCAGCTTCTGGTGGCCGTTCATCACCACCGCCACCGCGCCGCCGCCGACCGAGACCTCGACCGTCTCGCGGCCCAGCGACTCCTGCTCGGCCAGCATCCGCGCCTGCATCTCCTCGATCTGGCGCAGCATGTTCCGCCCGCCGCCCGGCCGCCCCACGGCGCCGAACCCGCCGCCCTTGCCCTTGCCCATGCCGTGCTCCCTCGCGTGGTGTGTCTGGTGTGGCTGAATCGCGATCGCGGCCGGGGTCGCCCCCCGGCTCAGACGGTGTCGTCGGCCTGCACGCCTGCGATCCGTGCGCCGAGCGCGTCGATGGCGTGCCGGACCACCGGGTCCGACTTGGCCTGATCGGTCTTGTTCTTCGGCCGCGCCGACTGCTCCTCGCCCGACGACGGCACGACGACGCAGCGGAGGTCGAGGCGCGCACCGAGGACGGGCTCGAGGGCCGCGACGACCAGCGCCTTGCGGTCGGGCTCCGACATGCGCCGGCAGTGGAAGTCGAAGAAGAAGCCGAGCGTCACCGACCCGTCGCCCGCCGCCACGGGCCGGCAGTCCTTCAGCATCGCAGCCGTGTTGCGGTCGCGCCGCTCGACCGCCGCCAGCACGTCGGGCCAGCGGGCTTCGACCCGCGCGAGCGAGATCGGCTCGGCCGCCGGCGCGCTCGCCCCGGCGCCGGCGTCGCGCTCGGCGTCGTCGCGGCCGGCGCGGGGATCGGCCGGGCGCGTCGATCCCGGAGCCTCCGCCG
>QEVT01000182.1 GCA_003576755.1 bacterium | reverse complement strand
GGGCGGTGCGGCGCGACGCGCGGCGCCACCGCTCGCCCACTGCCGGCTGGCCGGAGGCGGCCATGGCCGGCGCGCTCGGCCTTTCGCTCGCCGGGCCGCGCAGCTATGGCGGCGTCGCGGTCGAGGACGCCTTCATGGGCGAGGGCGGGCGGCGCGAGGCGACGCCGGCCGACATCCGCCGCGCGCTGGCGCTCTACCGCACCGCCGACGCGCTGCTGGTCGTGCTTCTCGGGCTGTGCGCGGGACTGGTCCTCATCGCGCGCAGCTGAGCATTTCGTCGATGGAAAGATGCGCCTCCAGATGGGCGGCGAGCCCGTCGAGCGCGTCCTCCACCCCCTGCTCGTAGTCGAGCCCGGCGGCCGCGCCGCCCAGCCGCTCCAGCCATGCCGCGCGCTGGGCGTCGTCGGCGAACAGGCCGTGCAGATAGGTGCCCGCCACGAGGCCGCCGGCCGACACCGCGCCGTCGCGCCGTCCGTCGTCGAGCACGGCGAAGGGGCGGGCGCAGTCCGGCCCCTCGGTCACGCCCATGTGCATCTCGTAGCCGCGCAGCGGCGCGCCGTCGGCGCTGCGGCCGGCGACCGCGCGCAGCGCCTTGTCGGGCGACAGCCGCGTCGCCACGTCGAGAAGGCCGAGCCCGTCGACGCCGCCCGGCGCGCCCTCGATGCCGGCGGGGTCCTCGATGCGGCGGCCGAGCATCTGGTAGCCGCCGCACAGGCCCAGCACATGGCCGCCGCGCCGCACATGCGCGGCGATGTCGATGTCGAAGCCCGCGCGGCGCAGCACGCCGAGGTCGGGGATGGTGGCCTTGGAGCCGAGGAGAAGCACCAGCCGCGCGTCGCCCGGCAGCGCCTGCCCCGGCCACACCCGCACCAGCTCGACGTCGGGCTCGGCCTCCAGCGGGTCTAGGTCGTCGAAGTTCGACAGGTGCGGCAGGATCGGCACGGCGACGCGCACGCGCCCGGTCGATGCCGCGCGCTCCGTCCTGCCGCCCAGCGCCAGCGCGTCCTCGGCCGGCAGCCGGCGCGCATCGGGGAAGTGCGGCACGAGGCCGAAGGGGGCCCAGCCGGTCAGCCGGGCGATCTCCGCCATGCCGGCGGCAAACAGCGCCGGATCGCCGCGGAAGCGGTTGACGATGAAGCCGCGGATCGTCGCCGCGTCGGCGGGGTCGATGACGTGGCGGGTGCCGGCGAGGCTGGCGATGACGCCGCCGCGCTCGATGTCGCCGACCAGCACCACCGGCACGCCCGCGGCGCGGGCGAAGCCCATATTGGCGATGTCGCCGGCGCGCAGGTTGACCTCCGAGGCGCTGCCCGCGCCCTCGACCAGCACGATGTCGGCCTCGCGCCGCAGCCGGCCGAAGCTGTCGAGCACATGCGCCATCAGCTCCCGCTTCAGGCTCTGGTAGCGGGCGGCGTCGGCATTGGCGAACACCCGGCCCCGCACCACCACCTGCGCGCCGACGTCGCTCTGCGGCTTGAGCAGCACCGGGTTCATGTCGACGCCGGGCGCCACCCGCGCCGCGCGCGCCTGAAGCGCCTGGGCGCGGCCGATCTCGCCGCCGTCGGCGGTGACGGCGGCGTTGTTCGACATGTTCTGCGGCTTGAACGGCAGCACCTTCATGCCGCGATTGGCGAGCGCGCGCGAAAGCCCGGCGACGATCAGCGACTTGCCGACGTCGGAGCCGGTGCCCTGGAACATCAGCGCGCGGGCGGCCACGGTCCTAGAACTCGACGCCGGCCTGCGCCTTCACCCCGGCGGCGAAGTGGTGCTTCACCGCGCCCATCTCGGTGACGAGGTCGGCGGCCTCGACCAGCGCCGGCTTCGCGTTGCGCCCGGTCACCGCCACGTGCAGGCCCGGCCGCCGCGCCTTCAGCGCCGCCACCACCGCATCGAGGTCGAGATAGTCGTAGCGCAGCGCGATGTTGAGCTCGTCGAGGATGACCAGCCCGAAGGACGGATCGGCCATCAGCGCGCACGCCTTGCCCCACGCCCGCTCCGCCGCCGCGATGTCGCGGGCCAGGTCCTGCGTGTCCCAGGTGAAGCCCTCGCCCATGGCGTGCCACTCGACCCGGTCGCCGAAGGCGGCGAGCGCCTCCTTCTCGCCGGTGTGGCGCGCGCCCTTGATGAACTGGACGACGCCGACGCGCCGGCCGTGGCCGAGCATGCGCAGCGCCAGCCCGAAGGCGGCGGTGGACTTGCCCTTGCCCGGCCCGGTGTTGACGATCAGCAGGCCCTTCTCGATGGTCTTGCCCGCCACCTCGGCGTCCTGCACCTCCTTGCGCTTCTGCATCTTCTTCCTGTGGCGCTCGGCCACGGCGGGAGCGATGTCCTTCATGTCACGCCCCCGCGCCGCAGGACGGGCTGTGGCGGGTCTGCGCGACGGGCGCGTCGGAAACGGCGTTCATGATGTCCCTCCGCCCTCCACCCGAGGGCAAGCGTTGCAACGGCGTCGCCGGC
The DNA here is from genome assembly GCA_003576755.1 of bacterium. Lineage (GTDB taxonomy): Bacteria > Chloroflexota > Anaerolineae > Epilineales > Epilineaceae > UCB3. Next base: position 5,152 of record QEVT01000182.1, on the reverse strand, counting down.
AGGTCTCCTGGCTCGCGGGTCGACGCCCGGCCCCGGCCTTCCCGGAACGCGCGTTCCAGTGGCTTTCAGGGGCGGGCTCTCCGCCTACAGTTGCGGGGGCAGCTACGGCTTCGGACGCGATCCCGACCGTATTCCCTCTGGTCCCTTCCGGGAACCGGCGACATCCGGCACAATAGTGCAAATCCGCCCCGCCGCAAGCCCGCCGCGGCGCGCCTGCGAGGAGCGGACGGAAGGGCGGGAACGCAGGCGGGGGGCGAGCGCCACGAAAGGACACCACCCATGGCCGACACCGCGAATGCACGCAACGCGCACGGCGCGTTCATCTGGTACGAGCTGATGACCACGGACGCCGACGCGGCCGCCGCCTTCTACGGCGACGTGCTCGGCTGGTCGTGCCGGCCCTTCGAGCCGGACGACGCCGGCGGCTACCGCCTGTTCTCCACCGGCGAGACCGAGGTCGCGGGCCTGATGGTCCTGCCCCCGGAGGGCGACTGCCCGGGCGGCGCGCCGGGCTGGATCGGCTATATCGGCGTCGACGACGTCGACGCCGCGGCGGCCGATCTGGCGGCCGACGGGGCGAGCGAGCTGGTGCCGCCCACCGACATCCCCGGCGTCGGCCGCTTCGCCGTGATCGCCGACCCGCAAGGGGCGGTGTTCACGATCATGCGCGGCGCGACGGAGGGCGAAAGCCGCGCCTTCTCGCCTCACGGCATCGGCCATTGCCAGTGGAACGAGCTTTCGACCGCCGACCCGCAGGCGGCGCTGGCCTTCTACGGCCGCCATTTCGGCTGGGAGAAGGGCGAGACCATGCCGATGGGCGAGATGGGCGACTACCAGATGCTCGACCTGGGCGGCCACAGCTTCGGCGCGGTCATGCGCGCCACGCCGCAGCAGCCGCAGCCGGGCTGGCTCTTCTATTTCGGCGTCGCCGACATCGACGCGGCCACGCGCAAGGCGACGGCCGGCGGCGGCGCGGTGCTGCACGGGCCGGCGGAAATCCCCGGCGGCGACTTCATCGTCGTCGCCGACGACCCGCAGGGCGCGCGCTTCGCCCTGGTCGGCCCGCGCAAGGCGGGGTGAGGCGCAGGGCCGGCGCTTTATCCGCCGGCCGCGGCCGGAAGCTCGACCTCGGCGGACAGGCCGCCGAGGGACGAGCGTTCGAGCCGCAACTCGCCGCCATAGGCGTCGGCGATGTCGCGGACGATGGCGAGCCCGAGGCCGGCGCCGGCCCCGGCGACGTCGAGCCGGACGCCGCGCAGCACGGCTCTGGCGCGGTCCGGGTCCGCGAGCCCCGGGCCGTCGTCCTCGACCGCGAGAAGGTCGCGGCCGCGCTCGCGGCGCGCCGTCACCCGCACCAGCGAGCCGGCGTGGCGGGCGGCGTTCTCGATCAGGTTGCCCAGCAGCTCGGCCAGATCCTGCGGGTCGACGGCCACGGCCATGTCCGGCGGCGCGGCGTTGTCGAAGCGCACGCGCGCCCCGTCCGGCGTGCGCTCCAGCGTGCGCACGATGTCGGCGGCGACGCGGGCGACGAGCGGCCGCGCCGAGGGGCGGCCGTGGCGGATGCGCGCGCGGGCGAGCTCGCGGTCCATGTGCCGGCCCATGCGCTGGGCAAGCTCGCCGATGTCGCGCGCCAGCGCGGTCTCGCCCTTCTCGCGCAGGCGCTCGATGTCGGCGGCGAGCGCGGTGAGCGGCGTCTTCAACCCGTGGGCGAGGTCGGCGGCGCGGTCGCGGGCGCGCGCGATCTCGCGCTCCTGCGCCTCCAGCAGCGAGTTGACCTCCGCCACCAGCGGCGCGACCTCGGCCGGGCCGTCGGCCTCCAGCCGGCGCGCCGTTCCCGCCCGCACCCGGCCCAGCGCCGCGCGCACCGTGTCGAGCGGCCTGAGGCCCGCGCCGATCTGGACGGCGAAGCCGGCGAGCAGCACGACGCCGAGCACGCCCAGCGCCGGCGCGAGGTCGCGCGCGAAGCCGCGGCGCAGCACGTCGATCTCGCCGCGGTCGATGGCCACGCCCACGCGCACGAGGCGATCCGCCTGCGCGACCGGGACGATGACGGCGCGCTCGTGGACGAGCAGCGCCGCGCCGTCCGGCCCGGGGATGCGGCGCACGCGCGCCGCGCCCGGCGCGACGGGGCCGGGCGGCAGGGCGAGCGTCTCGTTCCACAGCGAGCGCGACGAAAGGCGCTGGCCGCCGGCGGCGTCCTCGACCTGCCAGTAGAGCCCGCCAAGCACGCGCGTGAAGCGCGGGTCGGACGGCTCGCGCTCCAGCGACATGCGCCCGGCGCCGTCGAAGCGGATCGCGCCGACGAGCTGCTGGAGATGGGTGTCGAGCTCCTGCCCGACGCGGCGCTCGAGATGACGCGCAAACAGCGCCGTCAGGCCGAGCCCGGCCGCGACCATGGCCACGGCCACCACGGCGACGGCGAAGACGAAGAGCCGGAACCGCAGCGACCGCGCCATCCGCATCGCGCCGCCCGTCAGCCCGCGATGGTGTAGCCGAAACCGCGCCGGGTCTCGATCAGGCTTTGCGGCAGCTTGCGCCGGGCCCGGCCGATCAGCACCTCGACGGCGTTGGATTCGCGCTCGAAATGCACGGATTGCAGGTGGTCGGCCAGCTCCTGCTGCGGCACGACGCGGCCCTTGTTGAGCATCAGATAGGCGACGAGCCGGTATTCCTGCGGCGACAGCGCCACCGGCACGCCGCGCACCGAAACCCGCATCTGGCGCGTGTCGAGCACCGCCTCGCCGGCGGCGACGGTGGCGGCGGCGTGGCCGCTCGAGCGCCGGATGATGGCGCGCAGCCGCGCGATCAGCTCGTCCATGTGGAAGGGCTTGGGCAGGTAGTCGTCGGCCCCGGCGTCGATGCCCTCGACGCGCTCGCTCCACGAGCCGCGCGCGGTCAGCACCAGCACCGGCAGGTCGCGCCCGGCCTCGCGCCAGCGCTTGAGGATGGAGAGCCCGTCCATGTGCGGCAGGCCCAGGTCGAGGATCGCCGCGCCGTAGGTCTCGGTGTCGCCGAGGTGCCAGCCGTCCTCGCCGTCGGCCTCGGCGTCGACCACGAAGCCGGCCGCCTCGAGAGCGCGCGCGACGTCGAGGCGGATGCGGGCGTCGTCTTCCACCAGCAACACGCGCATGCTCAGTCGTCCACCTCCTGCTTCAGGATCTCGCCGGTGCGCGCATCGACCTCGATCTCGACGCGGCGGCCGCGCGCGTCGACATAGTAGACCTCGTAGACGAAGCCGTCATCGTCGTCGTCCAGCTCGATCTCGACGATCTCGCCGCCGCCCAGCCTTTCCTGGAGCAGGCGCAGCATCTGGCCGATGGGCATGACGCCCTCGGGCGGCCGGCGCTCGCCGGAACGGGCGGTCCCGGGAAGGGCGAGGGCAAGCAGGAGCGTGAAGACGAGGACGCGCATGCGCCGATCCTGCCGGGGCCCGGATGACAGAACGCTGACAGCGGCGATCAGGCGCCTGTCATGCGCGCCCTGCGACAAGGGCGGGGTCGACGAAACGACACGCCATGCGACAGGAAAGGAACAGACCATGCGCATTTTCACCGCCCCCGCCGCCGTTCTCGCAACCGCCCTCGCCGCCCCGCTGCTGCTCGGCGCGGCGCTGCCCGCGGCCGCCGACACGCGCTGCCCCGTCCACCCCCGCGACCAGTGGATGGGCGTGGCGGCCATGGCCGAGAAGGCGGCCGCGCTGGGCTACACGGTGCTGGGCGTCGAGCCCGACGACGGCTGCTACGAGGTCAAGGCGCGCGACGCCGGCGGCAACCGGGTCGAGGTGAAGTTCGACCCCGTCAGCGGCGCGGCGGTCGCGATCGAGCACGACGACTGACGCCGGCTGCCGGGCCGGCCGCGAGGCCCCGGAGCCTCGCGGCGGCCTCGCGCCCGGGCGAGAGCGCCGGGCTGAGGCGGCATCTGGACACGCTCAGACGCCCGATCCGGGCCGGGCTCGCCGGGCGCGGGCAAGGGTAGCCCCGGCCGGGCGGGAACGGGGCGGGAAATCCGCGCCGCGATAAATTTTAAGCTTGAAATTTCTATCGGGCGAGTTCACGCTCGGGCATCACAGGGAGGGCGGCGCGGGCCGGCGTGCGCGGCCCTTCGCCCGCGAGGAGGAAGCGTCATGCGAGCAGCGTGCATCGGCTTCGGCGGCCAGCCATGGCCGAGGCAGCGCCTGCCGGCGCGCCGCCGCCACGAGACGAACCGCGCCCGCGCGGCGGCGGGCGGGCCGCGATGACGCGACGCCGGCACGCCCTCGTCACCGGCGCCGGCAGCGGCATCGGCAAGGCGGTCGCGCTGCGGCTGGCGGAGGCGGGGCACGCCGTGTCGCTGGCCGGCCGCCGCGCCGCGCCGCTGGAGGCGGCCGCCGCCGGGATCGCCGCGTCCGGCGGCGAGGCGCTGGCGCTCGCCGGCTTCGACGTCACCGACGGGGCCGCGATCGAGGCCGGCGTCGGCCGCGCCGTCGAGGCCTTCGGCGACATCGCCGTGCTGGTCAACTGCGCCGGCGAGGCGCCGTCGGCGCCGTTCGAGAAAACCGGCGCCGATGTCTGGCACAGGGTCCTCGCGACAAACCTCACCGGCGTCTTCCTGACCGCGCAGGCCGCCCTGCCCTCGATCCGGCGGGCCGGCGCCGGGCGCATCGTCAACATCGCCAGCACGGCCGGCCTGACCGGCTACGCCTACGTGTCGGCCTATTGCGCCTCCAAGCACGGCGTGGTCGGGCTGACGCGGGCGCTGGCGCTGGAGCTGGCGCGCACAGACATCACCGTCAACGCCGTCTGCCCCGGCTTCACCGACACGCCGCTGCTCGACGCCGCCGCGCGCACCATCGCCGGCAAGACCGGCCGCTCGCCGCAGGAGGCGCGGGCGAGCCTTTCCCGCGGCAACCCGCAGGGCAGGCTGGTCGCGCCGGAGGAGGTCGCCCATGCCGTCCTGTGGCTGGCCTCGCCGGAGGCGGCGTCGATCACCGGGCAGGCGGTCGCGGTGGCCGGCGGCGAGGTGATGACCGGCTGAACCGAAACGACCCCGCCAACGATTGCGAGGATGCAAGCACGATGACCAACGCGATGCAGGCGAAGAAGCGGCCGTTCAGGGGCCACAAGGCGACCCATTTCCGCTTCGAGACGGACGGGGACGGCCGGGTCGCCACCAT
>QEVT01000181.1 GCA_003576755.1 bacterium | reverse complement strand
GAGCCGGCCACCGCGGCGCCGACGACCGCGCCCGGGGCGACCGCGACCGACACCCCCGTGCCGACGGCGCCGGCCACGCCGACGACCGCGCCCACCGGGGCTGCGAGCCCGACGCCGATGCCGACGCCCGGCCCCGCGACGGCGACGCCTCCGGCAGGGACGCGCTGGCGGCTGTGGCTGCCATGGGCGGAGCGGGCGGCGGGGTGACGCATCCCGGGCGTCGCGCGGTGTTTCGTGCGGCAGATCCTCGACCCGGTGGCCGCGCACGCCGCCTCGGGCACCGCGCGCTGCGGCCCGGGCTCTCGCAAGCGGCATAGGCGCGAGTCATGAGCGACCCCGTCCGCGCCGTCCTGGTCCGGCAGCTCGACACCGCGTGGGCGCTTGCGCGCCACCACATGGGCGGGTTGTCGACCGCCGAGATGCTGTGGCGACCCGCGCCGCGCGGCCCGCACGTGCACGCGAGCCCCGACGGGCGGTGGCGGGCGGACTGGCCGGACCACGAGGGCTACGACCTCGGCCCGCCGAGCATCGCCTGGGTCGCATGGCACATCGGCTTCTGGTGGTCGATGGCGCTCGACCACGCGTTTGGGGAGGGAATGCTCGTGCGCGAGGACGTGCTGCTGCCGCCGACCGCCGACGCGGCGTGCGCGTGGATCGGCGGGCTGGCGGACGCGTGGCGGGCGGCGCTGGCGGAGCTCACGACGGAGGATCTGAGGTCGACGGAACGCACGCGCTGGCCCTTCCGCGACCGTCCGTTCGGCGACGTCGTCGCCTGGGTCAACGTCGAGCTGACCAAGAACGCGGCGGAGATCGGCTACGCGCGCTTCCTGTACGGGGCCCGCGGCGGGGGTGAGGGCTGAGGGCGCCGGGCACAACCCGATCGCGCCGCGCCCCGTATGTGCCTGTACCTGCAGCGTGTCCGGCCGTGAGACCTGCGCACGGGCCCGGGGCCTGCGGGCCCGGCCCGCCGTCACGGCCGGCTGGCCCGACGATAACGAGCCCCGGTGGGCTACAATAGGCCGCGAAATGCGCATCCCTCGCCTTCACCTCGTGTTCGCCGGGGCCGCCGCCTGCCTGACGGCGTTGGCCCATTCGGCCCCTGCTGCCCTGGCCCAGGACACCGGTTGGACCATCCCGAGCTTCGACGCCCAGGTCGAGATCCAACCCGACGGCCGCATCCACATCGTCGAGACCATCCAGGCCGACTTCGACCGCCTCGAGAAGCACGGCATCTATCGCGACATCCCCGTGCGCTTCGGCTACGACGACGCGCACGAGCGCGTCTACCCGGTGGACGTGCGGTCGGTCACCGATCGGGGTGGCCGCGCGATTCCCTACACCGAGCTCGACGCGTCGCCGTACCTGCGGCTGCAGATCGGCGATCCCGACGTCACGGTGAGCGGCCTGCAGACCTATGTGATCGACTATACGGTGCAAGGCGCCCTGAACGCCATCGCCCCGGACGCCGAAGGCGCGCTGGATGCCGCCGCCGGGCACGACGAGCTCTATTGGAACATCATCGGCGGCGAAGGCTGGCCGGTGCCCGTGGAAAGCGTGACGGTGGTGGTCACGGCGCCGCGCAGCGGCGTGCGACGGGCGACCTGCTTCGAAGGCCCGCCCGGGAGCACCGAGACCTGCGCCAGCACCCTGGACGCCCAGGCGCCCCGCTTCAGCGCCACGGGCCCCCTGGCGGCCGGCGACAACTTCAGCGTGGTCGTCGGCTTCGACAAGGGCATGGTGCCGGCGCCGACGCCGGTGCTGGAGGCCCGTCGCGGGCCCGGCGACTTCTTCAAGACCAGCCCGCTCTTGCTGGCCTCCAGCTTCTTGGAGCTCGTCGTCGGCCTGGGCCTGGTGGCGATGGGTTGGTGGCGCTTCGGGCGCGATCGACGCTTCATCGGCCTGCAGTACCTCGACCCCGACGCGCCGCAAGAGACCCGGCCGCTGGGCGCCGGCGACCAGCTCGTCGTGGAGTTCCAGCCCCCCGAACGGATGAAGCCGGCCCAGATGGGGCTCCTGATCGACGAGCGCGCCGACACCCTGGACATCACCGCCACCATCATCGACCTCGGCGTGCGCGGCTACCTGAAGATCACCGACCTGGGCCGCGGCGGCCTCCTCGAAGGCTTCCGGCACGACTGGCAGCTCGATCGCAGCGCCAAGCCGGCCGACGATCTGGCCCCATACGAGCGGACGGTCTTGAACGGCCTGTTCGAGGGCCGCGACGGCACGGTGAAGCTGTCGGACCTGCGCAACGTCTACTACGAGGACCTGCGCAAGGCCCAGTCGGAGCTCTACGAGAGCGCCGTCCAGGCGGGCTGGTTCCCGCAGAACCCCGAGACGGCGCGCACGCGATGGCTCGTCGTCGGCATCTTGCTGATGGTCGGCGGGGTAGGTCTGAGCGTGGCCCTCGGCGTCGCCGCCGGCGCCACGCTCCTGGCCCTGCCGCTGGTGCCGATCGGCTTCTTCACGCTGCTCATGAGCCGCTCCATGGGGCGGCGCACGGCCATGGGCAGCGAGATGTTGCGCCGCAGCCTGGGCTTCCGGCAGTACGTGGCGACGGCCGAGACCGAGCGGCACAAGCACAACGAGACCCACAACGTCTTCGCCGAGTACCTGCCCTACGCCATCGTCTTCGGCCTGGTGGAGAGGTGGGCCCGCGCCTTCAAGCCGATCGAGATCGAACAGGCCACCGGCGGCTGGTACGTCGGCCAGCCGGGCATGGCCTTCAATGCCGCCACCTTCTCGGACGGCATGAGCACCTTCACCGGGTCGGTCGGCTCGGCCTTGCCCAGCACGCCCTCGAGCTCGGGGTCGAGCGGCTTCGGCGGCGGCGGCTTCTCCGGCGGCGGCGGTGGCGGCGGCGGTGGCGGAAGCTGGTGACGGGGAAGGCCGCGGCGCCGTCGGCATCTCGCCTTGACCGCCGCCCGCCGGCCGCGGCGCGCGGGGCCTGCACGGGCACCCGCGCCCTCGCCTGCAGTTCGCAATCCGTTCCAATCGCATCCCTAGGATCGAGGAGGTAGCGCAGTCATGAGCTGGTTAGCCGTCTTGTTGATCGTCTTCGTCGTGCTGATCGCGGCCGCGGTCATGCTCTACAACGCCCTGGTGCGCGGCCGACTGGGCGTCAAGGAGGCCTGGAGCGCCATCGAGGTGCAGCTCCAGCGGCGCGCCAGCCTGATTCCCAACCTGGTCGAAACGGTGAAGGGCTACGCCAGCCACGAGCGCGAGACCTTCGACAGCGTCACCAAGGCGCGCGCCGGTGTGCAGGCGGCCCGTACGGCCACGCAGGCGGCCGAGGCCAACGCCGCGTTGACGCGGGCGCTTGTCAGCCTGTTCGCGGTGGCGGAGAACTACCCCGACCTGAAAGCCAACCAGAACTTCATCGACCTGCAGGCTCAGCTCAAGGACAGCGAGGACAAGATCGCCTACGCGCGCAACTACTACAACGCCCGCGTCCTCGGCTACAACAACACCGTCAGCACCATCCCCGGCGTGCTCGTCGCCGGCCCGTTGGGCTTCGGCACCGAGGCCTTCTTCGACGCTCCGGCCGAGGCCGAGCAGGAAGTCGTGGTGAGCTTCGACAAGCCGGCGGCGGGCTAGGGCTCCGTCGCAACGGTCCGCGTCGCCATGTTCTCGCGCAAGTGGCTCATCCCGGGCATGCAGGTCAAGCGGTGGCTCGTGCTGCTGCTGAGCGGCGTCACGCTGCTGGCGCTCGGCATCGCCGACCTGCTCATCCACCTGTACGAGACCGCCGCCGTCCCGGCCCGGCTGCAGACCGTCGTCGGCGCCGCGACCCTCCAGTTCCTGCCGCAGGCCACCCGCGCCGGCCTGTTCGGGCTCGTCGGCATCGGCCTGGCCACCGCCGGGCTCGTCGGCCTCAACCGCTCGCTCGTCGAGGCCGCCCGCTCGCGCACGAGCGGCCGCCTCGTCGACCTCGTCGACCGCCGCCGCCGCCAGAAGGCCAGCCCCAAGATCGTCGCCATCGGCGGCGGCACCGGCCTGTCGACCCTCCTCCGGGGCCTCAAGCACCACACCGGCAACATCACCGCCGTCGTCACGGTCGCCGACGACGGGGGCAGCAGCGGCCGCCTCCGCCGCAGCCTCGGCGTCCAACCCCCGGGCGACTTCCGGCAGTGCATCGCGGCCCTGGCCGAGACCGAGCCGCTGATGGAAAGCCTCTTCCAGTACCGCTTCGGGCAAGGCGAGCTCGGCGGCCACGCCTTCGGCAACCTCTTCATCGTCGCCATGGTCGGCATCACCGGCAGCTTCGAGAGCGCCCTGCGCGCGGCAAGCCGCGTGCTGGCCGTCGCCGGGCGCATCGTGCCCTCCACCACCGCACACGTCACGCTGTACGCCGAGCTCGCCGACGACCGCGTCATGGCCGGCGAGTCCAACGTGCCCCACGGCGACGCGCCGATCCGCCGCGTGTTCCTCGAGCCCGCCTCGCCCCCCGCCTTCCCGGAGGCCGTCGCCGCCATCCTCGATGCCGACCTCGTCGTCCTCGGCCCGGGCAGCCTCTACACCAGCGTCCTGCCCAACCTCCTCGTGCCCGACATCGCCGCGGCGCTCGCGGCCACCGCCGCACCCGTGGTGTACGTGGCCAACGTGGCCACCCAGCCCGGCGAGACCGACGGCTACGACCTCGCGGACCACCTCGACGCCCTGCGCCGCCACATCGGCGACGCCATGGTCGACTACGTGCTGGCCAACGCCGACACCAGCCGCCCCCTGCCGGCGGGCGCCCCCGTCACCCGCGTCATGCCGGCCCTGCCGGCCAACGGCACCGCCCGCCTGCCGCGCCTCGTCACCGCCGACGTCGCCAGCCCCGCCATCCCGACCCACCACGACCCCGCTCGCCTCGCCGAGGCCGTCATGCGCCTCGCCCGCCCGTCCGAGAAGTAGCCGCCGGCCGCGTTTGCATCCCGCGCACCGCGCGGCCAAACTATCCCGCGGGGGCAGCAGATGGCGCTGCCGCCCGGCCGCCCGCCCCGTCCGCGGCCCACCCGCCGGCCACCGTCGAACCCGTCATCCCGCCGAGGCATGCCCATGACCACAGCCAGCACGCACCACGCCTGCGCCGCGCACAAGGCCGGCGCCGCCGGCGACTTCGCCCTGCCCGGCGCCGAAAAGCACTACCCCCCCGATCTCGAGCTCGACCCCGTTCACCTCGACATCGACCTGGCCGTCGACCTGGCCGACGAGGCCTGCGCCGGCACCGTCACCACCACCGTGCAGGCCCGCCGCGCCGGCGCCAGCCGCCTGGCGCTCGACGCCGTCGACTTCGCCGACGTCGCCGTGGCCGATCCCGACGGCCACCCCCTGACGTGGGACTACGACGGCCAGACCCTCGTGGTCCACTGGCAGACCCCGCTCGAGGCCGGCGCCACCCGCCGCGCCGCCGTGACCTACCGCGTGGCGCAGCCCACCGCCGGCCTGTACTTCTCGCGGCCGAGCGAGGCCTACCCGGACGCGCCGTGGTGGGCCGCCACCGACCACGAGACCGAGCGCGCCCGGCACTGGCTGCCGTGCGTGGACCAGCCCAGCGCCCGGCCGCGCCTCGACATCCGCCTGCGCGCCGACGCCCGCTACACCATCCTCGCCAACGGCGTCGAGGTCGGCCGCACCGCCCACGACGACGGCACCCACACCGTCCACTGGCGGCTCGACCACCCGTGCCCGAGCTACCTCACGTGCTTCGCCGTCGGCGACTTCGTGCGGGCCGACGACGGCGACTTCGAGGGCCGGCCCGTGGCCTACTTCGCGTGCCGGCCGCACACCGAGGCCGACCTCCACCGCGCCTTCGGCCGCACGCGGGCCATGCTGGCCTGGATGACGGCGAAGCTCGGCACGCCGTTCCCGTTCCCGAAGTACTACCAGATCGCGCTGCCCGGCATCGGCGGCGCCATGGAGAACATCTCGCTGGTCACGTGGGACGACCAGTACGTCCTCGACCCCGTGCTGGCCCACGAGCGGACGCGCGCGGTCGACGAGACCAACCTCCACGAGATGGCCCACAGCTACTTCGGCGACGCCGTGGTGTGCCGCGACTACGCCCACGCCTGGCTCAAGGAGTCGTGGGCCACCTACCTCGAGCACGTGTGGTTCGAGGACACCGACGGCGACGACGAGCGCGCCTACCAGTTCTACCGCGACGCCCACGCCTACTTCGCCGAGGCCGACGGCCGCTACAAGCGGCCCATCGTCACCCGCGAGTTCAACAGCGCGTGGCAGATGTACGACGCGCACCTCTACCCCGGCGGCGCCTGCCGGCTGCACACCCTGCGCTGCGAGATCGGCGACGACGCCTTCTGGTCGGGGACGCGCGACTACGTGCAGCGGTACGCGGGGCACGTCGTCGAGACCGAGGACTTCCGGCGTGTGATGGAGGCCCACTCCGGGCGCTCGCTCGGGCGGTTCTTCGACCAGTGGTTCCACACCGCGGGCTACCCGAGCCTCAAGGTCGCGTTCAGGCACGATGCCGCGCGCGGCGAGGGCACCTTCACCATCGAGCAGACCCAGGTCGATCCTGCCACCGGCGGCCCGCTGTTCGACCTGGCGACCGACGTCGGGTGGGTCGCCGACGGCAAGCTCTGCACCCAGGCCGTCCGCGTCGACCGGGCCCGCCAGACCGTGGTCGTGCCGATGCCCGCCAAGCCCGAGCAGGTCCGGTTCGACCCGCTCGGGAAGGTGCTCCACAAGCTCAGCTTCAACCCCGGCGAGCCCCTCTTGCGGGCCCAGCTCGTCGGCGCCGCCGACGTGCCCGGGCGCATCCTTGCCGGCCGCGAGCTGGCCGAGACCGGCAAGCGCGCCGCCATCGAGGCCGTGACCGCCGCCTACGCCGGCGAGCCGTTCTGGGGGGTGCGCGTCGAGTGGGCGACCGCGCTCGGCAAGGCCGGCGCCGAGGCCGCCGTCGAGGGCCTCGCCGCCATGGTGCTGCACGAGCACGACCCGCGCGCGCTGGCGTCGGTCCTGCGCGCCGCCGCCGGCTACCGCGACCCGCGCATCGCGGCCGCCGTCGAGGCGCGCCTGGCCGGCGGGCTGCCGTACCACGCCACCGCCGCCGCCTACGAGGCGCTCGGCGCCCAGCGCGACGGTGCGCCGATCGACACGCTCGTGGCGGCGGCCGGGACCGAGGGCTACGGCGGCTTCGCCCAGGCCGGGGCCTTCCGCGGCCTGGCCGCGTCGCGCCACGAGGACGCCCTGCCGCTGCTCCTCGACCACGTCGGCTACGGCGCCACGTCCGAGCGGTCGCGACCGGCCGCGGTCGCCGCCCTGGCCGACATCGGCCGCGTCCAGGCCGATAAGGGGACGCGCGAGCTCGTCGTCGAGACGCTGGTGGACTTGTTGCGCGACCCGAACCGGCGCGTGCGGTCCGCGGCCGTGGCGGGCCTCGAGACGCTGCGTGCGACCGAGGCCGTGGCCGCGCTGACCGCCTACCGCGCGCCGCTGGCGCGGCAGGAGCAGGTGGCGGTCGATCGCGCCGTCGCCGGCATCCGCGCCGGCGCCGAGCCCCGACCGGCCGTGGCCGAGAAGACCGTCGAAGACCTCCAGGCCCGCCTGCGCAAGCTGACCGACCGCGTCGGCGACCTCGAGGCACGCCTCGGGCTCGACGACGGCGCGTCGGCGTCGGCCAGCAAGGACGGCGCCGCGACGGCACCGCCCGCCGCCACGGCCGCCGCGGCCGCCGCCCATGAAGGCGCGCCCGCAGGCACCGA
>QEVT01000180.1 GCA_003576755.1 bacterium | reverse complement strand
GGCGCCGACGTGAAGCGCGTCCGCGGCGATGGCCAGCACCGGGAGGGTGGGGCTGGCCGCCCCGTGCCCGCTCGTGGCCACCGTGAGCACCGCCGCGGCGGCCAGCCCGGCGGCGACGGCCCACGGCCGGTGCGGTCCGGACCCGGCGGCCGGCAGCCGGCGGGCCTGCCACGCCAGCCCGAGCCCACACCCGGCACGCGCGACCGCCATCGCCCCGGAACGGCTGCCGGCAAGCGCCGCGAGCGATGCCGCCAGCGCCGAAGCCGAAGCATCGGCATCGGCGGCGGCCTGCTGGAACATCCGCAGCACCGCGGCGACGGCGACGACCGCGCCCCCGACCAACACCTGTCGACGGACGAACGCCGTCATCGCGAGGTCTGCCGCGCCCGCCCCCCCGTGCGATGGCGCGGCCGCGGCATGCGCCGGCCGCCACACCCACAGCGCGAAGGTCGCGCCGCCGCCGGCGAGGGCCAGCCCGACCAGGCCCAGCCACCGCAAGACGGTCTCGGCGAGCGGAGGCGGCGCCGTCAGCGGGTCGGGCGCGCCGAGCGGCGGGAGGAGCGCCGTCGGGTCCGCCGCGACCCCCACGCCGAACGGGACGATCCCGGCCCGGATGTGGCCGTCGACCGTCGAGCGGTTGCGCCACTCGGCCACGTAGCTGTCCTCGGGCAGGTCGCCGAGCGCGAGGCGCAGGATGTGGGGGTCGGCGGCGTCGACCGTCCCGGGGCCCTCGTCGACCACGCGGCCCCGGCTGTCGATCAGCTTGACGCGGCTGTAGCGGGTGTCGAGCGTCTCGCTGAACACCAGCACCAGCGCCTCGGGCGCCGACGGCGCGGTGCTCCCGACCGCCGGCTCCGACCGCACGAGGTTGGCGTGGGCGTGCGCCTGGCCGCCCGCCCGCCCGGCAAGCGCCAGGGCGAGCACGGCCGGCCAGGCCCATCGTCGACGGCGCGACCGCGGCATCATCGACCCGCTAGCGGGACCGCGACCGCAGCGCCACCACCGCGGTGGCCATGCCCAGGGCCCCGAGCACGGCGCCGGCGATGCCCGCGAGAAGCGCCGACCGGGCCGAGCCGGCGGCGTCGGATGCGGTGCGCGCGGCGGTGTCGACCTCGGCCTTCACCGCGGCCACGTCGGGCTCGGCCGCGGGGAAGGCGACCGCGTCCTTGGTCTCGACGGCCCCGAACGTGTCGGGACCGCTCGAGAGCTTGACGTCGACCGGGGTGCCGTCGATGGTCCCGAACACCCGCCACGTGTAGTCGCCGGCTGCGGTCGGCAGGATCGGCGCGGTGTACTTCCCGGGCTCGCCCCACTGCGGCGCGATCGCGAGCGTCCTCGACTCGGCGCCGAAGATGATCTCGGCCTGCAGGGTCTCCTCGAGGCCCTCGACCGGCACCGGACCGGCCGGCGCCGATTCGGATGCGGGCGCGTCATGGCCGTGATCATCGGCGGCGTCGCCGGCGGCATCGGCGTGGTCGTCCGCCGCGGCGGCCCCGGCCGCCGCGTCACCGGCGCCATGACGCATGACGGCCAGGTCGAGGCCGTTCGGCTCGCCCTGGTAGGCCGGCTCGTCGATGAAGCCGATGGTGAGCGCGTAGGGGCCGACCTCGATGTCGCCGTGCGCCGACACGGGGCTCGGGTGCGGCGCCGACACGGTCGTCGCGACGGCCGCGGCGGCGCCGATGGCCGCGAGACGGGCGCGCGTGCGGGAGGATGTGGTCATGGGTGTTGATCTCCTGTTGCGAATGAGGCGTCGGCTCGGTCGCCGGCGGGCGACGGGAGCCGCCCGCCGGCGGCAACCCGCGGCCGTGCGGGTCCACCTGGGACACGCATCGACGCCAGGACGGCAAGCCGAAGATGCGCTGCGCTGCGATGGCGGGAGATCAGACCGGGCGCGGGGGGTGCCAGGGCGGTGGGGGATCGAACGCCGCGGCCACCGCGCGGCCGGCGTCGCTGCGCGGGCTCGCGGTTGGCGTGGGTTCGCACCCCTGGGCCGCGGGGAGGTCGGCCGGGATCTCGAAGACCCGCGCGGCCGTGGCCGGTTGCCCCGTGTCCTCGGCCGCGCCGCCCACGTCGCCCCATCGGTCGCCGGGCGCGGGCCGATGCCGATGGCCGTGGTGTGCTCGGCCGTGGCCATGGGCGTGCACGCCGGGCGCGGCGAAGATCACATGCGAGCCATGGTCGTGCCGTGAGGTGAGGCCGGGCACGCAGACGAGCGGCACCACCGCCCCCAGCCAGAGTGCGACGACGGCGCCGACGACGCGGCCGGCGGACGAACACGGGAAGATCACGTGCGGCAGTATAGACAGGGCCGCCGGGCGCCGTCAACGTCGGCCCGATCCGGCAAGCCCCGATCCGGGCAGCCCCCCTCCGCCGGCACGCGTCCCTTTCGCGGCCGGCCCCGTGTCTGTATGCTCATGGTCATGCAGATCGCCGCCCGAGGTCAGGCCGACACCGAGAGGGCCATGCTCGGCCGAGCATCCCCGGGCATCGCGTGCGCCGTTCCCACGCGGCCGGCGCACCCGGCGGGTCGCGCCGAGACGGCATCGCCGGCCGTGCGAGCCATCCGCGGCGAGTCGGGCGCGTTCGCCGAGCTGTACGACCTGCACGTCGACAGGGTGTTCCGGTTCGCGTGCTTCCGGCTCGGCGACGCCGAGGCCGCGGCGGATCTGACGCACGACGTGTTCGTCAGCGCGCTCCGCTCCATCGGGGAGCTGCGCGACCCGGACCGGTTCGACGTCTGGCTGATGCGCATCGCGCATCACCGGGTGTTGAACCACTGGCGCGGCCTGTCGAACCGGCTGTCGACCGACAGCCTGGAAGGTGCCTGGGACGACGACGCGCACGACATCGACGAGACCGAGCGGTGCGCGGCGCTCGGCAACGACCCGCGCGAGGACTGGGACCGCCGGCTCGACGTCGACGCGCTCGTCGCCGGGGCCGTCCGGCTCAGCGATGCGGGGCGGCAGGTGCTCGGCCTGCGCTTCGTCGCGGGGCTGTCGTTGGCCGAGACCGCCACGGTGATCGAGCGGTCGGAGGATGCCGTGAAGAAGCTGCAGCGCCGCGCCCTGCGCGCGCTCCGCCTGGCCGCGACGGCCGAGGTGAGGCGATGACGACGGCCGGTGCTCCCGGACGCCCCGTCTCCCCTCCCGGACCGGCCGGCCGCGATTCATCGAATGGTGCCGCCGATCCGATCGCCGACGCGGTGCAGGCGGTGCTCGAGGCGCTCGAGCGGCACGACGGCACGGCGGCCGGTCCTGCAGCCGACCCGCTGGCCACCCGCAGCGCATCCGCGGCCGAGCGCGCCGAGATCGCCGCGGCGGTCGCGACCGCGAGGCACCTCCGCCACGCGGACCTGCCGGCATTCCCCGCCGACCGACGGCAATCGCTGCGCGACGACCTCGTCCGCTTGGAGGCCGCGGCCGGCGCCGCCGTCGCGTCACGGGCGCTCAAACGACGGTTGGCCCGCGGCGTCGGGATGGCCGGAGCGCTCGCGCTGGCGCTTGCCGGCCTGTCGGGCGCCCTCGACACCGCCGGCGATGCGCCGAGGCATGCGTGGCCATGGGACAACCCGACCGAGTCCGAGGGTGTCGGCGCGCGGATCGGTCCGGCTGCGCCGGCCGGCCCGCCCAAGGCCGCGACGGCCATCCCCCGGTCGGCGCTTCCGGCGCTGCGGTCCGTCGGTCCCACCCATGCCGGCACGGGCATCGAGGCGGTCGCGCGTGTCGCGCCGCCGCGCATCGACCCGTCGCCGGCGCGGACGCCGGTCGCACCGCGTCCCTTGGCCGTCGTGGTCGACGCCGCGGCCGCCAGCGCGACGCCGTCCGCCGCACCGACGTCGGCGCTGCTGTCGACGCCCGTCGGGCATCGCGACGGTCGAACGGCAAGCCCCCGGCCGACTTCGACGTCGCGCCCGGTCGCAGGCACCGAGACGCCGACCGTCGCGCCGACCGCCACGGAAGCGGCGGCGCGCCCATCGATCGCGCCGACGGCCGGCGTCACGGCGACGGTGGCGACGTCCGGGATCGTCGGCCGGGTGACCGACATGCGCGGGTCCGGGCTGGAAGCCGCCCTCGTCAAGGCCGAGTCGGTGGACGGCGCGGGCCGCACGGTGTGGGTCCGCAGCGCCGCCGACGGTTCCTATCGGCTCGATGTCCCGCAAGGCGCCTATCGCGTCAGCGCCGAGCTCGACCGTTTCGTCACCCGGTGGTACGCCGACCGCGCGCGCGCCGAGGATGCCGATCCGGTCGCCGTCGCCGCGGACCGTCTCTCCGAAGCCATCGACTTCAGACTGCCCGAACAAGGAGCTGTGCCATGAACCGCGTGTCCTGTCGTCGTGGTCGTTGCGTCACGGGCATGGCCCGGCGGGCCAAGGCCGCCTACCGACCATGGATCCCGTTCGTCGTGGCCGCGCTGGCCGTCATCGCATCCGACTTCGGCCCATCGACGACCCACGGCGCCACGCCGGGCGACCCGTCGTTGGCATCTCGCGTCCCTGCCGCCGATGCCGAGTCGCCCGACGCCCGGCTCGAGCTGGCCGGACAGCTCGGCGGGAGCGTCTACGGGGTGGCGCTCGACGATGGCGTGGCCTGGATGGGCGTCGGGCCGCGCGTGGTGACGTTCGACGTCGCGGACCCCGCCGCTCCGGCGCGGATCGGCGGGACCGCGATGCTGCCGGACATCGTCCGCGACATCGCGATCGTCGACGACCACGTCTTCGTCCTGATGTCGGGGCTGAGCGGCGAGAACGGCAGCATCAGCCACCTGTGGGTGTTCGACGCCGGCACGCCGGCGGCGCCGCGCGTGATCGGCAAGGTCAGCGCCGACACGTCGTGGACCAGCCTGTCGGTCGCGGGGGGCGTGGCGTGTGCCACCGATGCCGACGCCGTCAGCGTGATCGACGTCGCCGATCCGGCCCACCCGGCCGTGGCCGGCGCCATCGCCTCGGAGGCCGAGCTGTGCCGTTTGCTGCCAGGCAGGCGGATGATCGGCGCGGGAGAGGAACAGGTCGAGCTCTTCGACGTCAGCACGCCGGGGGCGCCGAGGCGGCTCGACGCCGTTCCGATGTCGAGCTGGGTGATGGACACGGCCGTCGTCGGCGACACGTTGCTTGCGGTCGTCGACGAGGACGGAGGCGTCGTCCAAGCCTTCGCCTGGCATGGCGACCGCCTGGCACGCGTGTCGGACGACGTCGGCATCTCCGACGTCGGCGCCATCGGCACCGACGGCGCACGGATGACCGTGCTCGACTACGCCGCGGGCGGCATCCGGCTGTTCGATGTCGCCGACCCGACCGCGCCCGAGGAGATCGGCAGCATCGACGTGCCGGCGCTGGCACCGGACGCAGCCTACGCCACCTACGCGCCGGCCATCGCGGTGGCCGGCGACACCGTCGCGCTCGCCGGCGCCTACAGCGGGTTGTACACGCTGGACATCGCCGATCCGGCGGACCCGGCGGTGGCCGCCACGTTCGTCGGGCCGTCGTATGCCAACGACGTGGCGATCCACGACGGCATCGCCTACGTCAGCACCAGCGTCGGCCCGCTCTGGGCCATCGACGTCGCCGATCCGGAGCAGCCGGTCGTGCTCGGCCACGCCTTCCCGGAGGTGGTCGACGGGGTCATCCCCGACCTCGGCGCACTGGCTTGGGCCGACGACCTGCTCTTCGCGCTCGACTTCGCGACCGACGTCGGCACGCTCCGGATCTTCGACGTCTCGGACCCCCGCGCGCCGGTCGAGGCCGGGGCGGTCGACCTCGGGCACCCGCCCTACCAGACCTACGACATCGCGGTCGAGGACGGGTTGGCCTATGTCCCCCACGGCGGCCACGTGTCGATCGTCGACGTGCGCGACCCTGCGCGGGCGCGGGTGCTGAGCACGCGTCCCTACCACGCCAAGAGCGTGGCGGTGCTGGGCAACCACCTCTACGTGGCCGTCGAGAACCGGAGCCTGGTCGTGCTGGACGTCACCGATCCGTCGCAGCCCGCCGAGGTCGGGGTCATCGAGACGAACATCGGCCAGGTCACGCGCGCCGGCACGCACCTCTTTGCCAGCGTTGACGACCGTCCTGTCAGCCTGCGGGTATACGATCTGTCCGACCCCGCGCGCCCGCAGCCGCTGGCCGAGCTCGCGGACTTCAACGCCGCAGTCGGATCGATCGCCGTCGCCGGCGCCTTCGCCGTCCGCGACCTGGGCTATGGGTTCGACCTCGTCTATACCGGCGATCTGCCCAACCTGACGTCGACCAACGTGGTTTCCGGACTCCCGATGGGAACCTTGACGATGTTCAGCGCGGCCAACAGCGTCGCCGCCACGGGCCGGCACGCGCTCGCCGCCCAGGGCGAGGCCGGGCTCTTCGTCCTCCGCCGCGCCGACGCGCCGGACCAGCCGATCGAGCTGGCACCCCCGTACGAGATCTTCCTCCCGGCGCTGGGCATCGGCTTGGCGTCCGGAGACCGGACGGGCGGCGCTCCGGCCGGGTGTGCGACGACACGGGTCGTGCTCGCGCTCGACGCATCGCGGGACCGCGGCGGCGGCAGCGGGCCGCCCGGGCTTTCGGACGCGGACTACGCCGCCGCCCTCGCCGACGCGGCCCGGACCTTCGTCCGGGCCGTCGGCGTGGAGCGGGTGAGCATCGGCCTCCTGCGCTACCACCGCCAGGCAGAGCTGATCGCGACGGGCGACGACCCCGCCGCGCTCGACGCCGCGCTCGACGGTCTCGCGCTCGGGGCGGGCCGCCGCATCGACGTCGCACTCGCGGCAGCGGCGCGCACGGTGCGGCCGCCGGGGGCGGCGCAGGCGACCGGCGATCGCCCGCTCGTCGTGCTCGTCGCCGCCGGCCCCGTCGACGACGGCACGGCCGGGCGGGCGTTCGCCGAGGCGCACCAGCTCCGCGCCGGGGGCATCGGCGTGGCCACCGTCGCCTTCGGCACGGCGGCGGACCACGAGCTCCTCGCGGCCTTGGCGGATTCGCCGGAGCACGCGCGCGCTGCCGCGGCACCCGAGGACCTGGCGCCCGAGCTCGAAGCGGTCGGCCGCGACGCGACGAGCGGGTGCACGGGGGCCGCCGCCCCCTGACGCCGCCGTAGACGCGACGCGGCGTCGGGCCCGGCTCGGTGCGTCGCGCTGGCGACCGTTCCGATCGGACCCTGCGAGGCCCGTGTCGTCCAGCCTACTCCGGATCGGTTGCGCCGTCCGCGGCGGCCGGCTCGACCACGAGGTGCGTGAGGAAGTCGACCACCGCGGCCCGATCGGCCGGCGGCAGCGCCGCGAACCGGTCGCGCGCGGCGCCCGCGGCGCCGCCGTGCCACAGCACCGCCTCGTCGAGCGTCGCGGCGCGGCCGTCGTGGAGCCACGGCCCGGTGCTGCCGGCCCCCCACAGCGGCGCGGTGAGGAACACGTCGGCCGGCACGCCGCCCTCCGGGCGCGGATCGCCCAGGGCCGCGCCCATCCGGTGCCGCCGCAGGTCGCTGTACAGCGCGACCGCCGGTGCGCCGTCGCCCGGCAGGCTCGGGACATGGCACCCGGCGCAGCCGATCGCCGCGAACGCCGCCTCGCCGCGCCCGACGACGGCCATCGCGCGGTCGCCCTCCGGCGCCCACCAGCCAGGGGGCGGGCGGGATGCGATCCAACCCACCAGCGCCGCGGTGTCGCCGGGCGTGAGCCGCGCGGCGCCGTCGGCCGGGCGGGCGCTCCCGCGCGCCGGCCGCTCGCCG
>QEVT01000179.1 GCA_003576755.1 bacterium | reverse complement strand
GGCCGCGCGGTGCGCGGCGCGGCCGCAAGCGAGCCTGTCGCCGACGGCCTCCCTCTGCCCGACCCCGACTGGCCCGGCTGGCCGTTTCTCGCCCCCCTCGACCTGGACTGGCCGGCGCTGGCGCGCGCGCGCGCGGCCGTCCAGGCCCTCCGGCGGCGGGCCGACGCCGACGTGTTGCCGCGCCTCGGCCAGCCGTACGCCCCGGTGCCGGCGACGCCCGAGGCCTGGGCGGCGCTGGTGGCCGCCGTCGACCGGTTCGACCTGGCGCTCGTCCTCGGCCCCGTGCCATCCCCAAGCGCGGCGCGCCCCGGCCTCGCGCGCTGGCGCGCGCTGCGGCGCGGATGGGCGCTGCTGCGGGGCGGTGGGCCGGGCCCGCTCGCGGCCGAGATCCGCCGTTACCGCGCCTGGAAGCGCCTGGGGGGCCGATGAATCCTGCGGACCCGCGCGTCGCCGTCGTCGTGGTCACGTGGAACGGCCGTGGCCACCTGGCGCGCTGCCTGCCCGCGCTTGCGGCGCAGACCTGGCCGGCGGTCGAGGTGGTCGTCGCCGACAACGGCTCCACCGACGGCACCGTGGCATGGCTGGCCGAGACGTGGCCGGCGGTGCGCGTGCTCGCGTTGGGCGCCAACCTCGGCTTCGCCGAGGCCAACAACCGCGCCATCCGCGCCACCGACACGCGGTGGGTCGCGCTGCTCAACAACGACACGCTGCCGTCGCCGGGATGGGTCGCCGCGTCGATGGCCGCGGCGCGTGCGGACGCGCGGATCGGCGCCGTCGCGAGCCGGATGCTCTTCATGGACGACCCGGGCACGATCAACTCGGCCGGGATCGCCGTCGACCGGGCCGGCATCGCTTGGGACCGCCTGGGCGGCGCGCCCGCGGCGGACGGCGATGCGCCGGCCGCGGTCTTCGGCGCCTCCGCCGGCGCCGCCCTCTACCGGCGGGCCGCGCTCGACGACGTCGCCGAGCCCGGCCCCGACGGCGCCCCGGCCGTCTTCGACCCGCGCTTCTTCATGTACCTCGAGGACGTCGACCTTGCTTGGCGGCTGCAGCTCCGCGGCTGGCGCTGCGCCTACGCGCCCGAGGCCCGCGTGCTGCACCACGGCAGCGCGTCCGCGGGCGAGGGCTCGGCGTTCAAGAACCGCCTCCTGGCACGCAACAAGGTGTGGACGGTGGTGAAGAACTATCCCGCCGGCCCGCTGCTCGCCTGGTGCCCGGCGATCGTGGCGTACGACCTCGGCAGCGCGCCCTATCGGCTCCTCTTCCAGGGACAGACCGCGGCCGTGCGCGGCCGCATCGACGCGCTGGCCGGCCTGGGGCCGGTGCTGCGGCAGCGCCGGCGCATCCAGGCGCGGCGCACCGCCACGTGGGCCGAGGTCTCCCTCGGCCTCGAGCCGCTCGCCTCGCCCTGGGGCGTGCTGCGTCGCTACCGGCACCTCGCCCGTCGCCGCGGCGACGGGCCGCGCGCGGTCAGCGATAGCTCGGCGGACGCATGACCCGGCGCACCAGCCGTGGGGCCAGGAGCCCGATGGCCGTGCCGATCAACAAGAACAGGATGCCGCGCCAGGTCTGGTCGATGAACTGGAAGGTCAGCCAGTACGCGATGGGGGGGAACGTGTAGGTCTGGTAGATGTCGCGCAGCAGGTAGGTGATGCCCAGCGACACCGCCACCCCGGCGCTGACGACGATGCCGAAGACCTTGGCCATGTCGCCGGCCGACAGCGCCGTCACCGCCGGCCGTTCCTCGCGCGCCGATTGCTGGAAGGGGAACGGCCCGCTGCGCACCGTCTCGGCCACCTCGTCGGCCACGTACCGGGCGGCCGCGGCCAGGTCCGGCGCGACGCTGACGTCCTTCCAGACGGGCTCTTCCGGCCCCATCACCTCGTCGAGCAGGCGGTCGCCCAGGACGATGACGACCCGGCAGCCGTGCTCTGCGGCGCAGGCGGCGTCGCGGGCGTCGCGGCACACCACGAAGGCGCCGGCGACGCCGCCGCCCGACATCCCGCGCCCCGCGCCGGCCGACCAGATCGGGTCGCCGTCGGCGAGACGGTCCGACGCCAGCACCATCTGTCGCCAGCCGCCGTCTGCCGGCGTGCCGAGCGGTCCGCCGGCAGACGGCACGAGGATGATCGGCTCGATGCCGTGCGCCACGAGCCCGTCGAGGGCGACACCGCCGGCCGGGTCCGCCGCCACCGCGTCGGAGAGAAAGAATGCGACCTGCACGCGTGCAACGATAGCACAGCCCGCGCCGGGCAGTGGCCGGCCCGGCCGCCCGCACGCTGCGCGCGGTCTGTGACCCACCGTATACTATGCTCATAGGTCCAAGTTGCCCGAATCGGTGTATATTAAGAAAGTGTTCAGATGACGTGGCGGCTGACGCGCGCGACTTTCCCCAGCAGGTGGGGGCTTTTGCGCACACCGATTGGTGTGCAAGGGCCCGACCCGGGGCCGCGCGAGCAAGCCGGCATGGGCATCGGAGCGCGGCGGTGGGTGTGCCCATCCGCTTCCGCCGGATACCCGACCTCCCGGCCGACCCTGGGCGGGATGGCCGGGCGGTGGGCCAGGCGCGTGCCTGGCCATCGGAGGGAGCGGTGGCATGCGTCTTGCGGGTGACGACCGAATTGGAAGCGTCGACGAAGTGAGCCGCTCCTCGCTTTGATCTCGCCCAACGCGATCGTGCGCCCTTGATCGCCGCGCGGCGAGCACCACGCCGTACTTAACTTCATATCCGTCCTAGTTCCGAAGGAGGCTGCCCCAATGTCCCTCCCCCGCCTCCCGCTGGTCGTGTCCTCGGAACGCCGGCTCCCGCCTTTGGCAGCGGAGAAGCCGGCGATTCAGATGGATGTGCGCACGCGTACGATCACGGATGCCAGCCCGGCGCTGGCGGCGCTGCTCGGCCGCCCAGCCGAGTCGTTGATCGGGCGACCGCTGTGCGATCTGTGGCTGCCGCACGAGCGGGCCGCCGTCATGCGCCGATTCGAAGACGTCGTCCTGTTCGGGCGCGACAGCTTTGCCGCCGTGGCGATGGCGTGCTCCGAAGACCGGCTCGTATGGACCGAGGTCGATGCCCGGTACGTCTACCGCGGCGGTCAACGCATCGAGGCTACGCTCACCCCCCTCCGATTCGCCGATGCCCCGCGGGCCGGCGACCGACTGGCCGGCTCGCCCCCCGGCCCGGAAGCCGGCGCCCGCATCGCAACGGGCGTGGTGCGCGCGGCGGGCACGCCGCGTGAGCCCGCCGCGTCCATGCCGCTGGTCACGACCGTCACCCATGCGCCGGCGCTGGCGGGCGAGGCCGTGTTCGACGCCGCGGCGGTGTTCACCGGTCCCGTGTCGTTGGGAGAGGCCCTGCCCGGCGCCGCAGACCGCCCTGCTGCCTCCCTTCGCCCGCCGCCTCCCGCCCGATCGTGGGGCCTCGTCCTGAGCGCGCTGCAGGCGGGCGGCATCGCATCGGTCTTCGTGGGCCCGGACGGCCTGGCGGCGGATGCGACGCCGGGCGTGCAGGAGCTCCTGGGTCAGCCCGCCGCGTCGCTGCGCGGGCAGCCGCTCACGCGGTTCCTGCAGCTCTCGCCGCTCGCGCGCACGGCGCTCAAGACGGCCCGCACCCGCGGCGAGCGCCAGACGGTGCTCGCGTCGTCGGTCGCCGGTGGCCAGATCGTCGTGGAATGGGTTCCCGACAGCGAGCCGGGCGCCGGCTACGCGCTCCTGCTCGACGACACGCCCGAAGCCGAGCAGAACGGCAGCATCCGCTTCAAGTCGCAGCTCGTGTCGCTCGTGGCGCACGACATGCGCGACTCGCTCGCCGCGGTCTACTGCGGGCTGCGCATGATGGTCGACGACCTCCCGGACGACCATCCCCAGCGCGCGACGGCCACGCAGTCGCTGGTCGAGTGCCAGCGCGTGAACCGCATCCTGGAGGACGTGCTCGCGGCCTCGCGCCCGGGCAACCTCGTCGAGGTCGAGATCGACGTCGACACGGTCGCACGCGGGATGGTGGCGCGCTATCGGTCGCGTGCCGCATCGCGTTCGATCACCCTCGAGGACGAGCTGATGTCCGGGGCACGCGTGCTGGCCGACCTCTCGAGCCTCGAACGGGCGCTCGGCAACCTGATCGAGAACGCGCTCGACGCCACGGCGCCCCACGGCCGCATCGCGGTGACGACGGCGCGCGAAGACCGGGGCGTCCCCGGCGTGCGCGTGTCGGTGTCGGACACCGGCGTCGGCATCAAGAAGGAGACCCAGCCGAACGTCTTCGAGCCGTTCTTCACCGACAAGACCCGCGGCACCGGGCTTGGCCTGGCGATCACCCGCCGGATCGCCCTCGCCCACCACGGGCACATCGACTTCGACACCGAGGAAGGCTGCGGCACCACGTTCCACCTGTGGCTGCCCCGAATCGAGCCGACGCACGGAGGTGAGGCTTGAGCGGTTCGCACACGATCCTGATCGCCGAAGACAGCGACCTCACGCGCCAATTCATGGAGCGGGCGCTGCGATCCGAAGGCTACGAGGTCATCGCGGTCACCAACGTACCGGACGGCCAGGCCGCCATCGAGACCCAGTCGTTCGACCTGGCCATCTTCGACCTCGGGCTGGGCAACCGTGACGGCCGCGAGCTCCTCGACATGATGCAGGAGGTGTCTCCGGAGGTGCCCGTGGTGATCGTCACGGCCAACGACACCGCCGTGCGCGCCGTGGAGCTGCTGCGGCGCGGTGCGTACGACTACGTCGTCAAGCCCGTCGGCCCGAGCGATCTGCTGATGCTGGCTCGCCGGGGCGTCGAGCTCTGTGCGGCGCGGCGTGCCCTCGGGGTGCTCCGCGACGTCCGCAAGCGCGCGACCAGCGGTTGGGACGTCGGCGAGACCGCCCGGATGCGCACCATCGAGAGCCTGGTCAACCGCTTCGCCCCCACCCCGGCCGGGGTCCTCATCCAGGGCGCCAGCGGCACCGGCAAGGAGGCCGTGGCCCAGGCGCTGCACGACCGGTCCAACCGTGCGGAGGGCGCGTTCATCGCCGTCAACTGCGCCGCCATCGCCGAAAACCTGCTCGAGAGCGAGCTCTTCGGGCACGAGCGGGGCGCGTTCACCAGCGCCCACCAGATGCGCCGTGGCCTGCTCGAGCTGGCCCACCGCGGCACGCTGTTTCTCGACGAGGTCACGATGATGTCGATGGAGATGCAGGCGAAGCTGCTGCGGGCGCTCCAGGAGTTCAAGTTCCGGCGTGTCGGCGGCCAGAAGGAGATCCACGTCGACGTCCGCATCGTCTCGGCCTCCAACCGGAGCGTGGTCGAGGCCATCGAAGCCGGCGAGTTCCGCCACGACCTCTTCTACCGCCTGTGTGTGCTGACCATCGAGCTGCCGGCGCTCAAGGACCGGGTGGCCGACATCCCGTTCTTCGTGCACAAGTTCATCGGCGAGCTGCGCGAGAAGACCGGGACGTCGGTGACGGGGGTCAGCGAGGCGGCGCTCTGGGCTCTGTGTCGCTACGAGTGGCCCGGCAACATCCGCGAGCTGCGCAACGCCGTCGAGCGCGCGGTGATCTTCGCCACCGGCGAAGACCGGATCGACGTGATCCACCTGCCCGAGACCGTCCGCCAGGCGGCCGTGGACGGCGGGCGGACGGGTCACAACGGCGCGTCGAGGGTGTCGCGGCCGCATGCCGCGGGCGCACCGGTTGACGCCGGGAGCCACGGCCTGCCGGCCACGCTGCCGCCGGAGGGTTTGGACCTCAAGGCGGCCTGCGCCGCGTGGGAGCGGTCGCTCGTCGAGCAGGCCCTGGCGCGGACCGACGGCAACCAGAGCGCGGCGGCACGCCTGCTCGGCCTGTCGCGCGACGAGCTGCGCTACCGCGTCGACAAGCACATGGTCAACGCCGTGGCCTAGGCGACGCGTGATTTTCCCCGGCCAACGGGGAATCGACCGCGGCGGCGGCCGACCAGGCAGCCCCGCGACGAGCTCGGGCGGGGGTGTCCGGGGCGCGGGTGACAGCGACGCCCGCTCCGGATACCCCCGCCCGCGTCGTGTCACCTCTGTGGGAAGGGCGGAGCGCCCGGCGCGGGCGGAGGCGGTCCCCGCCGGGCGCCGGTTGGCACGCTCCTTGCAAGGACCGGGACGACGGCGGACGGCCGCCGTGCCCATGGTAAACTGTCGACCCAACAAGGTGATGAGGCAAGATGCAGACCGAATGGTCCCTCGTGATCCGGCATGGCATGGCGATCCTGCTGTTCGTCCTCGGCCTGGCGGCGTGTGTCGCCGGCATGTGGCTGATGCTGGCCCGGGAGTATCAGCAGGCGCTGAAAGGCATCTCCGCGCAGTCGAATCGGCTGCACGCCCGATCGCTGAGCGAGATCGGCGTCGGCCCGGTGTTGGATGCGTCGGCCCGGCTGGTCGATGCCGTCAACCAGCTTATCCGGACCGCGATGGGCATCGGCGCCTTCCTCTGCCTGCTCGGCGCCGGCATGTGCGTGGTCGCCTTCTGGATCCTCTCGATCTAGCCCCCGTTCAGGAGTCCCCCGATGTCGCAACACACGCCCGAGACCGAGACGCTCGAACCGTGGGCTGGCGCGCCCGCTTACCGCCAGGCGATCGCCGAGGATTCGGCCTTCGCCGGCGCCGCCGCTGCTTGCCTGCCGCTGACGGGGCGGACGCCGGAGGGCGTGCGCGACGTGCGGCCGACCCTCGCCACAGCCCGGCGACTGGTGTTGACCGGGTCGCCTGGGGCCGGGAAGTCGACGGTGCTGCGGGCGCGCGTGGCGGAGCTGGCCCGTGCCGCAGGCGCGCCCGACGCGGCGCTGCCGGTGTACGTCGATCTGGCGCTGGCACGGTCGGGTGACGGCATCGAGGAGCTCGTGGCCCGCGCGCTCGCCGCGCACGGCGCCGCAGAGCCGGACAGCGTGCCGCTGCATCGGGTGCACCTGTTCATGGACAACCTCGACCGGGTGACCGATGTCTACCTCCTGGAGGGTCTCGAGCTCCTGATGCGCGCCGGGGGCCGGTCGGCCCCCACGGTCGTGCTGGCCTGTCGGTCGTCGGACTGGCCGCTGTACCACACGTGGTTCGACGGGCTGCCCGTCATCGAGCTCGAGCCGCTCGCCCGCGAGGCCGTGTCCGCCCGGCTCGGCGAGGCCCTCTCCCCCGACGCAGCGGCGGCCGCGCGGCGCTGGCTGGCGCGCGACCCGGTCTTGGGCGACGTCGCGCGCCATCCCATCGGGCTCGAAGCGGTGCTCACCGTCGTGCGCGGCGATCCGATGGACGCCTGGCGGCGCGGCCGGGTCCTCGACGCGCTGCTGTCGCTGCACCTCGAGTCCGTCGCCGCCACCGATCGGCCCGCCCACCGCGCGGCGCTGGGCGACATCGCCCTGGCCGGGCTCGGGCGCGGCGCGCTCTTCGAGGCCGACACCATGGCGCTCGGGCTGGCCGTCACCCGCGACGACATGGTCCGCACCGGGGTGGTGATGGCCCGCGGGCCGGCCTTGGAGTTCGTCGAGCCCGCGCTGGCGCATCACTGCGCCGCGCTGGCCGTGCTCGCCCGCGCCGCCGCCAGCCCCGAGGCCGTCGCCCGGCGGCTGGCCGACCTGCCGCCCGAGCGGGGCGCCGAGGTGCTGCTGGCCGCGTATGCGCTCGCCCCCGACCCGTCCGGGCTCGTCGCGGCGCTGCTGGCCGACCCCGCTGCGGGGCTGGACCGCGCCGCGCTGTGCCTGACGACGCCCATCGCCGCCGACCCCGACG
>QEVT01000178.1 GCA_003576755.1 bacterium | reverse complement strand
CCCGCCACGGCGACCACCGCGCCGGCCACCGCCACCGCGGCGCCCCCGTCGGCAACGCCCCCGCCCGCCACGGGCGAGTCGCCGACCGAGCCGCCGCCGGCGCCGCCGAGCGCGCCGCCGTTCGTCACCGACACGCCGAGGAGTCCATGAACCTCGATCCCGAGCACTGGCTGGGGCGCCTCACCGAGGCTCCCGGCGTCAGCGGGCACGAAGCCGAGGTCGCCGACGTCGTCCGCGAGGCCTGGACGCCGTTCGTCGACGAGATCCGTGTGGACGCGCTCGGCAACCTGATCGCGCTGCGGCGCGGCGCCCTCAGCCGCACGGCGGGCGGCGCGGCTGACGCCCCGTCGATCCTCCTCGCCAGCCATCGCGACGAGATCGGCCTCATGGTCACCCTGATCGAGGCCGGCGGCTTCCTCCGGTTCACGACGGTCGGCGGGTGGGATCCACGCGTGATCCTCGCACAGGCCGTGACCGTCCACGGCCGCACGCCGCTGCCCGGCGTCGTCGGCGCGCGGCCGCCGCACGTCGTGCCGCCGGACCAGCGCTCCAAGGTGGTGCCGCTCGACGAGCTGTTCGTCGACGTCGGGCTGCCGGAGGCCGACGTGCGCGCGAGCGTGAGGGTCGGCGACGTCATCACGATGCGCCGCCGCACGACGCGGCTGCACGGCGACCGCTGGACCGGCAAGGCCATGGACAACCGGGCCTCGGTGCTCGCCGTCACGCTCGCGCTCGAAGCGCTGGCGGACCGCCGCCACGCGTGGGACGTCTACGCGGTCGCCACGGTGCAGGAGGAGATCGGGCTGAAGGGCGCCGCGACGGCGGCCTGGGGCGTGGCGCCGACGCTGGCCATCGCCATCGACGTGTCGTTCGCCAAGCAGCCCGGCGCCGGCGACGTGAGCTACAAGCTCGGCGGCGGCCCGCTCCTCGGCTTCGGCCCGAACATCCATCCGCGCCTGTTCGAGGGGCTGCGCACAGCGGCCGAGCAGCTCGAGATGGCGCATCACGTCGAGCCCGTCGCCGGGGCGAGCGGCACCGACGCCTGGGCGATCCAGGTGGCGCAGGCCGGCATCCCCACCGCGCTCGTCGGCATCCCGCTGCGGTACATGCACTCGACGGTCGAGACGGTGGCGCTGCCGGACATCCAGCGCGCCGGCCGCCTCATGGCCCACTACATCGGCGGGCTGACGGCCGAGTCCGCCGACGGCTGGGTGGACGACGTGGCGTGGTGGGACGAGAGCGACTGAGGGGGCACCGGATGGACGTGAACCTGCTGCGGCGCCTCAGCGAGGCGCCGGGCGTGTCCGGCAACGAGGGCGCCGTCCGGCGGATCGTCGCCGAGGCGCTGCGCGATCATGCCGACCGGCTGTGGGCCGACACGATCGGCAACGTGTTCGCGCTGCGGCGCGGAGCCGCGCCACCGGAAGGCGGCGTCTCGGATCCCGGCGCCGGCTTTCGCGTGATGGTCGCGGCGCACATGGACGAGGTCGGCCTCATGGTCACCGACATCGGCGACGACGGGTCGCTGTCGTTCGAGGCCGTCGGCGGCATCGACGCGCGGGTGCTGGTCAGCCAGCCGGTCCGCGTCGGCGGCTCGGGCGTGCCGGGCGTGATCGGCGTCAAGCCGGTGCACCTGACCGCCGGCGGCGAGCGCGAGCAGGCCGTGGCGATCGGGAGCCTGCGCATCGACATCGGCGCCGACGGGAGGGACGCGGCGGCCCGGCGGGTCAAGCGCGGCGACTACGCCGTGTTCGCGACCGAGATGCTCGACCTCGGCCCGACGCTCCTCGGCAAGGCCTTCGACGACCGCGGCGGCTGCGCGATGCTGCTCGACCTCCTCGCCGACCGCTACCCGTTCGACGTGTGCGGCGTGTTCACCGTCCAGGAGGAGGTCGGCCTGCGCGGCGCGCGGGTGGCAGCCCACGCCCTGGCCCCGCAGGCCGCGTTCGTGCTCGAGTGCGGCATCACCGACGACACGCCCAAGAAGCGCGACGACACGCCCGTCACGCGGCTCGGGCACGGCCCGGCCATCACCGTCATGGACAGCACGATGATCGCCGACCCTCGCCTGGTGCGGCACCTCGTCGCCACCGCCGAGGCCGAGGGCATCCCGTATCAGCTCCGGGCTCCCAAGGGCGGCGGAACCGACGGCGGACGGATCCACCTGGCGCGCGAGGGCGTGCCGACCGCGGTCGTGTCGATCCCCTGCCGGTACCTGCACACGCCGGCCAGCCTGATCAGCAAGTCGGACTTCGAAAACGCCGTGCGGCTGGTCCGCGCGGCGCTGCACCGGTTGACGCCGGAGGTCGTCGCGCGATGAAGGACCTGATTCAGACCCTGGCCGAAGCATGGGGCCCGAGCGGGCACGAGGCGGCCGTCCGCGAGGTCGTCCTGCGCCTGCTCGAAGGCCACGTCGACGACACGCGCGTCGACGCGCTGGGCAACCTCGTCGTCCGCAAGGCGGCCGCGGGGGGCGCCGCGGCCGCCCCCAAGGTCATGCTGGCCGCGCACATGGACGAGATCGGCGTGATCGTCACGCACGTCGACGCCGAGGGCTTCCTGCGCTTCGCGCCGGTGGGCGGCATCCTGACCGGCAACCTGATCGGCACGCGCGTGGCGTTCGAGGACGGCACCGTCGGCGTGATCGGCAGCGAGAAGCGCGACGACGCCTCCAAGGCGCCGAAGCTCGACGAGCTGTTCATCGACGTCGGCGCGCGCGAGCGGGCCGGCGTGCGGCAGAAGGTCGGCGACGCCGCGGCGTTCCGGCACGGCGTGGACTGGTCCAACGGGCGACCGATCACGCCCAACCACGACGACCGCATCGGGTGTGCCGTGCTGGTCGAGACGCTGCGCCGCCTGGCGCCGGGGCCCAACGAGGTGTTCGGCGTGTTCACCGTCCAGGAGGAGATCGGCGTGCGCGGCGCCGCCCCCAGCGCGTTCGGGGTGGCGCCCGACATGGCCGTCGCGCTCGACGTCACGGGCACCGGCGACACGCCCGAGGCACGGCCGATGGCCGTGCGGCTCGGCCACGGCCCGGCCATCAAGGTCAAGGACGGCGGCATGATCGCCCACCGCGGCGTCCGCGCCCTTCTCGAGCGGCGCGCCGAGCAGGCGGGCATCGCGGTGCAGCTCGAGGTCCTGACCGGCGGCACGACCGACGCCATGGCGATCCAGACCAGCCGCGCCGGCGTGCCGACCGGCGCGCTGTCGATCCCGTCGCGCTATGTCCACACGCCGAGCCAGATCGTCGACCTCGGCGACGTCGAAGGCGCGGTGCGCCTGTTGGTCGCCGTGCTGGCCCAACCGTTGGAGGGCGTCGTCGACGGCCGCTGACCGTCGCCCGCCGTCGGCTTGGTCCGGGCGGCCATCCGCCCCGTCGATGCCCGCCGCCGAGCGCAGAGAGAGCGCCGCGTGCCCGGCGCGGCGGCACCGCGCGGGGGCTCCGCCCGTTCTTGCGGCGCCGGCTGGCGACCGCGTATAATCGGACCTCCGCCGCGCGCGCGCAACCGCCCGGCGGCCGATCGGCACCGCCCAGCCGTGCCGCCCTCGCCATCCAAGGAGCAACCATGGCCCGCAAGCCCCAGCCCCGCCGCCGCCCGCCGTCGCCGCCGCCCACGCATCCGGTGGCCGGCGTCCCCCGCAGCCGGCCGCCTGCCGCGACGGCCGTGCGGACGACCGCGGCTTCGGCGACGATGACCGCCGCGCCCGAAAACCTCGACGAGTCCTACGCCCACGTCCGCCGCGACCTCATGCGGACGACCATCCTGATGGTGCTCCTGCTGGCCGGCATCTACGCGTCGCAGTTCGTCTTCTAGGGCCGCGGCCTCGGCCGCCACCGGGCCGGGCATCGCCCGCCAGCGCGGTGCCGGCGTCACACCACCGTCGGTTCGATCGCCCCGATCTCGGTCGGCGACGCCGGCTCGGGTTCCGGCACGGTCACGAGGCCGCTCGCGGCCAGCCCGAGGCCGGTGGCGAGGTGTGCCGCCAGACAGACCAGCGTGTTCCCGGTGAGCACGAACAGGAGGGCGCTCAGCACCGCGAGGCTCGCGGTCCGCGCGCGTACGGCGAGCGCCTCTTCGTCGTGGACCGCGGCCCGGGCGGCCGGGTTCATCCACGCCTCGATCCCCAAGAGGCCCAGGCCGAGGAAGACCCCGGCCGTGCGGTGCCCGCCCAATCCGAGCGACAGGGCGCCCGCCCGGAAGAACGCCCAGTGGGCCTCGTGCAGGAGCGCCGCGAGGGCCACGTGCCCCACCAGCGCCGGACCCGGCGCGCGAACCGTCATCGCGCGCGCGCCGCCGGTGGCGACGGCATGCCACCAGCGCCCGCCGGCCACGATCCCCCACGTCGCGACCGCCCCCGAGGCGAGCATGGCGGCCGTGGCCCATGGCCCCGGGGCGCCGGTGGCAGCCATCGGCGCGGCGTCGGGCATCGGCAGCCCCAGGTTGGCCGCATGCAGCCCGGGAACGCGCCAAAGAACGGCGGCCACGGGGATGCCGAGCATGTAGAGGCCATAGGCCGTGGCTTCGGCGTGCCGGGCGTTCGCCCACGACGGCCACCACCACGGGACGCGCGCCGCGTGCCGTGCCGCCCACATCAGGTTGGTGGCCAGGGCGTAGAGCAGCATCGCGACCACGATCCAGGCCAGCACGTGGCCGCCGAGCGGTTCCGGGATCATGTCAACATCATATCACAGCCGCGCGCGCGCGTGGGTGCGCCGCACAGGGTTCGGCGGGGCCTTGCGCGATTATGCAAAGTCGTATAGACTAGGCATGCGAACGGGACGCAGGGCCCGACACGCAGCGGGCATCGGTTGCCCGAGAAGGAGCCGCCGTGCAGGAACAGATCGAGGCCTTCCTCCAGCACATCGAGGTCCAGCGGGGCTACAGCGCCCACACCTTGACGGCGTACCGCAACGACCTCAACCAGCTCGTCGCGTTCGTCGCGCGCGGGCGCGACGGCCTGATCTGGCCGGCGATCACCGCGACGGACGTCGCGGCGTACGTGGTCCACCTGCGCGACCGCGGCTACCTGCAAGCCACGATCGCACGCAAGGTCGCGGCCACCAAGAGCTTCTTCCACTACCTGGTCACGGCGGGCAGCATCGCCAACGACCCGACGGCCTCGCTGGAAGCGCCGCACGTCGAGCGCCGTGCGCCGCACACGCTCGGCGACGAGGACGTCGATCGGCTGCTCGCCGAGCCGCTGCGCGGCTCCGGACCCAAAGCCCTGCGCGATGCCGCGATGATCGAGGTCCTCTACGCCACCGGGATGCGCGTCAGCGAGCTGGTGGCCCTGAACACCGGCGACGTCAACCTGGCCTCCGGCACGGTTCGGTGCTTCGGCAAGGCTCAGAAGGAGCGGGTGATCCCGATGCCGATCCGCGCCGTCCATGCGTTGCGCGACTACCTCGACGAGGGCCGGGTGGCATACCTCAAGAACCGCGACGAGCGCGCGCTCTTCCTCAACCCCCGCGGCGCGCGGCTCACCCGCCAAGGCCTGTGGCTGATCATCAAGGAGTACGTCGAGAGCGCTGGCATCCGGGTGCCGGTCACGCCGCACACGCTCCGGCACAGCTTCGCCGCGCACCTGCTCCACGACGGGGCTGCGCTGCGCGAGGTCCAGCGACTCCTGGGCCACGCCAACCTGTCGACGACGCAGATGTATTCCGGCCTGGCATCCGCCAGGCCGGCGACCGGAGAACAATCGAGGGAGCCATGAGCGACGGCTATCTGAACGATCTGTTGGCGACGGGCGAGTCGGTGCAGCTCAAGGCGCGACAGCACTGGATCACCCTCGCGCAGTCGGTGGCGGTCAATGGGGTGGGGGCGCTCTTGGCGGTCGCCGTGGCCGTCTGGGCGCGCGGCGACGGCGCCGCGACGGTCGGGGCGGCGCGCCCGGCCGTGGTGGCGCTGGCGGCCGTCGCCGCGCTCTGGGCGCTTGCCAGCCTCGCCGTCGCCGTCGCGCGCTGGTGGAACAAGCTGTACATCGTGACCACGCGGCGCGTGATCGAGGTCAACGGCCTCGTGGCCAAGACCGTCACCGACTCCAACCTCGACAAGGTCAACGACGTCGTCCTGCGGCAGTCCGCCGCCGGCCGCCTGCTCGATTACGGCGACATCGAGATCATCACCGGCAGCGACATCGGCCTCAACCGCTTCGAGTGGATCGCCGACCCCCTCGGCTTCAAGCGGGTGATGCTCGACAACAAGGAAGATTTCGACGCCATCGCGCGCGCCGTCCCGTCCGGCGCGCCGACGGTCGACATCCCGGCCGCCATCGAGCGCCTGGGCGAGCTGCGCGAGCGGGGGCTCGTCAGCCCCGAGGAGTTCGAGCGCAAGAAGGCCGAGCTCCTCGGGCGGTTGTGACGGTGGCCCACGCCGGCCCGGCCGCCGCCGCCGCCGCCGTTGCGGCCCGCTGGCCAGGCCGGCCGGCCGTCGGCATCGTGGCCGGGTCCGGCCTCTCGGGCATGGCCGACCGGGTGTCTGGCGCCCTGCGGCTGCCGTACGCCGACATCCCGGGCTGGCCGGTCTCGACGGTCGACGGCCATGCCGGCCAGCTCGTGCTCGGCTGGCTCGCCGGCCGCCCGGTGGCGATCGCCGCTGGGCGGGCGCACCTCTACGAGGGCTACTCGCCGGCCGCCGTCACGTTCAACGTCCGGGTGCTGCACGCGCTCGGGGCGAAGACGCTCATCGTCACCAACGCGGCCGGCGGCATCCACCCGGACTATCGCCCGGGCGACGTGATGGTGATCGAGGACCACCTCTTCCTGCCCGGCATGGCGGGGCTGCACCCTTTGGCCGGCCCGAACGATGCCGCCATCGGCCCGCGGTTCCCCGGCATGACCGGCGCCTACCACCCCGACCTCGCGGCGACCGCGCGCCGGCTGGCGCTCGAGCACGGCCTGCGCGCGCATGGCGGAGTGTACGCGATGGTGGCCGGGCCGAGCTTCGAGACGCCGGCCGAGCTGCGCTTCCTGCGCGCGGCGGGCGCCGATGCCGTGGGGATGAGCACGGCGCCCGAGGTGGTGGTGGCACGCCACGCCGGGATGACGGTCCTCGGGCTGTCGCTGATCACCAACACCGTGGCGCTGGCGCAACCGACGGCCGCCGCCGACGTGCCCAAGGGCGACCTCCACGCCGAAGTGACGGCCGTCGGGGCGGCGGCCGCGGCGCGGCTGGCCGGGCTCATCGAGGCGGTGGTCGGCACCCTGCCGCAGGACGGCGGCGCGCCGACGGCGCCCGCCGACTGACACCGGTCACCGCCCGTTGCCCGTCTACGGGTCGACCGTCCACCCCGTCGGCCCCGAGCGCCCGACGTTGCCCGAGACGAGCTGCGCGTCGGCCGCGTTGATGCACCCGTTGCCGTCGAGGTCGACGAACGCCTGATAGCTCGGGTTGCCCACGCAGCGGCCGGCGGCGGCATAGACGAGCAACAGGTCGAACAGGTCGACGGCGCCGTTGGACAGGACGTCGCCCGTCGCCAGCCGCGTCGCACCGACGTCCTTGACCTGGGCGGCGGCGACGTCGAACGTGCCGCGGCTGCCGAGCGCGCCCGCGCGCCGCGCCTCGACCACGTGCTTGCCCGCCGTGACGCCCAGCACGATGAACCGGCCGTTGTCGCCGGTCGTCGCGCGCGCCACGTCGTCGACCCAGACCGTGCTGCCGGTCCAATCGGCGCGGCCCTGCACCTCGACACGGCCGACGAGGATGCTGTTGGCGGGCGCCGACCCGGCGGTGGCGGACGGCAGCGGGTTGGGCGCGGTCGCGCTCGGCACGGGGGTCCGCGTGGCGGTGGCCGACGCCGGCGGACGGGTGGCGGTGCGCGTCGCCGTGGCGGTGGCCAGCGGGGCGGCGGTGC
>QEVT01000177.1 GCA_003576755.1 bacterium | reverse complement strand
CGACACGAACGTGATCGTGATCGCGGCGACGAACCGCCCCGACATCCTCGACCCGGCGCTGCTCAGGCCGGGGCGGTTCGACCGGCAGGTCGTCATCGACCGGCCGGACATGCGCGGCCGCCGCGCCATCCTCGAGGTCCACACGCGCGGCAAGCCGCTGGCCAGCGACGTCGACCTCGATGTCCTGGCGCGCCAGACGCCGGGCTTCAGCGGCGCCGACCTCGAGAACCTCATCAACGAGGGCGCCATCCTCGCCGCGCGCCACAACAGCCGCGCGGTGTACATGTCGGACCTCCAGGCGGCGATCGAGAAGGTCATCGCCGGCCCCGAGCGCCGCACGCGCATCATCTCGCCCGAAGAGCGCAAGATCATCGCGTACCACGAGGCGGGGCACGCGGTGGTGATGAACCAGCTCAAGCACTGCGATCCCGTGCACAAGATCACGATCGTGTCGCGCGGCATGGCGCTGGGCTATACCATGCCGTTGCCGCAGGAGGACCGCACGGTCTACGTCCGCTCGAAGTTCGAGGACGAGATCGCCGGGCTGCTCGGCGGCCGCGCGGCCGAGGAGATCGTCTTCGACGAGGTGACCACCGGCGCCTCCAACGACCTCGAGCGGGTCACCGGGCTGGCGCGCGACATGGTGACCCGCTACGGCATGAGCGAGGTCCTCGGCCCGGTCACGTTCGGCGAGCGCGACGAGATGGTGTTCCTCGGCCGCGAGATCGGCGAACGGGTCAACTACTCCGAAGAGATCGCCGAGCAGATCGATGCCGAGGTCAAGCGCATCGTCGCGTCGGCGCACGAGCGCGCCGCGCAGGTGCTCCGCAGCAACATCGAGAAGCTCCACGCCGTCTCGCGGCGCCTGATCGAGGTCGAGACCATCGACCGCACGGAGTTCGAAGCGATCATGGCGTCGTAGGCGCGGCGATCGGCCGCAGCGCGCATCGGCAGGAGCGGGGCGTTAAATTGGGCGCGGGGCTGGTTGCCCAGCCCCGCGTGTCCCGTCCCCTGATTTGTCCCCTGCAACCAAACCAAATGGCTTCCGCAAATCCAAACCGTCCAACGCGGGTCGATGCGGCCGTCGGAGGACTTGGCGATCTTCGCGCGGCCCATCGCATCTTCCACATGAGAAGACGCACGACGTCGCGGAAGGGATACGCGGCGGCACGCGCGATCTTGATTAAATGTGAGGTAACGTGAGCCGGTGGCTGCCGGCGCGGGCCGCGGCCGAGGGTGCCGTGCCGACGCCCCGCGGCTCCATCGGCCCGCTGCCCGGCGCGATGCGGGCCGGTGGCGCGGCCGCGGGGTGCCCGAACGGCGGCCCGTGTCCCGCGCGTGGTCAGCCCACGCGCCACGCCGCGCGCAGCGCGGCGCTCAGTCGCCGCACCGCCCGGCCGCGGTGGCTGAGCCGGTCCTTCGCTTCCGCCGACAGCTCGGCCATCGTCCGCCGCCCGTCGTATCCGCCGTCCTCCACGAGGAACACCGGGTCGTAGCCGAACCCGCCCGTCCCGACCGCCCGCTCCGCGATGCGGCCCTCGACGACGCCCTCGGCATCCAGCACGGTGCCGTCAGGCCAGGCCAGGACCACGACGGCCCGGAAGCGGGCGGTCCGATCCGGGAGCGGCACGTCCGCCAGGCGGGCCAGCAGCGCCGCGACGCGATCCGCGTCCGATCCCGGCGCCCAGCGCGCCGACCGCACGCCCGGGAACCCGCCGAGGGCGTCGACCTCGATCCCGGAGTCGTCGGCCAGCGCCGGCATGCCCGCGGCCGCGGCGAACGCGTGCGCCTTCAGCGCCGCGTTGGCCGCGAACGTGTCGCCGGTCTCGGCGACGTCGAGGTCCAGCCCGAGGTCGGCCGGACCGACGAGCGCGGTCGGCAGGTCCGCCAGCAGCCGCCGGAGCTCGCGCCGCTTGCCGGGGTTGAGCGTCGCCACGAGCAGGCGCGGCGGCGGCGTGCGATGGAGGGTCGTCACGGCGATGGCGCCTCGGGGGCGACAGGGGTGGTCGTGCCGAGCCGCGGCTCCGCCGCCGGCCCTGCGGTGGCACCGCCCGCCTCCAGGCCAGCGGCCAAGAGGGCCGCGATCGCCCCGTCGCGTGCCGCGCCGTCGACGCGAGGCCCGGCCTCGACCACCACGAAGCGGCGATCGTCACGCGCCAGGCCGGCGTGCAGTGGCGGCGCCCCGGCGTCGAAGCGTTCGGCCTGCGTCCCGAGGTCGAGCGGGGTGCGCTCGGCCGATGCCATGAACCCGAAGGTCGCGAACCACCCGTTGTAGGCCGCCTGGGCGCCGGCGGCATCCGCGTAGTGCGCCACGGTCACGGTGATCGCCGCCGCCGCGCCGGCCGCCGTCGACCCGGGCCCGCCCGCGGCGGCCGGAACGTACACCCCATGGGCGGCCTCGACCGGCGTCGTGCGCGCGTCGCGGGCCAGCGCGGCCACGGATGGCGCGACCGCGTCGGCCGCGTGAACCATCCGCCATCCGGGCGGGGCCGCGGGCAGCCGGCCGCCGGCGGGCAGCGTGGCGGACGCCGACGGTGCGCAGGCGGCAGCCGCCAGCAGCGCTGCGCACACCGTCAGCCGGCTGCCTCGCGCGACACGCGCCCGGACTCGGGCATCCCCCGGGCGCGTCATCGGTCGTTTCCGCGTCCTGGCGCGCGTCCGCCTGTGCCATCTCCGCCAGCATCGCGCCCGTCCGTGGCCCGCCCGCCCGCGTCGGGCGCCCCGCCGCTTCCGTAGAGCCCGTGTGCGTGGACGTAGGCCTCGACGGCCGCCGGCACCTGGTAGCGGATCGGCCGCCCGGCCGCCACGCGCTGGCGGAGGTCGGTGGCCGAGATGCCGACGAGCGGCGCGGGGACGCGGTCGACGCGCCCTGCCAGCCCCGGGACCGCTGCCGCGAGCGCTGCCATGTCCGGCGCGGCGCCGGGGCGGTCGAACACGGCGAGCCGGGCCAGCGCCACGACGCGGCCGGGCGCGTGCCACGCCGGGAGATCCGCCAGGGCGTCGGCGCCGAGGACGAACCACCAGTCGGTCACCGTGTCGAGCTCGGCCCGCAGGTGCGCCAGCGTGTCGACCGTGTAGCTGGGGTGTGGGCGGTCGAGGTCGACGCGGTGGACCGTGAACGCCGGTTGGCCGGCGATCGCGCCCTCGAGCATCGCCACGCGCGCGGCATCGTCGGCGCGCGGCTCGTGCGCCTTGAGCGGCGACCGCCGCGCGGGGACGAACAGCACCGCGTCGAGCCCCAGCGCGTGGCGCGCTTCCTCGGCGATGATCAGGTGGCCGACGTGAACGGGGTCGAACGTGCCGCCGAAGACCCCGACGCGGCGCGCACCGGCCGTCAGTCCACCCATTCCAGCTCGGCCGGCCCGATGTGGACGGTGTCGCCCGGCCGCACGCCGCGCGCCCGGAGCGCGGCGCGGATCCCCATGGCGTCGAGGATGCGCTGGAAGCGCAGCACCGCGTCCTCGCTCGCCCAGTCGGTCATCGCGGCGGCCCGCTCGGCGCGCCGGCCGGTGACCCGGTAGGTGCCACCGCCGAGGTCGGCGATGGCGAACGCGTCGTCGTCCAGGGCCGCCGGACGCAGGACCGGCACGGTCTCGGGCGCGGCCACCGGCACGGGCAGCGCCCGGACCGCCGCGAGCGTGTGCCGCATCAGCGCGTCGACGTTCTCGCGGGTCAGCGCGCTGATGGCCCACGCGTCGGGGTGGCCGCGCTCGGCCAGGGCGGCGCGGAGCGCCGGCCAGCGGGCCCGCACGTCCGGAAGGTCGACCTTGGTGACCACCACGATCTGCGGACGGTCGGCCAGCGCCAGGTCGAACGCGCGCAGCTCGCGGTTGATGATGTCGAAGTTCGTCAGCGGGTCGGGCGCCGACCCGTCCACGAGGTGCAGCAAGAGGCGGGTGCGCTCGACGTGGCGGAGGAAGCGGTCGCCGAGGCCGTGGCCCGTGCTCGACCCCGCGATGAGGCCGGGCACGTCGGCCAGCACGAGCGTGTCGTAGCCGACCTCCACCACGCCGAGGTTCGGCACCAGCGTCGTGAAGGGATAGTCGGCGATCTTGGGCCGCGCCGCGCTGACCACCGACAGCAGGGTGCTCT
Source organism: bacterium (assembly GCA_003576755.1). GTDB lineage: Bacteria > Chloroflexota > Anaerolineae > Epilineales > Epilineaceae > UCB3. The sequence continues at coordinate 3,782 of QEVT01000177.1, read as the reverse complement.
TGCCGGCGTTGGGCATGCCGATGACGCCGACGTCGGCGATGAGCTTGAGCTCGAGCCGGATCCGCAGGCGCGCGCCGGGCTCGCCCTTCTCGGCGATGCGAGGCGCCTGGTGCGTCGGGCTCTTGAACGCGCTGTTCCCGCGCCCGCCGCGCCCGCCCCGCGCCACCACCACCCGTTGGCCGTGCGCCACCAGGTCGGCCAGCAGATCGCCGGTGACCGCGTCGGTCACCAGCGTCCCCACCGGCACCGTGATCTCGAGATCCTCGCCGTCGCGGCCGTGGCGGTTGGAGCCGCCGCCGTGCCCGCCGCGCCCGGCCTCGTAGCGCTGCGTGAAGCGGAACTTGTGGAGCGTGTTCAGCCCCTCGTCGGACACCAGCACGACGTCGCCGCCCCGGCCGCCGTGGCCGCCGGTCGGCCCGCCGCGCGGCACGAACTTCTCACGGTGGAAGGCGACGATGCCGTTGCCGCCGTCGCCGGCCTGCACGTCGATGGTGGCCTCATCGAGAAACATCGTCGCCCTCGATCGGGATGCCCGCCGCGCCGGCCCGCGCCTCGAACCGGTCGAGGGCCGCCTGCAGGCGCTCTTGCCGCATCACCAGCGTCAGGTCGCCGCGCGTGCGCTCGGTGACGCCGCGCACCATGTCGTTGGTCTGCTTGATGTTGCGCGTGATGACCGCCGGGAAGTCGACCGTCGTCAGGAAGGCGTAGATGTCCTGCATCCGTTCGAGGATGGCCTCGGCCGCCGCCGTGTCGTCGCGCCGGATGGCGTCCAGCGCCGCGCGGCGCAGCTCGCCGCCAGCCTCGCCCAGGCCGTTGAGCCACGCCGCGTCGTCGACGCCGAGGTCCGCGGGCGACGGGAGCTCCGTTCCGCGCACCAGGGCGCGTGTGAGGTGCGCCTCGGCGAGCTCCTTCTGGGCGTCGAGCATGTAGCCCGCGGAAGCCAGGTCGGGGTGCGCGGTGGACGCCGCGTGCATCTCGGCCAGCAGGCGCCCCGCGGCAGCGGCCTCGGCCTCGGCCTCCGACCACTCCCCGCGATGGATGGCCCGGATGGCGCGCGCGGCGTGCTGCACCACGCTCCGGCTGAGGGCGAGCATCGCCTCGCGCTGGGCGTGCTTGGCCTCGAGGCGGGCGAGGATCGCCTCGCCGATGGCTTGGAGGTCGCCCATCGCCGCGTCAGCCCGCCGACGCCGCGGCGGGCGCCAGCCGCGCGAGGCGTTCGGCGACGGCTTCGAGCAGCCGCCGGTCGGCCGCGCCGAACGCGGCCGGCCGGTCGCTGTCGATGTCGATCTCGCCGATCACCCGCGCGCCGTCTCGGATCGGTACGACGATCTCGCTGCGGGTCGAGACGAAGCACGCCAGGTAGCGCGGGTCGGCGTGCACGTCGTCGACCACGATGGTCGCGCCTTCCGCGGCGGCAGCGCCGCAGATGCCGTGGCCGATGGGGATCCGCACGTGCTCGGTGGGGTGGCCGACGAACGGACCGAGCACGAGGTCGCTGCCCTCGACGAGGTAGATGCCCGTCCAGTGGTAGTGTGCGAACGCCGCGGCCAGCATCTCGACCGTCCGGGTGAGGACGGTCGCCCACGGGTCGGTGGGGGCGGCCGCCTGGGCCTCGAGGTACGCAACGAGCGCCGCCTCCGGCGGGTCGATGGGGTCGATGTGCACATGAGCCTCCCGCGGCCGGATCGCCTGGCGCCGGCGGCCCCGCCGGCGCGCGTCGCCTGGGGCCGTCGGGCGGCGGGCCGGTCCGCCTGCACGCATTGTAGACGGCATGCGGGACGGCGGCCAAACGGCGGCTGCCCGGCAGGCGTGCGACTTCCGGCGCCCGCCGGGGGCATGCTATGATGTCGCCGCCGATCGACGGCCTCCGCGCTATGAAGCAGCCGACCTCGCCCTTGCCCGCCGCTCCCGCCCCTGCCCTTCGACGTTCCGGCTGGGGGCTGCGCGTCCTGTTCCTGGCCCTGTTCGCGGGCATGGCGGCGACCGCCGTCACGGTGACGGTCCTGGTCGCCGGCACCGTGCTCAGCCTGGCGGGCACGCGGGCGGCGCCGTTGGCGCCCGCCCCTACGCCCGCGGCGGCGGCGGCGTTGGGTACCCCGCCGCCCAGCCAGGACGACGTCAACGTCTGGGAGAAGCACGGCCCCATCAACGTGGTGCTCCTCGGGCTCGACGCCGACGACTGCGGCCGCTCGACCAGCCTCGCCCAACGGACCGACACGATGATCCTCGTGCGCGCCGACCCGCAGACCCGGCGCGTGGCCATGCTGTCGATCGCCCGCGACCTGTACGTCTACATCGACGACGTGCACGGGGCGGCCAAGATCACCACGGCCAACGTGTACGGCACGCAGTTCGAGAACGGCACGCCGGTGCCGGGCAGCGGGCCCAACCTCGTCAAGAAGGTCATCCAGCGCAGCCTCGACCTGCCGGTGCACCGCTACGTGGTGGTGGACTTCAGGGGCTTCGAGCAGATCGTCGATGCCCTCGATGGCATCGACGTCGACGTGCCGCCGTCGGCCGACGACCCGACCGTCGGGCTGGTCGACAGCCACTACCCGGATGGCCAGTGCGGAACCATGACCATCACGTTCCTCCCCGGACGACAGCACATGGACGGCGCCCGCGCGCTGCAGTACGCCCGCTCGCGCTACTCGACGAGCGACTTCGACCGCTCGCGCCGCCAGATGCAGGTGCTGATGGCCATCCGCGAGCGCGCCACCAGCCTCGGCGTGATCCTCGACCTGCCTCGACTGCTGCCGGCGGTGTCCAAGGCCGTCGACACCGACCTCACGCCCGAGGAGATCCTCTCGCTGGCGCCGCTCGGCCGCGGGCTGAACCCGGCCGACATCCTGACGTTCCAGATCGACGACACCGTCGCCAACCCCGGCTACGTGATGGTCGGCAGCTCGGAGCAGTGGGTGCTGCAGCTCGACCCCGCCGCGTATGCGCCGCTCCGCGAGCGCTTCCTCGCCCTCGAGCCGCCGCCGACGCCCACGCCCGAAGCCACCGCCGTGCCGCCATCCGGCGGCGCGGCGCCCGCGCCCTGATCCCCGTCCGGCCGTCGCGCCGCGCCCCCGCCGCGCCCCTCCCGACTTCGGACTTCTTTTGGACTGGCCCCACCCCCGAGGATCGCTATAATCCCCGTCCGCGGCACCGCCACGGCCGCGGGTAACGCATGAACCTCGTCTGCATCGGACTCTCGTTTCACACGGCGCCGGTAGCGGTGCGCGAGCGGCTGGCCTTCACGCCGACCTCGCTGCGCAGCATGCTCGGCTGGCTGGCGGGCACCGGTCGGCCGGCCGGCCTGCGCGAGGTCGTCATCCTGTCGACGTGCAACCGGACCGAGCTGTACGCGGCCCTCGACGGTGAGGCGCCCCCCGACGGCGTGCCCGAAGCGTCGCCGCTGATCGACGCGCTGGCCGAGGGCGCCAGCGTCGCCCGCGCGGCCGTCGAGCCGCACCTCTACATCGCCGCCGGGCCCGCCGCCATGCGCCACCTGATGGCGGTGGCCGCCGGGGTCGACTCGATGATCGTCGGCGAGGCCGAGATCCTCGGCCAGGTCGGCCAGGCCGCGGCCGAGGCCCGCGCGCTGGGGGCCAGCGGGCCCGTCCTCGACGCCCTCTTCGTCGCCGCGCAGCGCGCCGGGCGGCGCGCCCGGCGCGAGACGGCGATCGGCAGCCGCGCGGCCAGCGTGCCGTCCGCCGCCGTCCAGCTCGCCCGCGACACCGTGGGCGACATCGCGCGCTGCCACGTGGCGCTGGTCGGCGCGGGGCAGATGGGCG
>QEVT01000176.1 GCA_003576755.1 bacterium | reverse complement strand
AAGGCCACTGCTGGGAACGCCGGCATCTTGCCGGCCTGCGTCGTCCGATGCCGCCTGGAAGGCGGCGCTCCCAGGGTGGGTTGTTTCTTGACGACTCCTTAAGCGGGATGGCCTCCCCCTTGCCCGTCGGCGCCCGTGCCGCGCCACAGCGCACGCGCGCCGGCCTTGGCCCCCGCCCAACGGCTGAGCAGCCGCACTTGCGGCGCGACCACGGCATCGGCGACGGCCGTCGTCCCCGCTTGAACGGCGAGCACGCGCGCCACGGCGCGCGGCGCCGCCGCGGCGAGGTGCCCGCGCGCGAGCCGGAGGCCGCGCCAGAGCATGAAGAGGCCAACGATCACCGCCACCAGGGCGAGGAACAGCAGGAAGGACAGGAAGCTCGCCGCGACGTTCGCCACCGCGTGGATGGCCTCCCACTCGCCTCGTGTCATGCCGAATCGCTCCTCGCCGGGGGGCTGCCCATGGGGCTAGCACATCTCGATCGTGTAGTCGACCAGGTCCGCGTCGAGGCGCTGCTCGGCGAGCCAGTCGACGGCGCGCTGGAGGACCGCGTGCGCGTGCGCGGCTTCGGTCGACACGCAGGCCAGGCCTAGGGTGATCACCCCCCACGCATCGTGGTCATCGACCTCGGCCGCCGCGACGTTGAACCGGTCGCGGACACGGGCCGTCATCCGCTTGACGACGCTGCGCTTCTCCTTGAGGGATCCCGCGGCGTGCAGCCGGAACGTCACGGTGGCGGCGCCCACTACCATGGCGCACGCCTGGGAGCGCGGCATGCCCGGGAAGCGGTCATGCGTTCCATTGTACACGACGGGCAGCGGGAACCGACCGCGCAAACTTGGGGGGGCGGGCGGCGCGGGCCATAATCGTGCGATGCACCCCTCGCCGCGCCGGCCGCACGGCGCGCGGCTGGCCGGCGCCGCCCTGTCGGCGACCGTGATGCTGGCCGCGGCAGCGCATCCCCGCGACGCCATGCCCGCCCCGGCCGCCGAGGTCGTCTTCGACCTCGCGGAAACGCCGGCGGCGGCGATCGTGGCCGGCGCCGTCGACAAGGACCAGCTCGGCAACGACCTGCGCGCCGGCGACGTCAATGCCGACGGCGTGGCCGATCTCGTCGTCGGCGCCCACTGGGGGTCGCAGGCGGGCCGCAACATCGTCGGGCGTGCCTACGCGGTCTTCGGCCGGCGGGCGTGGCGGCCGTTCACCGACCTCAACACCGTCTCGCAGCGCGACTGGGCGTTCATCGGGGCCGGGCGCGAGGCGCGGATGGGTGCCGCGGTGGCCGCCGGCGACGTCAGCGGCGACGGCATCGACGACCTGATCCTCGGCTCGCTCCTCGCCGATCCCGGCGACCGGGCCAACGCCGGCGCCGTGTACGTCATGTTCGGCGGCCGAACCGCCGGCGGCAACTTCGACTTCATCGACCTCCAGCCCGACGCGTTCATCACCGGCCAGAGCGATCGGCTGGACTCGGACCGGCTCGGGACCGAGCTCGCCGTCGGCGACTTCAACGCCGACGGGAGGCGCGACCTTGCCGTCGCGGCCGTCTTCCGGGCGGACTCCACCGGAGCGGTGTTCGTGTGGTGGGGACCGATCGCCCGCGGGCGGCGCATCGACCTGCAGAGCCAGGCGGCCGACTGGACGATCGTCGGGCCGGCCGCCAGGACCTTCTTCGGGTCGTCGCTGCAGGCCGGCGACGTCGACGGCGACGGCGTCGACGACCTCGTCGTCAGCGCCTTCGCCGCCCGCGACGCGCCGGCGAACGGCGGGGCCGTGCACGCGTTCCTCGGGCGTGCGGGGCGCGGCGGCGTCACCGACCTGGCCACGGCGTCGGCCGAGATCGAGGTCGTCGGAGCGGCCGAGGACTACTTCGGCGGGGCGTTCTCGCCCGGCACCTGCAGTTGCCGCGGTCAACCGCTCGCCATCGCCGACCTGACGGGCGACGGGCGCGGCGACCTCGTCGTCGGCATGCCGCTCGACGGGCAGCGGGTCGGTCGGATCGCCGTGCTCCCGGGCCCGCTGCCCGCCGGGCGGCATGCCCTGGCGGATCTCCCTCACCTCGAGCTCGTCGGCACCGATCCGGAGGGGCGGCTGGGGTGGACGGTCGCGGCCGGCCACCTCGACGGCGACACGCAAGTCGACCTCGTGGCAGCCGCGCCGTGGGCCGTCGGGGGCTCGGGCGTCGTCTACGGCCTGCGCGGGCCGCTGCCCGGCGCCGGCGTGCGGCCGGTCGACCCGGCGGGCGCGCCGCTCGTGGTCCGCGGCCCCGGCGTGGGCGCGGGCAACGCCGGCATCACGGCCGTGCTGGCCGACACCGACGCCGACGGCGCGGCAGACCTCCACCTCGGCTTCCCCGACGATGCGCCGCTGGACCGCCGATCGGTCGGCAGCGTGCAGGTGCTCCGCGGCCCGCTGCCGCCGACCCTGGCGACCGCGACGCCGACGCCGTCGGACACCCCGCCCGCGTCCCCGTCCCCCAGCCCGTCGCCGACCGACACGCCCACCGACACGCCGACGCCGACGGCCACGCCCGAGCCGACCGCCACGGCGAGCGCCACCGTCCGCGCGACGCCCGCGCGGACCGCGACACCGTCGCCGACGGCGACACGGACGCCTGCCGGGGTCCGCACCTTCACGCCGACGCCGACCCGGCCCGCGACCGCCACGCGGCGGCCCTCGACCGCTCCCCCGCCCGGGGGCGCGACGCCGCGCGCGTACCTGCCGTTCGGGCTGCAGCGGCGACGCCGTTGACAGGCGAGCGGATCGCGGATACCCTGTGCGCCAACGCCGGCTTGCGGGTCAGCGCGCGAGGCCATCCCGCCCGGCCGGCGCTCGCCGCGTGATGCCCTGACCGGGCGCACGCGATCCGGCCGATCGCCATCGGCTCATGCGGAGGAGGAGATCACGATGACCCGCCGAATCCGAAACGACGCCGCCGCGGCGTTGGCATGCCTCGTCGCCGCCGCCGCGTGCGGCGGCACGGGCGGGAGCCCGTCGCCCACGTCGGTGGCGCCCGCCCTGGACGCCACGCCGGCCCCGGCAACCGCGGCGCCGGCGCCGGCCGGCCCGGCCGTCGACAACATGTCGTTCGACGCCGCCGCCCCGGGCGGCACGCTGATCATCGGGCAGGGCCAGGAGCCGGACTCGCTGTACCTCTACGGGACCGGCATGCTGGCCTCGTCGCACATCTTCCACAGCCTGTACGACGGGCCGATCGACACCCTCGACTTCGACCACCAGCCGGTCATCCTCGAGGCGCTGCCCAAGATCGAGGACGACGGACCCGACGCCGTGCTCGAGCGGGTCTCGGTCGCAGCGGGCGGCCGTTATGTAGACCCTGAAACCCAAGAGGTCGTGACCGCCACCCAGCAGGTGGCGGACCTGCCGCAGCTCACCGTCCGCTTCCGGATCGTCGAGGGCGTGACGTGGCAGGACGGCACACCGGTGACGGCCCACGACTCGGTCTTCGCGCAAGCGCTCAGCTGCGACCCGCTCACGCCGGTGAGCAAGTACGTCTGCGAGCGGACGGCGAGCTACACCGCCGTCGACGATGCCACGGTCGAGTGGAAGAGCCTGCCGGGGTTCACCGACCAGACCTACTACTCCAACTTCTACACTCCCCTGCCGCGCCACCAGCCCGGCGCGGACGGTCAGACCAAGATGGCGGACATGGATGCCGGAGCCATCCTGAAGGACGAGGCGTTCACCCGCAAGCCCTACGCCTACGGCGCGTACATGGTCGACGAATGGGTGTCGGGCGACAACGTCACGCTCGTGCGCAACCCTCACTACTGGCGCGCCCCGGAAGGCCTGCCGTTCCTCGACAAGGTCGTGCACCGGTTCATCCCGAACGGCGACTCGCTGATCCAGGCCGCCGTCGCCGGCGAGATCGACGTGGCCACCACCGACGGGCTCGACGTCAGCCAGGCCGAGGTCATCGACGCCGCCGTGGCCGACGGGAAGATCGTGTCGAGCTACCTCACCGGCACGACGTGGGAGCACATGAACTTCAACCTCGACCCGGTGGACGACCGGCCGCCGCTCGGAGCGTGCCTCCCGATCCGGCAGGCGGTGGCCCATGCCACCGACCGCCAGAACATGGTCGACGAGGTCATGCTCGGCAAGTCGCGCATCGCGCACACCTTCGTGCCCGAGGAGCACTGGGCGTACCCGCCCGAGGACATGCTGGTCGCCTACGACTACGACCCCGAAGCTGCGAAGCGGATCCTCGACGACTTCGGCTTCAAGGACGGCGATGGAGACGGGATCCGCGAGGCCGAGAAGAACATCACCTGCCCGATCGCGGTGGGGCTGGACGGCGCGACCAAGGACCTCACGATCCCGGCGGGGACGCCGCTCGAGCTCGAGCTCATGACGACCGAGGGCCGGCCCTACCGCGAGCAGACCACGCTGCTGATGCAGCAGAACCTCAAGAACGTCGGCATCGACGCCAGCCTGCAGTACATCGCGTCCAACACGTTCTTCGGCGACGGGCCGGACGGGCCGGTGTTCGGGCGGCGCTACGACCTGGCGGAGTACGCGTTCTCGTTCGGCGTGATGCCGCCGGTCAGCCGCTACTACTGCACCGACATCCCCAGCGCCGAGAACGCCTGGGCCGGCGGCAACCACCCGGCGTGGTGCAACCCCGCGTACGACCGGGCCGCCAAGCAGGCCGAGAACACGCTCGAGCGCGCGGCGGCGCTGCCGCTGTACCACCAGGCGCTGCAGCTCCTGATGCAGGACATCCCGGCGCTCGGGCTGTACGCGCGCGTCAACGTGCGCGTGGCAAGCCCGGAGGTGGTCAACTTCAAGCCGAACCCGTCGCATCCCAGCGAGGCCTGGAACATCGAGAGCTGGGGGTTCAAGACCCCGCGGCCCTGACCGGCCGCCGGGCGACGCGTGCCCCGGGCCGGTCCAGCGCGCCTGGAACCGGCCCGGGGCGGCGCCGCCGATCCCGCCGATGCTTCCGCGCGCGACCCCGCATCGGCTATCCTTGGCATCGAACCCCCGTTCTAACCCGAGGTCGCCGCCATGCCCGATTTCAAGGTCGTGAGCCCGTTCGAGCCCGCCGGGGACCAGCCGCAGGCCATCGACAAGATCGTCGACGGCCTGCGGCGAGGCCTGCGCTTCCAGACGCTGCTCGGCGCCACCGGCACCGGCAAGACGTACGTGATGAGCAAGGTGATCGAGGCCGTCAACCGGCCGACGCTCGTGATGGCGCACAACAAGACGCTGGCGGCACAGCTCTACAGCGAGTTCCGAGAGTTCTTTCCCGACAACGCGGTCGAGTACTTCGTCAGCTACTACGACTACTACCAGCCCGAAGCCTACATCCCGCGCACCGACACCTACATCGAGAAGGACTCGCAGATCAACGACGAGATCGACCGGCTGCGGCTGGCCGCGACGAGCGCGCTCTTCGAGCGGCGCGACGTGATCATCGTGGCCAGCGTGAGCTGCATCTACGGCCTGGGGTCGCCCGAGGACTACGGGCAGGTGGTGGTCCGGCTCCGGCCGGGCGAGCGGCGCGACCGGACCAAGCTGCTGCGCCATCTGGTCGAGATCCAGTACGACCGCAACGACTACGAGCTGCGGCGCGGCACGTTCCGGGTGCGCGGCGACACGCTCGAGATCCAGCCGGCTTACGAGGAGCACGCCTACCGCATCGAGATGTTCGGGGACGAGATCGAGCGCATCACGCGCGTCGACCCGCTCACCGGCGAGGTGACCGAGCTGCGCGACCGCCTCGACGTCTACCCGGCGCGGCACTTCATCACGCCGCGCGACAAGCTCAACCAGGCGCTCGGCGTCATCGAGGCCGAGCTCGCAGAGCGGGTCGAGGAGCTCGAGCGCGCCGGCAAGCTGCTCGAGGCTCAGCGCATCAAGATGCGCACGCGCTACGACCTCGAGATGCTCCAGGAGCTGGGCTACTGCACCGGCATCGAGAACTACTCGCGTCACCTCGCCCGGCGGGGCGAGGGCGAGTCGCCATGGACGCTCCTGGACTACTTCCCGGACGACTACCTCGTGATCGTCGACGAGAGCCACATCATGCTCTCGCAGGTCGGCGCGATGTACAACGGCGACCGCTCGCGCAAGCTGACGCTGGTCGATCACGGCTTCCGGTTGCCGTCGGCGCTCGACAACCGACCGCTGCGGTTCGAAGAGTGGGAAGGGCGGCTGTTCCAGGCGGTGTTCACCTCGGCCACGCCGGGGCCCTACGAGCTGAAGCACTCCGAGCAGGTGGTGGACCTGGTGATCCGGCCGACCGGCCTGGTCGACCCCCAGATCGTCATCCACCCGACCAAGGGGCAGATCGACGACCTCGTCGCCCGTGTGCGCGAGCGGACGGCGGCGGGCCAGCGGGTGCTCGTGACCACGCTGACGAAGCGGATGGCCGAAAACCTCAGCGAGTACCTCCGCGAGGTCGGCGTCAAGGTCCACTACCTGCACAGCGAGGTCGAGACGCTCGAACGGATCGAGATCCTGCGCGACCTGCGCTGCGGCGTGTACGACGTCGTCGTCGGCATCAACCTGCTGCGCGAGGGGCTCGACCTGCCGGAGGTCAGCCTGGTGGCCATCCTCGACGCCGACAAGCAGGGCTTCCTCCGCAGCGCGACGTCGCTGATCCAGACGGTGGGCCGCGCGGCGCGGCACGTCGACGGGACGGTGGTGATGTACGCCGACCAGGTCACCGACGCGATGCGGCGGGCGATCGACGAGACCAACCGCCGGCGCGAGAAGCAAGAGGCGTACAACGCGGCGCACGGCATCACGCCGCGCTCGGTGGTCAAGGCCGTGCACGACCTGACCGAGCGCGTCAAGAAGGTCGCCGAAGACCAGGCGCGATACGACGTCGCGCCCGAGCAGATCCGCCCATCCGAGCTCGGGCAGATCATCCACCAGCTCGAGGCCGAGATGCAGAAGGCCGCCGCCGAGCTGGCGTTCGAGCGCGCCGCGCTGCTGCGCGACCAGATCGCCGAGCTGCGCGAGACGCTGCGGGTGATGGACGCCCGGCCCGAGTGGGAGCGGATGCGCGATCCACGCCCCGAGGATCACGTGACCGCGGAAACCCCGTGAGCGGCGGCGAGCACGGGGCAAGCGAGGGTTTTTGACGGTATTACGACCGCAAGGGGTTTGACAGGGCCGCCCCCCGAACTTAGAATCCGCCGGATTGCCGCGAGCCCTTCGGCTCGCGGGCGCATGCCCCTCGGGAGGGAGAAGGAAGCCTGATGACACCGCAAGACGATGCCCCGTACGGCATTTTTCGGGCCGCGTACAGCTTCATCACCTGGGCCGGTACGGTGATGATGGTCGCCATCCTGGTCTGGGTGGTTTGGACGATGTTCATGAACACGTCGGCCGGCACGTCCCAGTCGCAAGCGCTCGAGACGGTGCGGCCCACCCAGACGGCGCTCGCCGAGCTGTACTCCGGCAGCGGCCCGCGCCCGCCGGCGATCCCCGCGATCTGCACGAGCTGCCACACGATCGCCGGCAAGGGCACGCAGGTGTGCCCGAGCCTCAACGAGATCGGCCGCATGGCGGCACAGCGCATCGCCGACCCCGCCTACACCGGCTCGGCCACCACGGCGGCCGACTACATCCGCGAGAGCATCCTCGAGCCGGGCAAGTACTGCGTGCCGAACGATCCGGGCAAGGTGTACTGCAACAACGGCGTGAGCGTCATGCCCGCCGGGCTGGCCGCACAGGTCACCGACATGGACGCGCTCGTCGCCTGGCTGGCCACCCAGGGCGTGCCGGCGGAAGCGACCGCCGAGGGGGCCGCGGACGACGCCGGCGCGTCGGACGGCGCGGCCGAGTCGACGCCGGGCACCGCCGAGGGCACGGCAGCCCCGGCCGACGGCGGCGCGGCGGATGATGCGGCGCCGGCGGGTG
>QEVT01000175.1 GCA_003576755.1 bacterium | reverse complement strand
GGAGCGGTCGACCGCGAGCCGACGGCCGGCGACGCCGCGACCCCGCCGGCCCCGTCGGCGCCGGCGGCCGCCGGCCGGAGCCTGGGCGACGGCATCGTCTACGACCCCGAGGCCATGGCCGAGTTTCCGTGCCATGCCATGGGGGAGACCATCATGGGGCGGTGCAGCGCGGACGATCTGGTGCAGATGAAGGCGGCGCTGCTCGAAAAGCGGCGTCAGGCCGTCGGCGGACCCACCCCTCGGCCGGACATCCTTCCGGGCGAGGCGTCCCAAGGCGACGGGGGCATGGGCGGGGAGCAGATGACGGCGGCGACGGCGCCTCCCGGCCACAGCGCGCTGGCTGAGGCGGGGCGCCGCGTGATGTTGGCGGACGGCGGCCGCACGGCCATCCGCGCCCAGCTCGCGCGCTGGCGCATCGACGGCGTGGACCTGCCGGCCTACGCCTACAACGGCCAGATCCCCGGGCCGCACCTCGAGGTCCGCCAGGGCAGCTCGGTCGAGGTGGTCTTCGAAAACGCCATCGACATGGACTCCACCATCCACTGGCACGGCCTCCGGCACTCCAACGGGTCCGACGGCGTGCCCGGCGTGACGCAGCCGGCCGTGGCTCCCGGCGGGCGCTTCACCTATCGGTTGACCTTTCCCGACCCCGGCCTCTACTGGTACCACCCGCACATCCGCGAAGACCTGCAGCAGGATGGCGGCCTGTACGGCACCATCTTGGTCTCCCCGACCGACGCCGACTACTGGGCGCCGGTGGACCGCGAGACCGTGCTGGTCCTGGACGACATCCGCATCGAGGACGGGGCGGCCGTGGGGTACGGGGCCGAGGCGGCCAACTTCGCGATCATGGGCCGCTTCGGAAACACCTTGCTGCTCAACGGTCAGACCGGCTACGAGCAGGCGGTCGACGCGGGCCAGGTGGTGCGCTTCTACCTGGTCAACGTGGCCAACGTCCGCCCCTTTCGCCTCAGCTTCGACGGCGCCCGGATGAAGAAGGTGGGGGCGGACCTCGGGCGGTCGAAGGTCGAGGCGTGGGTGGACGAGGTGGTGTTGGCGCCGGCCGAGCGCGTCATCGTGGAGGTGGCTTTCGACACGGCGCGCGCCTATCGCATCCAGCACCGCAGCTCCGCGCAGACCCATGTGCTGGGCGAGGTCGTCGCCTTGCCGCAGCCCGAGGGGCCCAGCCGCGCGCGCCGCGCCTGGGATCGGCTGCGCGTCGACCCCATCGTGTCCGCCGACGTCTCCCGCCTGCAGGCGTACCTTGCCCAGCCGCCGGCGATGGACCTGGAGCTGACGGTCGACATCCCGGACCTGGTCGTCGGCGGCCGGCCATCGGTCGGCAACGGCCGCCGGCCGGCCGCGGGCGGGGCAGCACTGCCGACGGGGCGGGCGGCGAGGGGCGACGCCACGCCGCCGGCGGAACGGGCGGCGGCGGGCGACGCGGATGCCGAGGCCGAGGGGCATGACGCGGATCAGGACGGGCACGGCGCCGAGGAGGCGCACGGCCCCATCGAGTGGGAGGACGAGATGCTGGCGGTCAATCGGGCGTCCGACACCGCCGGGGTGCACTGGATGATCCGCGACCGCGTCAGCGGGGCGATGAACCACGATCTGGCGTACACCTTCCACGTCGGCGACATCGTCCGCGTGCGCCTGCGCAACCTGGGCGACAGCGTGCACCCGATGCAGCACCCCATCCACTTCCACGGGCAGCGCCTGATGGTGCTGTCGCGCGATGCGGTGGTGGAGCAGAATCCGGTCTGGAAGGACACCATCCTCACCACGCCCGGCGAGACGGTCGAGCTGCTGATGGAGATCACCAACCCCGGCGCCTGGATGGTGCACTGTCACATCGCCGAGCATCTGGAGAGCGGGATGATGTTCCAGTTCCAGGTGCTGCCGGCGGACGACGCCACCCCGTAGACGTTCGCCGTGCGACCGCGACGCACCCGCCCAACCCTCTGGATCTCACCGGTCGAGGAGCAACACCCGTCATGACGTCCATCCTGCATCGCCTGCTTGGCCTGGCGTCGATCTCCGCGGCTTTGGCCGCGCTGGTCGCGTGCACCGGCTCGATCGCGACCGACCAGCCCCCGACTGAGGTGGCGCCGACCGGGGTCCCCGCCCGCCCGGCGAGCCCGACGGAGGGCTCGGTCGCCGCGGGCCCGATCGAGGTTCGGATCAAGATGACCGAGTTCGCCATCGAATCGTCGTTGACGACGTTCCGGACCGGCGTTCCCTACCGCCTCGTGCTGGACAGTGCCGGCGCCTTGGCCCATGACTTCCGGATCACCCCGCGGGGCGAGGCGCAGTCGATGGTGGGCATGCAGAGCGATGGACATGCCCACGAGCACGGCAACGAGCTCTTGATCGTCCCGGAGCCGGACCTGCCGCCGGGGGCCACCGTCACCAAGGACATCACGTTCAACCAGCCCGGCGACTTCGAGTTCGCCTGTCATGTGGCCGGCCATCTCGAGGCCGGCATGGTGCTGCCGATCGCGGTGGCCGGCGAGACCGTCGTCATGCCGACGCCCATCGACCCGGCCAGCATCAGGTTTGACGCAGGCGCGATGGCCGACATGCCGTGCCACGCCATGGGGCTGACGATCATGGGCGACTGCCGGCCGGAAGACGTCGAACGCCTCAAGGCCGAGATCCTGGCCAAGGACGCCGCGATGCGGGACCGGCTGGGTGGCGGCGGCACGGCGGGCGAGCTCGATCGCGAGGCCGAGGCCACGCCGCCGGCCGGGACCGTCCCGAACTAGCCCTCAGGTCGAAGTCGGAGGCGGGGCGTCATCGGCGCTCGCGGCCTTGACAAGGCACTCCTACATCTCGTAGGATGGCGGGGCGAACGGGGCGTCTCGACGCAGACCGCCCTGCATCGCTCAGGCATCCCAACGCACGTCATGGAGGGCTGAGGTGGACACTCCACACACCGAACACCAGCACCACGCCCGGCCCGGCCCCCACGCGAGCGGGCATGCGGCTCGCCCTCCTCGCGGGCACGACAGCAGCGGCGATCACCGCTCCCACGTCGACCACAGCGGCCACGAGCGGATGTTCCGCGACCGGTTCTGGGTTTGCCTCGCCTTGTCGGTCCCGGTGGTCGTCTACAGCCCGATGATCCAGCACTGGTTCGGGTTCACGCCGCCGGCGCTGCCGGGCGGCACGTGGATCGTGCCGGTGCTGTCGGTGGTCATCTTCGCGTACGGCGGGCTGCCCTTCCTGCGGATGGCCGCGCCGGAGCTGCGCCGGCGCCGGCCGGGCATGATGACGCTGATCTCGCTGGCGATCAGCGTGGCCTTCGTCTACAGCCTGGCGACGCTGGCCGGCGATCCGGCGGAGGCTTTCTTCTGGGAGCTGGTCACGTTGATCGACATCATGCTCCTGGGCCACTGGCTCGAGATGCGCAGCATCCGCCAGGCTTCGGGCGCGCTCGATGAGCTGGCCAGGTTGATGCCCGACACCGCCGAACGCCTGCGGCCGGACGGTGGGACGGAGACCGTGTCGGTGGCCGACCTTCTGGTCGGCGACCTCGTCCTCGTCCGCCCCGGCGCCAGCGTGCCGGCGGACGGCCGGGTGGCGGAGGGCGAGTCCAGCCTCAGCGAGGCGATGATCACCGGCGAGTCGCGCCCGGTCGCCAAGCGCCCCGGCGACACCGTGATCGCCGGGACCATCAACGGCGACGGCAGCCTGCGCGTCGCGGTCACGGCGACCGGCGAGGCGACATCGCTGGCCGGCATCATGCGGCTGGTGCGGGACGCTCAAGCCAGCAAGTCCGCCACCCAGGTGCTGGCCGACCGGGCGGCCAGCCTGCTGTTCTACGCGGCCCTGGCGGTGGCGCTCGTCACGGCGATCGCCTGGACCGCGGCCGTCGGCTTCGGCGCGAAAGCCGTGACGCAGGTGGTCACGGTCTTGGTGATCTCGTGCCCGCACGCCCTTGGCCTCGCCGTGCCGCTGGTCGTCGCGATCACCACGTCGCTCGCCGCACGGAGCGGGATCCTCGTGCGCGACCGACTGGCCCTGGAGGAGGCGCGCAACGTCGACGTCGTCGTGTTCGACAAGACCGGCACGCTGACGATGGGCGAGCAGGCCGTGGTCGCCAAGCTCGCCGTCGACCCGTGGACCGCCGACACGGCCCTGGCGCTGGTCGCCGCCGTCGAAGGCGACTCCGAACACGCCGTGGCCAAGGCCTTCCGCCGCGCCAGCGACGCGCTCGGAGGCGACCCGCCGACGGTCACGGCGTTCGAGGCGCTCAAAGGGCGCGGCGTCAAGGCGTCCCATGCCGGCAAGACGGTCCATGTCGGCGGCCCGCGCCTGCTCGAGCTGCTCGGCGTCGCGGCCCCGGCCGCCATCGCCGGCTTCGCCGCCGACGGTGGAGCGCGCGGGCACACGGTGGTCTACCTGGTCTACGACGGCGGGGTCGTCGCCGCGTTCGCGCTGGCGGATGCGGTTCGGCCGGAGAGCCGCCACGCGATCGCCCGCCTGCACGCGCTCGGCATCGAGGTCGCGATGTTGACCGGGGACAGCCAAGACGTCGCACAAGCCGTCGCGGGCGAGCTCGGGATCGACACGTTCTTCGCCCAAGTGCTGCCGGAGCACAAGGACCAGAAGATCGCCGCCCTGCAGGCCGCGGGAAGGCGCGTCGCGATGGTCGGCGACGGCGTCAACGACGCGCCGGCGCTGACGCGGGCGGACGTCGGCATCGCGATCGGCGGCGGCACCGACGTGGCGATCGAGTCGGCCGACATCGTGCTGGTCCGCAGCAACCCCGAGGACGTCGTGCGCGTCTTCGCGCTCAGCGCCGCGAGCTACCGCAAGATGCGGGAGAACCTGCTCTGGGCCAGCGGCTACAACGTCGTCGCCTTGCCGCTCGCCGCTGGCATCCTTGCGCCCTGGGGCATCCTGCTCTCGCCCGCGTTCGGGGCGCTCTTGATGTCGCTCAGCACCGTGATCGTCGCGGTGAACGCACAGTGGCTGCGGCGGGCGCGGCTGGACTGAGCATGGCCGGCGGCCTGCCCTCCACAGACTCCGGAACGCATCGCATCTTCGCCAACCACCACCCGGCCCCGCCACGCTCCCCATCACCCAGCCCCGCCCACATACCCCCGCAAGTGCCGCCCCGTCAGGGTGTCGCCGACCGCCACGAGGTCGGCGGGCGTCCCCTCGAACACGATCTGGCCGCCATCGTGCCCGGCGCCCGGACCGAGGTCGATGATCCAGTCCGCGTGGGCCATCACCGCCAGGTGGTGCTCGATCACGATGACCGAGTTCCCGACGTCCACCAGCCGATCGAGCATCGCCAGCAGGTTGTCGACGTCGGCCAGGTGCAGGCCCGTCGTCGGCTCGTCGAGCACGTAGACCGTGCCCGGCTTGGCCATGCGGATCGCCAGCTTGAGGCGCTGGCGCTCGCCCCCCGAGAGCGTGTTCAAGGCCTGCCCCAGCATGATGTACGACAGGCCGACGTCGACGAGGCGCCCGAGCGTCGCGTGCGCCCCGCCCGTCGCGAAGAACGCGTGCGCCTCGGCGACCGACATCGACAGCACCTCGTGGATGTTGCGGCCGTGCAGCGTGTAGCGCAGCACCTCGTCGGTGAAGCGCCGCCCGCCGCACACCTCGCACACGCTCGAGACCGTCGAGGTGATCCCGAGGTCGGTGAACACGACCCCCAGCCCCTGGCACTCCGGGCACGCGCCGGCGGAGTTGGCGCTGAACAGCGCCGGCTTCACCCCGTTCGCCTTCGCGAACGCCGCCCGGATGACGTCCAGCAGGCCCGAGTAGGTCGCGGGGTTGCTCCGCCGCGAGCCGCGGATCGCCGACTGGTCGACCATGACGACGTCGTCGAACGCCGGCACGTTCCCGTAGATCAGCGACGACTTCCCCGATCCGGCGACGCCCGTCACGACGGTCAGCACGCCGAGCGGGATGTCGACGTCCACATCGCGCAGGTTGTGCTGCCGCGCGCCGCGCACGGCCAGGGCGCCCTTCGCGGGGCGGACCGACGGCTTGAGCGCGGCGCGGTGGTCGAGGTGCCGCCCGGTTGGCGTCCCGGACGCCCGCAGGTCCGCCACGCTTCCGGTGAACGTCACGTGGCCTCCGTTCACGCCCGCGCCCGGCCCGAGGTCGACCACGTGGTCGGCGATCGCGATGACCTCCGGCTTGTGCTCGACGACGAGCACGGTGTTCCCCTTGTCGCGCAGCCGGAGCAGCAGCTGGTTCATGCGCTGGATGTCGTGCGGGTGCAGCCCCACCGTCGGCTCGTCGAAGACGTAGGTGATGTCGGTGAGGCTCGAGCCGAGGTGCCGGATCATCTTGGTGCGCTGCGCCTCGCCGCCCGACAGCGTGCCCGACGACCGGTCGAGCGACAGGTAGCCGAGCCCGATCTCGACGAACGCGTCGAGGGTCCGCCCCAGCGTGGCGAGCAGCGGCCCGGCCGACGGCGCGTCGAGGCCGCGGACCCATGCGGCGAGGTCGCTGATCTGCATCGCGCAGGCGTCGGCGATGTTGACGCCGTGGATCCGCGAGGAGCGGGCGGCCGCGTTGAGGCGGGTGCCGCCGCAGTCGGGGCAGGCGGTGAAGGTGACCGCCCGCTCGACGAACGCGCGGATGTGGGGCTGCAGCGCGTCGGGGTCCTTCGAGAGGAACGCCTTGCGCACCTTGGGAACCAGCCCCTCGTAGGTCATGTTGATCGAGTCGACCTTGACCTTGGTCGGCGCCTTGTAGAGGAAGTCGTGGAGCTCGGTGGGGCTGTAGTCGCGGATCGGCTTGTCGGGGTCGAGGAAGCCGGAGGCGGTGAAGATCCGCACCATCCAGCCGCCGGCGGTATAGCCGGGGATGGTGATCGCGCCCTCGGCCAGCGACTTGGTGTCGTCGTAGAGCTGCGTGAGGTCGATGTCGGTGGCCGTGCCGTGCCCCTCGCAGCGCGGGCACATGCCGCCGGCCACCGCAAACGTCGTCTCGGTCGTCTCGCCCGCGCCGCGCTCGACGGTGATCACGCCGCTCGCCCGCACCGACGGGATGTTGAACGAGAACGCGTTGGACGCCCCGATGTGCGGCTGCCCGAGCCGGCTGAAGAGGATCCGCAGCATCGCGTTGGCGTCGGTGGCGGTGCCGACGGTGGAGCGGACGTTGGCGCCCATCCGCTCCTGATCGACGATGATGGCGGGGCTGAGGTTCTCGAGCGCGTCGACGTCGGGCCGCGCGAGCGACGGCATGAACCCCTGGACGAACGCCGGGTACGTCTCGTTGATCAGCCGCTGCGACTCGGCGGCGATGGTCCCGAACACGAGCGACGACTTGCCGGAGCCGCTGAGGCCGGTGAACACCGTCAGCCGGCGCTTGGGGATCTCGAGCGTGATGCCCTTGAGGTTGTTCTCGCGCGCCCCGACGACGCGGATCATGTCGTGCGTGTCGGCGACATGGCGGGGCGCCGCGGGCGGGGTCATGGGATGCCCTGTCGGGCACGCGCTGCCAAAGCGCATCTCCCCCGCCGAACCCGCACCGCCCTCCGCGCCACCCTCCGTCCCCCTAGCGACACTCGCCCTCGCGGTTGCCGTAGCAGTACCAGTCGATCAGCCGCCCCCCCGCGTCGTAGATCTCGGCCTTGTCGCCGGCGTTGGCCCAGATCGCCTGGGCGTCCGAGCCCCAGCTCAGCCCGCAGTGCTCGGGGTGGACCTCGTCGGTGTACACCCGGCAGGTCTGGCCGGCATCCATCCGGGTGCCGTCGGGGAACGTGTAGGTCTGCGGCCCCTGCACCGACACGATGCGCCAGCCGGTCAGGAACACCGTCTCGGTCGACACGTTCGTGAGCTCGATGTACTCGTCGCCCTCGCGCTGCGGCTCCTCGCCGTCGAAGAACAGCGCGACGATGCGCAGCGGCGTGCGCGGCGGCTGCCCGGCGGCCGGCGTGGGCACGGCGGTCGGG
>QEVT01000174.1 GCA_003576755.1 bacterium | reverse complement strand
GCGCCGCGCTGCCCAGGCCCCGCGTGGCGCCGCGCCACGCGGCGGCGCCCCAGCGCCGCCGATCCGATCCCGCGTCCATGCCCATGCCTGCTTCCCCATCCATCGTGTGCCGTCGCCGCACCCATCCCGGCTCCGGCGCCGCTTCGGCCGCCTGTGCCGGCCGGTACGCGTCACGCCCCGCCCGGCAGCACGTCGCCGGCCGTGACGAACACCCGCTCGCCCGCCGCCGTCTCGACCTCGAGCGCACCGGCCGCGCTGACGCCGACGGCGCGGCCGCGCACGTGCGCATCGCCCTGGCGGACCGCCACGTCCTGGCCCACGGTCGCCAGGCGCGCGGCCCAGCGCGGCACCAGCGACGTGCCCGCGACACCGTCCGCGTAGTGGCGGTCGATCGCGTTCAACACTTCGGCGATCAGGCCGGCGCGGCCGGGGCCGGCGTGGCCCCCCGGAGCACCACCCGCGCCACTCGTAATAACCCCGGGCAGTTGCGCGAGGCTCACGGCGCCCGGCGGCAGGGCGTCGGCCGCCTGGAACACGTTCAGCCCGATGCCGACGAGCACCGCCGGCCCGGCATCGGGCCCTCCGCCGCGGCGGTGGCGGACCTCGGCCAGGAGCCCGGCGACCTTGGCGCCGTCGGCCACGACGTCGTTGGGCCACTTGAGGGCGACGGCGACGGCGGGGGAGGCGTGCCGCGCGACGACGTCGGCGACGCCGAGGGCAGCCGCCATGAGGAGCTCGGGAAAGCGCGCCGCCGGCAGGCCGTGGCGGGCGGGCCGCAGCAGCACCGACAACAGCACGGCGGCGCCCGGCGGCGCGTCCCACCGCCGGTCGAGCCGGCCGCGGCCGGCGGACTGGACGTCGGCGACGACGACCGTCCCCTCGGGCGCGCCGGCATCCGCCAGCGCGGCGAGATCGTCCATCGTCGACGCCACGCGGCCCCGGACCACGACGGGGCCGGTGAGGCGGGCGCCGCTCAGCGCGGCGCGGATGTCGTCGGCGCCGAGGTCCGCAGGTGGCGGATCACCCGCGGACCCCAGCCGGTGCGCGGGGAGGCGTCCGGTCAATACTCCAGCTTGCGCGGGAGCGTCTTGGCCTCGGCGATCCAGCCCGCCACCTGGCTCTCGGTCGGCAGGCGCCGGACGGCGTCCTTGTCGGCGTTGACCGCGGTCATCTTCTGGAGCAGGTTGGCGGCGTTGCGCTGCGCCAGCTCGGGCACGGTGTCGACGCCGGCCAGCTCGAGCAGGTCGGAGTACTCCTCGCCGATGCCCTTGATCCGGTCGAGGTCGGCGCGGTTGGCCCACTTGAGGATCAGGGCGTCGCTGATGCCGCTCTCGGCGGCCAGGTCCTTGCGCCCCTTGGCCGTCGCGCAGCGGTCGAGCAGCTGCGCGGTGGTGGTGATCCCGCACGCGTTGAGCTTGGCGGCGTAGGCCTCGCCGATGCCCTCGATGTCCTTGATGTTGCGCATGTCGATCCCTCCAGATCGTGGTGGTCGATTCCGGGCCCGGGCCGTCATGCCGACGGCCCGGGGTTGATTATAACCGGTTCGCCGCGGCGTGCCGGGCGCGGCAAACTTGACCGCGCCCGGCACGCGCATACCATCCGTTAGCGTGACCTTAACTCCACCCAACCAGCCCGTTTGAAGTCAGGACGAAGGAGCGCTGCTACCCATGAACGCTGACCTGGTCGCCCATGCCCGCGGCATGATCGAGGAGCACGGCGTGCGGTTCGTGAACATGCAGTTCACGGACATCTCGGGGCACGTCAAGACCATCACCATCCCGGTGCACGCGTTCGACGACGCGGTCGAGCACGGCGTGTGGTTCGACGGCTCGTCGATCGAGGGGTTCGTGCGCATCGCCGAGAGCGACATGTACCTCGTGCCGGACCTCAACACGTTCGCCGTGATCCCATGGGAGCGCGGCGGCCACGCCGTCACGGCGCGGGTGATCTGCGACGTCCACACGCCCGACGGCGAGCCGTTCGCGGGCGACCCGCGCGGCGTGCTCAAGCGCGTGCTGCGCGAGCTGGCGGACATGGGCTACCGCTACAACACTGGGCCCGAGCCCGAGTTCTTCCTGTTCCGGCGCGACGCCGAAGGCCACCCGGTCCTCGAGCCGCACGACCAGGCCGGCTACTTCGACGTCTCGACGGACCTCGGGACGGACGTGCGCCGGCAGATGGTGGACGCCCTGCAGGCGTTCGGCATCGTCGTCGAGGCGGCGCACCACGAGGTGGCGGTGGGGCAGCACGAGATCGACTTCCGCTACGACGACGCGCTGCGCACGGCCGACAACGTCATCACGCTGCGGGTGGCGGTGAAGGCGGTGGCCCAGCGCAACGGGCTGTACGCCTCGTTCATGCCCAAGCCGATCGCGGGCATCAACGGGTCGGGGATGCACGTCCACCAGAGCCTGGCCAACCTCTCGGACGGCAAGAACGCGTTCGTCGACGCAGCCAGCGGCGGCCTGAGCGGGCTGGCGCACCAGTTCATCGCGGGGCAGCTCGCGCACGCCCGCGGCTTCGCGGCGGTGGTGGCGCCGCTGGTCAACAGCTACAAGCGGCTGGTGCCGGGCTTCGAGGCGCCGGTGTACGTGTCGTGGGCGCGCAACAACCGTTCGGCGCTGATCCGGGTGCCGCGCGTCAGCCCGGGGCGGCCGCAGAGCACGCGGGTGGAGCTGCGCTGCCCGGACCCGTCGGCCAACCCGTACCTGGCGTTCGCGGCGATGCTCGCGGCGGGGATCGACGGCATCCGGCGCGGGCTCACGCCGCCGGCGGCGGCCGAGGAGGATCTCTACCACCTCGACGCCGAGGCGCTGCGCGCGCGCAACCTCGCGACGCTGCCGGGCTCGCTGGGCGAGGCGCTGGCCGAGCTCGAGGCCGACGCGGTCGTCGCGGGGGCGCTGGGGACGCACGTCTTCGAGCGGTTCATCGAGGGGCGGCGGCAGGAGTGGGACGAGAGCCGGCTGCACGTCAGCAGCTGGGAGATCGGGCGTTACTTCGAGACGTTCTGAGGGTGGCACGATGGCCCCGGGCGGTGGGAGCGGCGGGCGCCCTACCGCCCTCCCCAGAACGCCACCGGCGGGCACGGGATCGCCACCGCGATCGCGCGGTAGATCGCCGCGAGGTCCTCGGCATCCGGCGCCCGGTACGCGTACCCCGGCCGGCTCGCCATCGCCAAGAGCGCCTCGGCGTCGACGTCGTTGCCCAACCCGATCGTGAACACGTTCACGCCCACCGCCTTCGCCGCCTCCGCTCGCGCCACCGCCTCCGCCGCCGGCCGCGGGTTCGACCGCCCGTCGGTCAGCACGATCATCGTTGCCGCGTTCTCCGCCCGCCGCCGCGGGCCCGCCAGCTCAACTGCGGCCGCTTCCACCCCGCACACGAGGCACGTCTGCGGCGCGATCGCCACCTGCGCCAGCGCCGCGTCCAGCGCCGCCCGGTCCCCGGTCAACCCCTGCAGCAGCGTCGCCCCCGCGTTGAACGCCACCACCGCCGCCTGGTCGCCGCGCCCCGGCTGGAGCTGGTCTAGGAAGCCCCGCGCGGCCTCGATGGCCGCGGTGATCTTCGGCCGCCCGGCCGCCGTGGGGTCTTCCATGCTGGTCGAGGCGTCGATCACCAGCACGGCGTCCACGCGGCGCTGCTCGGGGACGCACGCCTCGCGCAGGGCGAGCGGCAGGTAGACCGGGGCGGGGGCGGGCGTGGCGGTGGCAGTCGGCGCGGCCGTCGGCGGTGGGGTGGGGCTGGGCGCCGGCGTCAGCGTCCATGTGGCCGTCGGGGATGGCGTCTCCGTCGGCGCCGGGCTCGGCGTCGCCGTCTGTGTCGGTGTGTCGGTTGGGGTCGGGGTCGGCGTTGGCGTGTCGGTGGGCAAGCGGTCGTTCAGGGTGAGGACGTCGATAGGAAGTTGAGTACGATCGGCGACCTCACAACTATCCAGGTCGAAACGCAGGCTCAAACGCCCCCCATTGCCTGCAAGATTGCTGGGAACGAAATCGAGGACTCGGAACTCCTTGGCACTGTCGTGCGCAGCGATGATTCCATCGCCTCGACCGGTCCATGCGATGGATGCACTTCGCCATGGTAAAGGAAGGGGTTCCTCCATGCGAACGGGTCTGACAGCATACGAGGCCTCGAGACGCAATTGCCCGTCGGCTGTCAGCGAGAAGACGCCGACCCGGTCGTGCCCGTTAATGGCCAGCATGCCGCGTGCAGGGCCGACGGCATTGAACGCAAGTCCATGTGTTTGACTCAATCCCGGTGTGTCGACGGTCTTGGCGCTGCCAGCCTGCAGGTCGATCAAGTCAAGCTCACCACGGCCTCCGTTGTTGACAACCAGATATCGCCCATCCGGGGATTGCGCCGCGTAGGTGCGCAAGATCCGGCCCGGCGCAGGGCCTGACACGCCACGATATTGAATTGCCGGTATTGCCTCTGTAAAGTCTGGAACTCGCAGCGTGTAGACGTATCCGTCTGTCCCGACCAAGTACACAATCGGCGCCTTGGTATCGGACACGACGGTCGCGGCGGTAGACCCTCGGTATATCGCATCCGGCGGGGACAGTGATGGTAGTTGGCCGATTTTGATGGCATCCAGGAGTTCATCAACACGATGGGCGTATAGACCACCGCTGCGGGCCGGGATCACCAGCCATTCATCGTCGGCCGTAATGCTCGGCTGTGCGACGTCATAGCTTTGAGCTAGGTTGACACGGAAGGTCTTCCAGCGACCGGAGCCGACTTCTGTTCGCGCGAGGAAGTACACAAAGGGGCCACTATTGACGCTTATCGCAGCAACAAGGCCTCCGTTCGACGTTGCTGCCAATCGCCCAGGAGATACCTGGTACTGACCACGTGTGACTTCCGTACCGTCGTTCGAATTGAACACAGATACCGCATCACATCCCGGAGCGTCAAATGCTCGGTCGTCAGTCAGGAACACCAAGTCTTCCAGAGGTGTCGTCGATTGAGCTTCCGCATCGCCATAGGATTGCCGGTCTGCCCCTGCGAGCGTACTGTTCACGACAGTGGCTTGTGTGATTGGGCCAACGAACGTGACCGGCATGCCGTTGTTGGCCTCGATTGCGATGCAAACACTCGCTAACAAGCCTACACCGATGCCAGCAGGAGCGCGGCCTGCACAGGCCAGTCGACCGACCAGCACGATCAGCCCTTCAAGATGGCTTGTACGGTCGGTCGACTGGCCCATCGTGTACTTCCTATCAGTTGTAGGTGATGGTCACCAAGGGACCGGCGATGTTGGTGCAGTCGTAGGAACACTCGAACGCACCTGTGTCGGTCTGCGTGAAGGTCTGCGAGGTCGGCGTCACCGTCGAACCGGTGCCACAGTTGCTGTTCGTCACCACGACACCGTCGTCCACGCTCGTCGTCGTGTAGATCACCTCGCGCAAGTTGAAGCCGCTTCCGGGCTGCGGATCGTTGATGTCGACCTTGAGTCGATACCGGCGACTGGGGGAGGCGCCGTAGGGTGTGCCGGCGCATGGCCTGCGTCGCACAGTTGGATGTCGACAATGTCTTGCGTCAGGTTTACGTTCGACAGGCTCCAACCTGACCCCGTCCACGTCACCGTCGCAGCGGCTACCTGCGTGTCATCGGCGCAAACGCCCGATCCCGCCGCCGCCCACGAAGCCTGGATCTCCCAAGTCTCGCTGTCGTCCGGCAGCACCGGGTCAGCCGGATTGGCCACCGTCGCGTGGTTGACCTCCAGCACCGAGGTCTTGGTGTCGTCGCCCACGCCGCAGCTGGCATGGGCCGATTGACACGCGCCAAACGCCATCACGGGTAGCGCGGGCGCCGGCCAGCCCATCGCAATGCCAACAATGAAGGCCAGCGTGCCGGCCAGGAACGTTACCGATCGCTTCCGGCATGGGGACCATCGATCGTTTGGGGGATTCATGGACGTCGCTCCTTTCGGCGACTGGGGCCGGCCGCACCGGTGCTTCGCCGGTCCGGCCGCCATCCGATCCTTGTCGCCGCCCTCGGAGTGCGAGCCACTTCGTGCCCGGCTTGTCGCCAGGCGCGCGCCCCGGTACAATCCGGAGCCTAAGCTGTCCTCGTGTGGCTTCGGGTGCCGAGGGCAGCGCGTTGGCCAGTCGTTCGCGCGGCTGGTCAACGCTGTTTCGTGGGTCTGGGTGTGTTCGCGGTCGTGTCGCGCATCGCGCTCCTTGGTAGCGCTGCACCTCCCGTTCGATTCGGCAGCAGGCTGGGTTCATCTCTCTGTGGAAAGTGTCCTAGCCCCTCTGCTTCCCATTGTACACCGACGCCCCCCCCCATTGTCAATCCCCTAAACCTGCGCTCGGCCAGCCCCTGCCCTTCGCTGTCCCGACGCACCTCGCGCCCTACCGCCGGCCCCAGAACGCCGCCGGCGGGCATGGGATCGCCACCGCGATCGCACGGTAGATCGCCGCGAGGACCGCCGCGACGGGTCGACGTCGCCGCGGCCGTGGTGTGGATCCCACGGCGTCGCCCACCACACGACCATCGTACCGTCGTCCCGCGCCAAGCGCTCCGCCTGGGCGGTGGCAGGTTGTGCGCAGCACAGGAGCACGAGGGCGGAAGCGTCCCAGAACTTCACCGACCGCCCTCCCGCTCGGCCAGCAGATCCGCCAGCGATCGCCCGGTCGCGTCAACCGGACGGGGCCGATCCCAAGAATTCGAGCGGCAGCGGGCCGCTTCCACGGCGCACCAGGCCCAGCCGCTCCATCGCCCGCAGGCGCTCCTCGAGCTCGTGTTCGCCGGCCTCCACCGGCACCAGCCCACTCACCCGGGAGGGGCCCCCTCGAACGGCGCGTACTTGAGCCGCACCTTCTCGGTCACCGGCCCGATGTCGTGGCCCGTGCTGTACAGCCAGTGCAGCGCCCCCTGCTCCGAGACGAACGCGAACTGCCGCGCGAGCGCCTTGGCCGCGCCGGCCGCCCCGTGTTCCCCGTAGAGCCGGTCGACGTAGGCCGCGAACGAACCGTGCGCCGCGGCCAGGGCCTGCATCGCCACGGCGTTGGCCACCACCGCCTCGAGCTTGGCCTTGTAGCGGATCACGCGGTCGTCGCCGGCGATGGCCTCGACGTCCGCCGGCGTCAGGGCAGCCACGGCGTCGACGTCGAAGCCGTGGAACAATGTCCGGAAGCCGGCCC
The DNA here is from genome assembly GCA_003576755.1 of bacterium. Classification (GTDB taxonomy): domain Bacteria; phylum Chloroflexota; class Anaerolineae; order Epilineales; family Epilineaceae; genus UCB3. The sequence continues at coordinate 783 of QEVT01000174.1, read as the reverse complement.
ACTTGTTGTCGACGACCTGGCGGTTGAGCCCGCCCATGAAGATGATGCGGCTGGCGGCTTCGAGGTAGCCCGCGTCGGCGGTCGGGCGGGGCGGCAGCGACATGGCATGGCCTCCTTGGCAGGGCGTCCGGCGCGCATCCGCGGCCGGGCAGCCCATTCTACCGGATCGACTCCGCCAGGCGCAACGCCGCCGCGCGGTCGAGCGCCGACTCCAGCCGCAGCGTCAGGTCGCCCCGCGTCCACAGCAGCGTGTTGCCGGCCAGCCGGACGCGGTCGCGGCGCCAGCGGCCGTAGCCGTCGACGAGGTCGACGAACGGGTGCGGTTCGCCCTCGATCCAGTAGCCGTCCTCGCCGGCCACACGCACCGACGTGATCGACGTGCCCGGGCCGACGCCCTTGCCGATCGTCGCCGTCGACGGCCGGCCCTCGAACTGCGTCAACACCGCGCCGACCTGCGTCGCCGCGAGGGCCGGCAGCTCCGGCGTGGCGCCGAACACCAGGGCCACGCGACCGCCCGGCGTGCGCGTGTCGTGGTAGGCCTCGTCCGGCTCGCCCCACACCGCCGGGTCGGGCTGGACGACCGGCCAGGCCACCGCTGCCCGTACCTCGTCGAGCGTCAGCCGGCGCCCGAGGTCGAGCAGGGCGGCGACCGGCGTGACGCCCGTGCCGGGGTCCCCGCCAGCGCCCGCGGCCGGGGTCCCGCCGTCCGGCAGCCCGCCGTGGCGGATGGCGACGCCGCGCAGCCCCAGGCGGTCCGCCACGGCGTCGCGCACGCCCGGCGTC
>QEVT01000173.1 GCA_003576755.1 bacterium | reverse complement strand
CGGACCTCAAGCGCCTGCTGGCCACCGCCCGCCTCGTCACGCTGACCGGGATCGGCGGCACCGGCAAGACCCGGCTGGCGCTGCAGGCGGCGGCCGACCTCGTCGACGACTTCGCCGACGGGGCGTGGTTCGTCGACCTGGCGCCGATGTCGGACCCGGCGCTCGTGGCGGGCACGGTCGCGTCCGCGTTGGGCGTCAAGGAAGAGGCGGACCGCCCGGTCGAGGCAACGCTCGCCGACGCGCTGGCGGGCAAGGCGCTGCTGGTCGTCCTCGACAACTGCGAGCACGTCGTCGAGGCGAGCGCGGCGCTGGCGGACCGGATCCTGCGGGCCGCGCCCGGCGTCCGCATCCTGGCCACCAGCCGCGAGGCGCTGGCCATCGCCGGCGAGGCCGCCTGCCCCATCCCGCCCCTGCCGCTGCCGCCGCTGTCCGCCGACGGCCGCGCCGACGTCGCCGACCTGGCCGCGCTGGCGCAGTACGAGGCCGTGCGGCTGTTCATCGACCGGGCCGAGGCCGCCCTGCCGTCGTTCCAGGTGACCAACGCCAACGCCCCGGCCGTGGCGGGCATCTGCCACCGGCTGGACGGGATCCCGCTGGCGATCGAGCTGGCGGCCGCCCGCGTGCGGGCGCTCGGGCCCGAGCAGATCGCGGCCCGGCTCGACGACCGCTTCCGGCTGCTGACCGGCGGCAGCCGGGTCGCGCTGCCCCGCCAGCAGACCCTGCGGGCGGCGATCGACTGGAGCCACGACCTCCTCGACGGGGCCGAACGCGCCCTCTTCCGGCGCCTCGCGGTCTTCCACGGCGGCTGGACGCTCGAGGCGGCCGAGGGCGTGTGCGCCGACGATGCCGGCGCCGACGACCTCGACGGTCCCCGCAGCGCGGGCGCGGAACCGGGCCCGGCCGGCGACGCGCGCACGCCGGATGCCGTGGGGATCTCCGACCCGCCCGCGGCCGGCGTCGACGCGTTCGACGTCATGGACCTCCTCACCCACCTCGTCGAGAAGTCCCTCGTGACGGTGGACACCGAGGTTAAGCCACCCCGATACCGATTCCTCGAGACGGTGCGGGCGTATGCCCGCGAGAAGCTGGCCGATGCCGGCGAGGCCGACGCGCTGCGGAGCCGCCACCTGACGTGGTACGCGCGGCTGACCGACGCGTTCGACCCCGGCTATGGCAACCCCGACTACCTGCCCTGGCTCGACCGGCTCGAGCTCGAGCGGCCAAACCTGCGGGCGGCCCTGCGCTGGGGGCTGGCCGAACCGGCCCGCGTGGCGCGGGCCGCCGCGCTGATCCGCCCGCTGTGGGCGCTGTGGATCGATCATGGGCACCACCGTGAGGGCCGCGACTGGTACGCGCTCGCCCACGCCCGATCGCTCGACGTCGGGCTCGACACGGCACAACCCGGTGTCTTCGGCTGGGTGTGCTATGGGCTCGCGGTGTTCGAAGGCACGCTTGCGCCCGCCCGCTTCGAGGCGCGGGCCGAGGAAGCCTGCGCTTGCTTCCAGCAGGCCGGCGACCGGCGCGGGTGGGCCTGGAGCGTGCTGCTATTGGCCACCACCACGAGCATGCGCGGCGACTTCGACACGGCCGCGGCGCACGTGGCGAGCGGCGTCGCGATGTTGCGCGACCTCGGCGTGCCTCCCGGCGAGCTCTCCGCGGCGCTCCTGTTCGCCGGTGAGATCCAACGGATCAAGGGGGACCACGCCGCGGCTGCCGGCCACATCCGTGATTGCCTTGCGATCCACCCCGACGACCGCTGGGCGCCCCACAACCTCGGCCAAGCGCTGCTGCGTGGCGGCGAACTCGAGGCGTCCGAGACCGCCCTTCGCCAGAGCCTCGGGCTCGTGGCGCGATGGCGCAACCCCATCCACCTGGCCTCCACGCTGGGTGGCTTCGGCGGCATCGCCGCGGCGCGCGGCCGGGCCCTGCGCGCCGCGCGCCTCTTCGGGGCTGCCGAGGCGATCCTCAGTCGCTGCGGCGGGGCGTTTGAAGCCGCAGACCGGGGCGACTGGCAGCACCACCGCGCCGCCGCCCGCGCGCTGCTCGACGGCCCCGCGTGGGACGCCGCGGCGGCGCAGGGGGCGGCGCTGAGCGAAGAACAGGCCGTGGCGTATGCCGCGGGGGAGGAGGATCGGTGGGGCGACGACCCGGCATCGGCCTGATCGGGAGCGGGCAGCGACCCCGTCCACCCACGCGGCCTGCGCGGCCGTCCGACGGATCCCGGCCCAAGCCCTCGACCGCCACCGCCCGCCGCCATCGCCCGCCCCGCACGCGAGTCATCCGATTCTTGTCCGATTTCGATGGCAACGCTCCGGCCGGCGTGGTACGCTGCACCCGACATCGCGCCCGGCTCACCCGCCCCGTCGACCCGAGCCCATCGCCGCACACCGGCGGGTTTCCACCAGCGATGCCTTGAGACCGCACATCGCACGATCCCGTGAGCACGAGGAGCAGCCGACAATGCGTCGATCCCGCCTGCAAGGGCCCACGCCGCGACGGCATGCCGTCGTGACCCTGATCCTGCTCGCTGCCGCCGCCTGCCGCGGCGCCGAGCCCGCCCCCGCCGGCGAGGGTTCCCCCGCCTCCGCCCCTGCCCCGGCCGGCCAGATCGAGGCGTCGCCCGGCGCCGCCCAGGCCTGGCCCGCGTCCAAGGTCCCCGGCGACACCGTCGTTGCCGCCATCGCCCTCGATCCCGCCAGCCTCGACCCGTTTTGGACCTACGAGATCGGCGGGCTGTCGATCGACCGGATGCTCTACGACCGCCTCGTCGACTTCGAGCGCGAGAAGCCCGACGCCTTCGTGCCGGCCCTGGCGACCGAATGGTCCACCGCGGCCGACGGCTTGAGCCTCACCTTCACGATCCGCGACGGCGTGACCTTCCACGCCGGCGGCACGCTCGAGCCGCACGACGTCGCGTACACCTATCGGCGCGGCCTCCTGCAGGACCGCAGCGGCGGGCCGATGTGGCTGTACCTCAAGCCCATCCTCGGCGTCACCAGCATCACCGAGCTTGCCGCGAGCCATGCAGGGCCCACCCCTGCCGCCGGCGGAGACCCGCCCGCCCTCGGCGACCTGCCCGCCGCCGCCCGCCAGGCCGCATGCCAGGCCGTGCAGGCCGCCGTCACGGCCGACGACGCCGCCGGCACCGTCACGATCCGGCTGGCCGCGCCGACCCCGTGGTTCCTGCAGCTCGTCGCCATGCCGTACGCCAGCATCGTCGACCAGGAGTGGATGGTCGAGCAGGGCGACTGGGACGGCACGTGCACCGACTGGACGCGCTGGCACGATCCGGCAGCCGAGGAAACCGTGCTCTTCGACCGCGCGAACGGCACCGGGCCGTACACGCTCGCGGGCTGGAAGAAGAACGAGTCGATCACCCTGGAGGGCTGGGACGGCTACTGGCGGACCGAGCCGGCCTGGGAGGGCGGCCCGTCCGGGCCACCGCGCATCGAGCATGTCGTCGTCCAGAACATCGAGGAGTGGGGCACGCGGTTCGCCAAGCTCCAGAGCGGCGAGGTCGACCACGTCTATGTGCCGCTGCCCGAGATCGACCAGGTCGAGCCGCTCGTCCACGCCGAGCATGCCGGCGGCGACGCGTCCGCGCCGCGGACCGTCGTGCGCGACGACGGGATCCTCACGCTGTTCAAGGGCTACCCGACGGCCACGGCCAACGCCATCACCTTCAACTTTGCCATCGGCACCACCGGCGGCAACGACTTCATCGGCTCCGGCCGGCTCGACGGCGACGGCATCCCGCCCGACTTCTTCGGCGACCTCGACGTCCGCCGCGCGTTCGTCCAGTGCTTCGACATCGACGCCTTCATCCGCGACGTCATGCGCGGCGACGCCGTGCAGATGCGCGGCCCCATCATCGCCGGCCTCCAGGGCTATCGCGACGACTCGCCGATCATCGCCTTCGACATCGATGCCTGCGGCGCGTCCTTGGCCAAGGCGTGGGGCGGCAAGCTGCCCGCAACGGGCTTTCGGCTGGTCGCGCCCTACGCCGAGGGTTGGACCGAGGCCGAGGCCGCCCTCGACATCCTGGCCGACGGGCTGAGCCGGGCCAACCCCGGGTACAAGCTCGAGAAGGTGCAGATGCCCTGGCCGACCCTCCTCGACAACATCAACAACCGCCGCCTGCCGCTGGCCATGACCGGGTGGTTCGAGGACTACCACGACGCGTCGAACTGGGCCTATACGTACCTCCACAGCGTCGGCGCCAACTCCGGCAGCCAGGGCTTCCCGCCCGAGCTGGCCGCCAGGCTCGACACGCTCGTCGACCAGGCCGCGACCGAGCTCGACCCCGCCCGCCGCGACGCGCTCTACGCCGAGCTGCAGCAGGCCGCCATCGACAATGCCACGGCCATCTTCATGAACCAGGCGCTTGGGCGGTCGTACTGGCGCCGCGAGGTCGAGGGCTGGTACATCCACCCGCTCACGCCCGGCACCGACTTCTACAGCCTGTCGAAGCCCGCGCCGTAGCCGCCATGCTGCCGTACATCGCCCGTCGGCTCGCGCTCCTGCCGGCCATCCTGTTCGGGGTGACCGCGCTGGTGTTCGCGCTCGCCGGCCAGCTCTCGCCCGGCCAGCGCGCCGCCCTGTACGTGTCGGACCTCCCGCGGTCGCCCGACGCCGTGCAGCGCATCATCGACCGCTACGGGCTCGAGGACCCGCTGCCGGCGCAGTACGCGCGCTGGCTCGGCCAGCTCGCGCGCGGCAATCTCGGCTTCTCGACCACCGGCAAGGAGCCCGTGGCCCGTGTCATCGCGCGCCTGCTGCCGGCCACCCTCGAGCTCGCGCTGTGGGCCTGCCTGCCGATCGTCTGGGTCGGCGTGCGCCTGGGGATCCTGGCCGCCGTCCGCCACGGCGGCCGCGTCGACCAGGCCCTGCGCGTCTGCAGCACCGTCGGCACCAGCGTGCCGCTGTACCTCGTCGGCCTCGCCGCGATCATGCTCTTCGCCGCCCGCCTGGACTGGCTGCCCGCCGGCGACCGCCTGTCGCCGGCGCTGCAGATCGCCGCCGACGGCCCGGATTGGCGCGCCCCGACGGGCATGCACACCGTCGACGCCCTCGTCAACGGGCGCGGCGATGTGTGGCTCGACGCCGTGCGGCACCTCGTGCTGCCGGTGCTGTCGCTGGCGGTCGTCAGCTGGGCCTACCTGCTGCGCGTCACCCGCTCCAGCATGCTCGAGGCCCTCGGCCAGGACTACGTCCGCACGGCGCTGGCCAAGGGCGTGCCGCGGCACGCCGCCATCCACGCCCACGCCTGGCCCAACGCCCGGCTGCCCGTCGCCGCGCTGACCGGCCTGACCCTCGTCGGGCTGCTCGGCGGCGTCGCGATCGTCGAGACCGTGTTCAACTGGCCGGGCCTGGGCAACCGCTTCGTCCAGGCCGCCGTGTCGCTCGACGTCGTGACGACGCTCGGCCTCACCCTCTTCGGCGCCGTCACCGTCGTGCTCGGCAACCTCGTGGTCGACGTGGCCAGCGCGTGGCTCGACCCGCGGATCCGGCTGTCGTGACGGACCGCACGCCGCCCGCCACCGCCGCCGGCCGCCGGCTGCGCCGGGCGCTCGTCGGCAACGGGGCGGCCCGGCTGGGCGCGGTGCTCCTGGCCGCGTTCGCCGCCGTCGCGCTGGCCGCGCCGTGGCTCGCGCCGTGCCCCGCCGCCGCCGCGCGCCACTGCGGCGAGGACCCCTACCGCGTGCCGCGCGACGGCTTCTCGACCACGCCGCAGCCGCCGAGCGCCGCGCACCCGTTCGGCACCACGACCAAGCAGCACGACATCTTCTACGGCGTGGTGTGGGGGACGCGCACCGCGTTCAAGGTGGGCCTGTTGATCACGCTGCCGGCGCTGCTGTTCGGCGTCGCCGTCGGCGCGGCGGCCGGGTATGCCGGCGGCTGGGTCGACGAGGTCGCGATGCGCGTCGTCGAGGTGTTCATGGCGTTCCCGTTCTTCGTCGCGGCCGTGGCCATGGCCTCGGTGCTGCGGGTCGACCCCGTCGTCGGCCAGAGCACGCTGCCGGCGATGGTCGCGCTCGCGAGCTTCGGCTGGATGGGTTACGCGCGTTTGATCCGCGCCGACGTGCTCTCGGTCCGCGAGCGCGAGTACGTGTGGGCGGCGCGCGCCGCCGGCGCCGGGGCCGGGCGGATCCTCCGGCGCCACGTCGTGCCCAACACCGTGTTCCCGGTGCTCGTGGCGGCGTCGCTCGACGTCGGCACCTACGTGCTGGCCTTCGCGGGGCTGTCGTTCTTCGGCCTGGGCGTCCCCGACGGCTACGCCGACTGGGGCCAGATGCTCGCCGGCGCCCGCCACCGCGTGCCTTCGCTCGGGCACGATTGGCACCTCGTGGCCTTCCCCGGCGGCGCGCTCGTGCTGTTCGCGCTGGGCTGGACGCTCGTCGGCGACGCGCTGCGCGATGCGCTCGACCCGCGGATGGGCGGCGGACCCGAGGGCGGCTGACGCCGGCGCGATTTCCACTCCGCGGCCGCGTGCCGTATCATTACGCCAGTGTTTTTCGCCCATGCGTATAGGCCGGTCCTCGATCCACGCCCCGGCGTGGCCCGTTCGAACCCTCGCCCCGCTCCCTCTGAGTACTCTGCATCGGTCATCCGACCGCAGGGCGCCGCGACAGCGACGACGCCCGTACGCACACCATCCCATGCGCACAGCGCATCAAAGGACGTACCTTGACTTTCGCAACCTATGACCTCGACCCGCGCATCCGGCGCGGCATCCAGACGGCCGGCTACACGGTGCCGACCCCCATCCAGGCCGCGGCCCTGCCGCCGGCGCTGGCGGGCCGCGACATCATCGGCACCGCCCAGACCGGCACCGGCAAGACGGCCGCCTTCGTGCTGCCGCTGCTCCAGCGCCTGCTGGACGGCCCGCGCGGCCGCACGCGCGCGCTCGTGGTGACGCCGACGCGCGAGCTCGCCGAGCAGATCCACGCCACCATCCGCGCCCTCGGCCGCGACACCGGCCTGCGCAGCGCCGTCGTCTACGGCGGCGTCGGCATGGGCCCGCAGGAGCAGGCGCTGCGGCGCGGCGTCGAGATCGTCGTCGCTTGCCCCGGCCGGCTGCTCGACCACGTCGACCGCGGCACCGCCCGCCTCGAGGGCGTCGAGATCCTCGTGCTCGACGAGGCCGACCAGATGTTCGACATGGGCTTCCTGCCCCCCGTGCGGCGGATCCTCGGCCTGACGGCCAACCGCCGGCAGACCATGCTCTTCTCGGCGACGTTCCCGGACGCGGTCGAGAGCCTGGCGGCATCGGCGCTGAAGCGGCCCGAGCGCGTCGCGGTCGGCGTCGTCCGGCCGGCCACCACCGTCAGCCACGCGCTGTACCCGGTGGCGCAGCACCTCAAGCCCACCATCCTGCAGGCGCTCCTGCCGCGGCTCGGCACGGGCTCGGTGCTGGTGTTCACCCGCACCAAGCACCGCGCCAACCGCCTGGCCCAGCAGCTCGACCGCGCCGGCTTCAGCGTCGCGGCGCTGCACGGCGACCGGTCCCAGGGCCAGCGCCAGGCCGCGCTCGACGGCTTCCGGGCCGGCCGCGTGCGCATCCTGGTCGCCACCGACATCGCCGCGCGCGGCATCGACGTCAACGGCATCTCGCACGTCATCAACTTCGACATCCCGGACACCACCGAGGCCTACATCCACCGCATCGGCCGCACCGGCCGCGCCGAGCGCTCCGGCGACGCGTTCACGTTCGTGACGCCCGACGACGCCGACATGGTGAAGGCCATCGAGCGCGCCGTCGGCCGCGCCATCGAGCGCTTGACGCTCGCGGGCTTCGACTACCATGCCCCGGCCCCGGTGCGCCGCGATCCGCCGGCCGCCGCCGCGCAGCCGCGCGGCCGCACGCCGAAGGTTGCGGTCGGGGCCCTCGCAGCCACGCGCGAGGTCGCCGCATCCCCGGCGCGGGCCCGCCG
>QEVT01000172.1 GCA_003576755.1 bacterium | reverse complement strand
CGGCGGCTGGGTGCGCTGGCGGAGCGCGAGGGCGAGGCGGCGGCGGTGGCGTTCCACCGGCGGGCGGCGGAGCACTTCCAGACGCCGGGGAGGCTGCTCTCGGACTATGAGATCGCCGCGCACCACCTGGCGCAGGCCGGAGACCCGGCGGGGGCGCTGGGGCTGTACGATCGATGGGCGATCGCGCTGCGGGACCGGCACGCGTACATGGCGGCCGCGCAGGTGGCCTTGCAGGGGATGCAGGAGATCGGGCACGACGGGAGCGAGGCGGCGCGGGTGGCGGAGGCGAACCTGTGGACCAGGGTTCACGACGGGCTGTTGCCGCTCGGAGACGTGAAGGCAGCGGCGGCGGCGCTGGATCGCGCCGAGGTGGTGCTTGCTGGGCTAGAGGGTCGAGATGCGGTGTTCATGTCGGCCGGCACGAACATGCTCAAGGGGCGACTCCTTGTGACTAGCGGCGATGTGTCCGGCGCGACAGTGCTCCTGGAGAAAGCCCGCGCTGGGTTCGAGACCTCCGAGCAGCTGGGCGACAAGCGCTCGCGGGCGGTGACGCTGGGCGACATCGCGCGGCTGCGGGCGCAGGCCGGCGACGTCCAAGGCGCCATGGACCTCCACCAGGAGAGGCTCGCGGTCTACGAGCAGCTGGGCGACAAGCGCTCGCGGGCGGTGACGCTGGGCGACATCGCGCGGCTGCGGGCAAGGGCCGGCGACGTCCAAGGCGCCATGGACCTCCAAGAAGAACGGCTTGCTGTTAACCGCGAACTCAATGACGTTGATGGTATTGGCGCGGCTCAGTATGACTTGGCCCATCTGGACCTGGAGGCGCACAACTTCGAGAAGGCGCTGGAGCGGCTTGCCGAGTCATGGCGGTTGTTTAACCAGATCGGCCGCATCGATGGCATCGCCGCCGTCGGCTCCACACTCGGCCAACTCCTCGCCGCCTTCAAGCATCCCGAGGCCGTGCCCGTGCTCCGCCGCGCCGAGGAGGCGTGGCGCATGCTCGGCCAGACCGAAAACGCCGACGCCATCAAGGGCATCATCCGGCAGATCGACGCCGGGGCCGAGTGACGGTCCCGGCGCTTGCTGATTGGGAAGGCTGAGCGTACGGCCGGGCCTCGGGTAGCGAGAAGGCTTGCGACCCACCCCAATCCATGATACCGTCGAACCCATGCCCAACCGCCCCGTCTCGCCCCGCCCCGAGCCCCACCCCGAGCCCCGCACCGTGCTCGCCGTCGACATCGGTGGCACCCACCTGCGCGTCGCGCACGTCGCCGCCGACGGCGCCGTCCTCGCGCGGCGGCGCATCGACACGCCGACCGACCGCGGGCCCGCCGCCGTCGTCGATGCCGTCGTCCGCGAGCTCGCGTCCCTCACGCCACCGGACGATCCCCGCGCCGTCGCCATCGGCATCGCCGCGCCCGGCCCCCTCGACCCCCGCACCGGCATCGTCCACGAGGTGCCCAACATGCCCGGGTGGCGCGGGTTCCCGCTCGGGCAGCAGCTCTCCGCCGCCACCGGCCTGCCGGCCCACGTCCACAACGACGCCAACCTCGCGGCCCTGGCCGAGGCCCGCCTCGGCGCCGGGCGCGGGCACGATCCCGTCGTCTATCTCACCGTCAGCACCGGCGTCGGCGGCGGCATCGTCATCGACGGACGCATCTTCGCCGGCGCCGCAGGCCTGGCCGGCGAGCTCGGGCACACCATCGTCCACGCCGGAGGCCCCGCCTGCAACCTCGGCCATGCCGGCTGCCTCGAAGCCCTCGCCAGCGGCACCGCCATCGCCCGCCGCGCCCGCGAGGCCGTCCGCAGCGGCGCCCCCACCCGCCTGGCCGACGTGGCCGCCGCGGGCCTCCCCATCGACGCCGCCGCCGTCGCCCGCGCCGCCGACGCCGGCGACCCGCTCGCCCGTGCCATCTTCCACGACGCCGGCTCCGCCCTCGGCCTGGCCATCGGCGGCTTCATCAACGTCTTCGACCCCGGCCGCATCGTCCTCGGCGGCGGCGTCACCGCCGCCTGGCCGCTCTTCGAGCCCGCCATGCAGCTCGGCATGCGCCGAGTCGCCATGGCCTGGGAGTGGCACCCCGTCGACATCGTGCCCGCCGCCCTCGGCGACGACGCCGGCCTCGTCGGCGCGGGGCTATGGGCGTGGGAGCGGCACGCAGCCTAGCCGCAGCGGGCCCATCACCGGTCGCCGCCCCGCAGCGCCGCGTCCTCCGCCGCCACCAGCGCCGCCAGCGCCACCAGTCGCGGCCCGAAGGTCGACAGGTCCGCGTGCTCGTGGAAGAGGTCGTGCTCGTGCCGCATCTCGACGGCCAACGCGTCCACCGTCGGGGCGAAGGCCGCCGTGAAGTTGCCGACCGTCACGCCCCCCGCCGACCACTCCGCCACCTCGGCGCCGAAGCCGGCCCGCACGATGGCCTTGTACCGCGCGACCACCTCCGCCGCACGCCCCGTCATCTCGAGCGGCGGATACGCCAGCCCCGCCGTCACCGTCGCCGCCGTGCCCGGCACCGTCACCCGCGCCGCCCGCGCCCGGATCGCCGCATCCACCCGTGCCAGGTCCGCCCGCGTCCACGCCCGGACCTCGATCTCGGCCCACGCGTGGTCCGTGACCACGTTGACCCGGTCGTTCGACGACCCGATCGCCCCGACGTTGACCGTGACGTCCGGCACGAGCTGGCCACGGTCGACCACCCCGCGCGCCGCCAGCGCCTCCGGGGCGAAGTCCCGCGGATCGCCCGGCGGCGGGCTGGCCAGCGACGCGATGGCATGCAGCTGGTGGACCAGCTCGAGCGTCGCGCTGGCGCTCGCGTGGGCCGCGTTGCCCGCATGCCCCGCCAGCCCCCGGACGTCCAGCCGGTAGCCCGCCAGGCCCTTGCGGCGCGCGACGATGCCCCATGCCGGCCGCGCCGTGTCGAGCACCATCGCCACGTCCGCCGTGCGCGCCAGCCCCTCGACCAGCGCCACCTCGTCGTCCGAGCCGCCCTCCTCCTCGGCGTCGAAGTACAGCGCCAGCTCCCCGAACGGGCTCCCCGCGACCGCGACGAGCGCCTCGGCCGCGAAGAGCGCGAACGCCGCCGAGGCCTTCGAGTCGCCCGCGCCCGGCCCGAAGGCGCGGCCCGACCCGTCCACGCGGAACGGCTGCCGCGCGAGCGACCCGCGCGGGTACACCGTGTCGGTGTGCATGAGCCACACGTACCGGCCCGCGCCCCGCCCGGCCAGCCGGCCGACGACGTGCGTGCCCCGCGCATTGGCGTGCGTCTCGACCGCGGCGCCCAGCGCCGCCAGGCGCTGCCCGAGGAGCCGCGCGATCGCCGCGCTGCCCTCGACGTCGCCCGTGCCCGACTCGATCTCGACCAGGGCGCGCAGGTCGTCGACGTAGCGCGGATACGCCGCGCGCGCGAACGCCGCCAGGGCCTCGAACAGCGCTGCGGGGACGTCGGCCATCGCACGGGGGTCTCGATCCACCGTCCGTCCGTCAGCCATCCGCCGGGCCCGCGCCGCGCGCCTGCGCCCACGCCTCGATCTGGCGCAGGTGCCGCCGCTCGAGCTTGGTCAGCCGCCGCTTCGACTTCATCACCGCCAGCGCCGCGTCCGGGTTCAGGCCGTGCTCGGCCACCAGGTAGGCCGCCAGCACCGTCGAAGAGCGCGACCGGCCCTTGGCGCAGTGCACCAGCACCGGCCGTCCCTCCGCCACCCGGGCGCGGATCCAGTCCACCGCCGCCGTGATCGTCGCCGCGTCCGGCACCGTCACGTCCGGCACCGGCAGCCGCACGTAGGCGATGTCGTGCGCCGCGTAGAACGCGACGTCGTCCTCGCGCTCCGCCCGGATGTCGAGCACCCCGCGGATCCCGCGGTCGACGAGGAACGCGTAGTCGCGCGGGTAGGTCGGCGCGCCGCCGAGCCACAGCTCCGCGGAGATGGCGTGCGCCGCGTCCGGCGTGATCTGCGAGAACCACGTGTTGCGCCGCACCCGCTCGTGGAACATCCGGATGGCCGGGTACAGCCGGTCGAAGGCCCGGTGCGCCAGGCCGAGCCGGTCGCGGCCTGCGGCGGACGGTGAGGGTTGGGGACGGGGTGCGGCCTGGGTCGACATGGCGGTCCTGAGACGATGCGAAGAAGGGTCAAGTCCGACGGCGGCAAAGCCCGACGGGCACGCGGCACGACACGTGACGTTAACTATAGCCACCCCCCCCTCGACGTGAGCGTGGGGTGAGAGTTCCACCGATCGCACCCGGCACCCGTCACCAAACCGCCGTCTCGTGCGTTACTACCTACGAGCACGTCGCCCTTGCCGAGCTCGCGCCGCCGGGGCCCGTCGAACCGACCGTAGCGATGAACATGGAGCTTGACGATGTCGACCGGAATCGTGATCGTGGCCGTCATGCTGGTCCTCGTGTGGTGCCAGGCGCTGGTCGAGGGACGGCGCTAGCCGACCCCCGGCCGGCCGCCCACCCGCGATGAAGCCGGCCGTCCGCCCTGCCCGGGCGGGAGGCACCCGCCGCCGCCAGCCGCCTCAACCGCCGTCGGCGACGAAGGCCCGGACGCGGGCGTGGATGTCCGCGTACGCCGCTTCGGGGTCGGACACGTCGACCCAGTGGATCGCCGGATCGTCGCGCTTGAACCACGCGTCCTGCATCCGCACCAGCCGGCGCGTGTTGCGGCGGATCAGCTGCACCACGGCCGCCACGTCGACCTCGCCGGCCAGGTGCGCGCGCCACTCCTGGTAGCCCACGCTGCGCAACGCCGGCAGCCCCAGGTCGTAGCCCGCCGCGACGAGCGCGCGCACCTCGTCCTCCAGCCCCGCCTCGATCATCGCGTCGATGCGCGCGTCGATGCGCGCGTAGAGCACCGGGCGCGGCAGCTCGAGGCCGACGATCAGCCACGCGAACGGGCTGCCCGCCCGTGCCTGGACCGTCGAGATCGGCTCGCCGGTGCGGGCGTGCACCTCGAGGGCGCGGACCACCCGCCGCACGTTGCGCGCGTCGATCCGGGCCGCCGCGAGCGGGTCCACCCTCGCCAGGCGGGCGTGGAGCGCCGGCGGCCCTGCGGCGCGCGCGAACGCCTCGAGCTCCGCCCTCAGCGCGGGGTCCGGCGCCACGGGCGGGATGGTCCACCCCTCGACGACCGCGCGCACGTACTGCCCCGTCCCGCCGGCCACGATCGGCAGCCGGCCGCGAGACACGATGTCGCGGATCGCCGCCACCGCCAGCGCCTGGACGTCCGGCACGGCGAGCGGCTGGTCCGGCTCGGCGACGTCGATCAGGTGGTGGCGCACCCGTGCCCGCTCGTCGGCGGTCGGCTTGGCCGTGCCGATCTCGAGGCGCCGGTACAACTGCCGCGAGTCCAGCGACACCACCTCGCCCCCGAACGCCTCGGCCAGCCGGACGGCCATCGCCGACTTGCCCACCGCCGTCGGCCCGACGATCGCCACCGCCCGCCCCGTCACCCGCCCTCCAGCGCGTCCGGGTAGTGCGTCAGCCGCGCGACCCGGCCGTCGGGCCCGAGAACGACCGCGAAGACGTCGACCCGCCATGGGCCCTCCCAGCCCACCGACTGGACGTAGTGCTCCGCGAGCGTGGCCAGCCGCCGCTGCTTCCGGGGGCCGACGCTCTCCTCGGGCGTCCCGCGGCGCTCGGACCGGCGCGTGCGCACCTCGGCCAGCACCAGACACGGCCCTTCCTGCGCGATCACGTCGATCTCGCCGAAGCGGCAGCGCCAGTTCGTCGCGCGCACCTGCCAGCCCCACGCCCGGGCCTGGGCCACGACGAGCGCCTCGCCGTCCCGGCCGACCTGCCGACGCGAGTCGGTCATGCAGGCCGACCCGGCCCGCCGGCGGCGGCCGGCCCGAGCGGCCGCCACGACAGCCGGTGGTGCGGCGTGGGGCCGTGCCGGCGGATCGCCGCGATGTGGTCGGCCGTGCCGTAGCCCTTGTGCCGATCGAAGCCATACGCCGGCCAGTCCCAGCCGAGGGCGACCATCGCCGCGTCGCGCCGCACCTTGGCGACGATCGAGGCGGCCGCGATCGAGCACGACACGCGGTCGCCGCCGACCACCGGCGCTTGCGGCAGCCGTGCGAGGCGCACGCCGTAGCCGTCCACCAGCACGTGGTCCGGGGGCGTGGGCAGCGCCGCCAGCGCCCGCAGCATGGCCAGGTCGTTGGCGCGCGCGATGCCGACGGCGTCGATCTCGAGCGGCGAGGCCCACCCGACGCCGACGTCGAGCGGCAGGCCGCCGCCCGTGATCCGGTCGAACTGGGCGCCACGCTCGGCGGGCGTGAGCTGCTTGGAGTCGCGCACGCCCGCAAGCGCGTCGGCGAGCCCGTCGTCGGCCACGCGCAAGGCGACCGCCGCCGCGACCACCGGGCCCGCCAAAGCACCGCGGCCGACCTCGTCGAGGCCGGCCACGATGCGGGCGCCGCGCATCAGCGCGGCGATCTCGCGGTCCAACGTCGGCGGGGCCGTCACCCCGCCGGACGGCTCACTCCGCGGCCCCACCCTCGCCGGCCGAGGCGTCGAGGTTGGAGCGGAAGCGGCGCTTCTCGCGGAGACGCGCGCTCTTGCCCGTGCGGTCGCGCAGGAAGTAGAGGTTGGCGCGGCGCACGTGGCCGTGCCGCAAGACCTCGATGCGCTCGAGGCGGGGCGCGTGCAGCGGGAACGTGCGCTCCACGCCGACGCCGTGCGACGCCACCCGGCGGACCGTGACGCTGCCGTTCACGCCGCCCTCGCGCTTGCGGATGACGACGCCCTGAAACGGCTGCACCCGCTGGTTGCGCCCCTCGACGATGCGGAAGTGGACGCGAACCGTGTCGCCGATACGCAGCGTGGCGATCGGCACCTGCTCGGAGCGATCGAGCTGATACTCGTGTTGGAGAGCTTTGACCAGATCGGCCATGACCGTAAGTCCTTGGAGGTGAGTGATCTACAACTTTGATAGCATAGCACACCGGACAGGCATCATCAACCCTTCGCGGGCCGCCGGCGGCCCGCGCGATCCCCCCACCGGCGCCCGTCGCACGCCCATGTCGTATGCCGTGCCGGCAGTCCCATGCTAGTATTGCAGCGACCGCGCGCGCAGGATGGTCCACCGTCGGACACCTTGAACGCCGAAGCACAGGATTGCCACCCATGCAAGAGCTCCCCCGCCTGTTGGCCACCTTCATGTTGGCCGCGTTCGCGATGACGGCGTCGTACGGCCTTGGCTTCGTGACCGGCCTGCGGGTCGAGGGCGTGCCGGCCCTGGAGGGCCTGCGGGCCGCCATGGCGCCCGCGCCACCGCCCGGCCTCGGCGCGCAGGCCTCGGCCGGGCCCGCGGCCGGCGGCTTCGACGTGTTCTGGGAGGCGCTGCGCACCATCCAGGACGACCAGGCCGGCGCGCTTCCCGAGGCCGACTCCATCACGTACGGCGCGATCCGGGGCTCGCTCAAGGCGCTCGACGACCCCTACACCGCGTTCTACGACCCCGTCGTCACCGAGATCAACCGGCCGTCGCTCGACAGCCAGTTCGACGGCATCGGCGCGTACGTCACGTCCAACGAGCGCGGCCAGCTCGTCATCCAGACCCCGATGCGCGGTCAGCCGGCCGAGAAGGCCGGCATCGAGGCCGGCGACATCGTCATCCGCGTCGACGGCGAGGACATCAGCGACCTCGACCTCAACCAGGCCGTGCTCAAGATCCGTGGCCCCAAGGGCACCACCGTCGTGTTGACGGTCCTGCGCGACGGCGTCGACGGCGAGCTCACCATCCCGGTGGTCCGCGACAAGATCGACGTCCCGTCGGTCAACGACGTGCGGCTCCTCGAGGCCGAGGGCGCCCCGGAGGTCGGCTACATCCAGCTCACGACCTTTGCCGAGGACACGACCGCCGAGCTGATCGAGGCGCTCGACGAGCTCCGGGGGAAGGGCGCCAAGGCGCTGGTCCTCGACCTGCGCAACAATCCCGGCGGGTACCTCAACACCGCCATCGAGGTCACCAGCCAGTTCATCGACACCGGCATCGTCGTCCAGCAGGAGGACAAGGCCGGCAGCCGCCGGGCCGAGGGCGCGCGCAAGGGCGGGCACGCGCTCGACCTGCCGCTCGTCGTCCTGGTCAACAAGGGCTCGGCGTCCGCCAGCGAGATCGTGGCCGGCGCCATGCGCGACCACGAGCGCGCCGTGCTCGTCGGCGAGACGACGTTCGGCAAGGGCTCGGTCCAAAACGTCCACGAGCTGTCCGACGGGTCGCAGCTCCGCGTCACCGTCGCCGCGTGGCTGACGCCCGACGGCTCGCACATCAACAAGGTCGGCATCGAGCCGAACGTCGCCATCACCTTCGACGGCGGCGTCCCGGGCGAGGATGACGCGACGGACCCCGACGCCGCCGCGCGCGGCGAGGCGACACCGACCGCCGACGCGGGCGCAGGCGCCGACGCCGGCAGCGCCGGGGACACGGCGCCCGGCGACGCCGGCGCGTC
>QEVT01000171.1 GCA_003576755.1 bacterium | reverse complement strand
TCGGCGGTGCGCGGACCCTCGATCAGCGGCTCGCGCCGGGGCACGGTGCGCAGGGCTGCGGCGCCGGCGAGCACGACGACGGTGCAGACCACGGCGAGGCCGGCGAGGGTGGTGCGCTCGCCCACGGCGTCGGCGATGATACCGACCGGGTAGGAGAAGATCGCGTTGACGCCGAAGGCCATCATTGTCACGGCCATTACCCGGCCAAAGTAGACCGGTTCGGTGCGCTCCATCAGATTGATGTTGTTCAGCATCTGGAAGCCGCTGGAGGATGCACCGACCAGCGCCCCCACGAGCAGGGCGATCTCGAAGCTCGGGGCCACCGCCAGCAGGGCAAGGGACCCGGCCAGCGCGCCCGCGAACCAGAGCATCAGCGTGCCCGGATTGCGCACCCGCCGGGCCGCGAGAGCCAGGGTGACGATGATGCCACCGCCCGCCGTCGCGCCAAAGAGCAGGCCGAGATGGCTGGCCGGATGGCCGAGCGCGTTTTCTAGATAGCCGGGCATGATCGTCTGGTAGGAAAACGCGCTGAGCACGATACCGACAAAGACGAAGGCGAGCAGGCGCACGTCGGGCGTACGCCAGATGTAGGCGAACCCGGCGGTGACATCCGTCCGCACGGACGTCTGGGTGGTGCGCGGCCGGGGCGGGGTGGGCGGCGGACCGCCGGGCGGGGGGGGGCCGTGACCGTGGCCGAGATCGCCGTCGGCGTCGCCCGTGGGGTCGGCGCGGCCGATCTCGTGGCGGGCGATGCGCTCGGCGATCGTCTCGGCGCCGAAGGCCCGGGCGTGGTCGGCCACCACCTGCACGCGGTCGCCCCGGGCCTCGACGCGCCCGTGCACGACCACCAGGTTGTCGGTCTTCCACAGCGCGCGCGTCTCGGCGTACGTGCGCGGGAAGAGGATCACCTCGATGCCGCCCTGCAGGTCCTCGACCCGCGCGAAGCCCATCGGGTCGCCCTTCTTGGTGGTGGTCTGGCGCATCGCCGTGACCATCCCCGCCACCGTCACCGGCTGCCCGGCCATGTCGGCGCCGATCGAGCCGATGAGCACCGTCACGGCGTCGGCCATGGCGTCCGCGACGCGCTGGAGGGGGTGGTCCGACAGGTAGAGGCCGATCAGCTCCTTTTCCCACTCGAGCTCGCGCTTGGGGTCGCCCTCGGCGGCGGGAAGCGGGTAGAGCAGCTCGGCGCCCGCGGCGGGCAGCGCCTCGCCGAACAGGCTCATCTGACCCACCGAGGCCGCCTGGTGGTGCGACGTGCTGAAGGCGATCAAGCGGTCGAGCACGGCCAGCAGCTGCGCCCGCGTCCCGAACGCGTCGAGGGCGCCGGCCTTGACCAGCGACTCCAGCGCCCGCTTGCCCACCTGCCTCAGGTCCACGCGTTGGCCGAGGTCGCCGAGGTCGGTGAAGGCCCCGCCCGCCCGGCGGGCGTCGAGGAGCGCGTTCACCGGCCCGACGCCGACGTTCTTGACCGCCGCCAGCCCGAACCGGATGCCGCGCTTGCGCCGCACGGCGCCGTCGGGGAAGGCACCGGGGTCGATCGGCTCGATCGTGAAGTCGAGGTCGCTGTGGTTGACCGACGGCGGCAGGAGCGCGATGCCCATCCGCCGGCAGTCGCCGGTGACGAAGCCGATCTTGTCGGTGTTGTCGCGCTCGACCGAGAGCAGCGCCGCCATGTACTCCACGGGGTAGTGCGCCTTGAGGTAGGCCGTCTGGCACACGATGACGGCGTAGTCCGCCGCGTGCGCCTTGTTGAACCCGTAGCGCGCGAACGTCTCGATGTCGTCGAAGATCGCCTCGGCCGCGGCGCGCGGGATGCCGTTGCCCACGGCGCCCTCGATGAACGTGCTGCGGTGCTTGAGCAGCTGGTCGCGGATCTTCTTGCCCACCGCCTTGCGGATGGTGTCGGCCTCGCCGGCGTTGTAGCCCGCCAGGTCGCGCGCGATCTGGATGATCTGCTCCTGGAACACGATGATGGCGAACGTCTCTTCCAGGATCGGCTGCAGGCTCGGGTGGTGGTAGCTCACCGGCTCGTCGCCGTGCAGCCGCGCGATGTAGGTCGGGATGTACTCCATCGGCCCGGGCCGGTACAGCGCGATGGCGGCCACGATGTGCTCGAACCGCTGCGGGCGCATCTCGCGCAGCATCTTGCGCATGCCTGCGCCCTCCACCTGGAAGACGCCGGTCACGTGCCCGCTCGAGAGCAGCTCGTAGATCGCGGGATCGTCGAGCGGGATGGTGTCGAGCGTGTAGCGCTTCGCGTGGTAGCGCTCGATGAGCTCGGCGGCGCGGCGCAGCACGGTCAGCGTCGACAGGCCGAGGAAGTCGACCTTCAGGAGGCCGAGCTTCTCGACGTCGTTCATGTTGAACTGCGTGACGGGCAGCAGCTCGCCGGCGGGCGCATCCTCGCCGCCCGTCGGCCGGTTGAGCGGCACGTACTCCACGAGCGGCAGGTCGGAGATCACCACCCCGGCCGCGTGCGTCGACGCATGCCGCGCGACGCCCTCGAGGCTGCGCGCCGTGTCGAGCAGGTGGCGCACCGCGTCGTCCTCGCGGTACAGCGCGACCAGGTCGGGCACGTGGAACTCGTTGGGCGCGTCGTCGGCCGGCGGGCGGAGGGTGTCGTCGATGCCGCACGGCTTGCCGGGGATGGCCGGCACGAGCCGCGCCACGCGGTCGACGTCGGCCAGGTCCATCGCCAGGGCCCGGCCGGCGTCGCGGATGGCGGCGCGCGCGCCCATCGTCCCGAACGTGATGATCTGCGCCACGCGGTCGTGCCCGTACTTCTGGAACGTGTAGCGGATCAGGAGGTCGCGCTGGTCGTCGGGGAAGTCGAGGTCGATGTCGGGCATCGAGATGCGCGACGGGTTGAGGAAGCGCTCGAAGATGAGCTGGTGGTGCAGCGGGTCGATGTTGGTGATGCGCAGCGTGTAGGCCACGATCGAGCCGGCGCCCGAGCCGCGGACGTTCCACCACACCCCGTTCTCGCGGGCGAAGCGGCACAGGTCCCACACGATGAGGAAGTAGTCGTCGAAGCCCATCTGCCCGATGACCGACAGCTCGTAGTCCAGCCGGGCGCGCACGCCCTCGGCGGGCTCGCCGTAGCGCTCGCGCAGGCCGGCCTCGCACTGCCGCCGCAGGAAGCTGGCGGCCGTCTCGCCGTCCGGGACCGCGAACCGCGGCAGCTTGTACTGCCCGAAGGTCAGCCGCACGTCGCACATCTCGGCGATGCGCACGGTGTTGTCGACGGCGTCCGGCACCTCGGCGAACAGCGCCCGCATCTCGGCCTCGGTGCGCAGGTAGAACGTGTCGCCGATGCGCATGCGCTTGGCGTCGTTCATCGTCGTGCCGGTCTGGATGCACAGCAGCACCTCGTGGGCCGGGGGGTCGTTCTCGGTGCAGTAGTGCACGTCGTTGGTCGCCACCAGCCGGATGTCCATCTGGCGTGCAAACCGGATCAGCTCGCGGTTGAGCGCCGGCAGGAAGTCGATGTCGTGCTGCTGGAGCTCGATGAAGAACCGGTCGCCGAAGACCTCGCGGTACCAGCCGAGCGACGCGCGCGCCGCGTCGAGCTGGCCGTGGATGATCTTGTCGGGCGCGTCGGCGGCCGGGCACCCGCTGAACACCACGAGGCCCGCGGCGTGGGCGGCGAGCGTCTCGCGGTCCACGCGCGGCCGGTAGTAGAAGCCTTCGAGCTGCGCCAGCGAGACCAGCCGGAGGAGGTTCTTGTAGCCGGTCTCGTCCTGTGCCAGCACCGTGAGGTGGTACGGCTTGCGGTCCTGGGCCTCGCGGTCGTGGCGCGACCGCCGCGCCACGTACAGCTCGCAGCCGAGGATGGGCTTGATGCCCTCGGCCTTGGCCGCCTGGTAGAACTGGACCGCCCCGTACATCACGCCGTGGTCGGTGAGGGCCAGCGCGTCGAAGCCGCGCGCCTTGGCGGTCTTGACGAGGTCCGGCACGCGCGCCAGCCCGTCGAGGAGGCTGTACTCGCTGTGGACGTGCAGGTGCGTGAAGCCGGCCATCGCGCGGACGTCCTCCTCGGGAGCCAGGGCGGAGCGGGTGACGGGCGAAGGGGAGTGGGGCGCCCACTTTCGGCCGCGCGGCGGCCACCTGCCCATCGTCGGTGCGATTATATCATCGAACAACCGTTCGGGCCAGGGGCCGGGGCCGCGAGTTATCCACCGATCTCGGGACGAACCCGCCCGGCCGGCTATACTTCCGCGCATGCCGGAGCTCCCCGAGGTCGAGACCTATGCCCGCGATCTGGCCGGCGTGCTGCCGGGCCGGGTGTTGACCGGCGCCTGGACCGACTGGCCCAACCAGCTCCCGCTCAACACCCCCGCGGGCCTCGACGCCGGCGTGCGCGGCCAGGCCGTGGCCGCGGTCGGGCGCCGCGGCAAGCACCTCGTCGTGCGGTTGACGCGCGACTGGCTGATCATCCACCTGAAGATGAGCGGCCGGCTGCAGCTCGTGCCCGCCGCCAGCCCCCCGAACCCCCACGCGCACGTCGTGTTCGGCCTCGACGGCGGCGACGCGCTGCGCTTCCACGACCCGCGCAAGTTCGGGCGGGTCTACCTCGTCGCCGACCCGGCCGTCGTGCTCGGCGCCCTGGGGCCCGAGCCGCTCGGCGATGCGCTGACGCTCGACCGGTTCCGGTCGCGGCTGGCGGGGCGGCGCGGCCGGCTCAAGCCCGTGGTGCTCGACCAGACGTTCGTCGCCGGCATCGGCAACATCTACGCCGACGAAGCGCTGTGGGCGGCGCGCCTGCACCCGCTGCGCAGGGCTGACAGCCTGGACGAAGCCGAGGTCGCGCGGCTGTACGCGGCCATCCGCGACGTCCTGGCGCGCGGGGTCGCGGCGCGGGGCACGAGCTTTTCGACCGGCGGCTACCGCGATCTGACCGGCAACCTCGGCGAGATGCAGGGCACGTTGGCCGTGTTCCGGCGCACCGGCGCGCCGTGCCCGGCGTGCGGCACCCCCATCGCCCGGCTGGTCGTCGCGCAGCGCGGCACGCACGTCTGCCCCGCGTGTCAGCCGTTGCCGTTGGAGCGGTGATGCGGCCGGGACCTTTGAGCGTGACGTTTGCCGGCGCCATCGCGTCATTAGTGGCGATGGGGGGTTCAGGATTGCGTTTGAGAGGCGGTTTGTCGCTTTGACGCCCGACGCGTCGGGCGCCGGGGCACGCGCCCCGCGCCCGTGCCGCCCGCTGGTGCGCGCCAGCGCGATGGCGCTCGCGGTCGCCGCCGGCGGGCTGTGGCCGGCCGCGGCGGGTCCCGCCATGCGCGCCGCGCGGATCGGTCCGCGCGCGGTCGACGGGATGCGCGTCAGCGCGACGCTGGTGGTCAACGAGATCGACTACATCCAGACCACCCCGACCGACACGGCCGAGTTCGTCGAGCTGAGGCATGTCGGTGCCGACCCCATCGACCTCGGCGGCCACGCCCTGGTCGGGGTGCTCGGCACCGGGACGGTCTACCGCCGGGTGCCGCTCCCGCCCGTCACGCTGGCGCCGGGGGACTACTTCACCGTGTGCGGCACCTCCGGGCAGGTGCCGAACTGCGACTTCGCCGTCAACGTCGCCAGCGGCATCTGGCGCGACTTCCGCTCGGGCGGCTCGACCAACGCCGTCGCGCTGATGTTCAGCGCCACCGGCGACCCGGCCGACGACGTGCTCGTCGACTCGGTGAGCTACGCCGGATTCACCAACGGCGGGCCGCCGACCGGCGGGCTGTGGACCGAGGCGGTGGGCATCACCCAGGCCGACAGCAACATCGGCTCGTTCGCCAACGTCGGCCTGTCGCGCGTGCCGGACGGCAGCGACACCGACCACAACGCCAACAACTTCCGGCGGCGGTGCATCACGCCGGGCCAGGCCAATGGCACGACGTCCAGCGGCTGCCCGGCGCCGGCCACCGTGCCGTCGCTCGTCATCAACGAGGTCGACTACGCACAGCCCGACCCGCCCGATCGGGCGGAGTTCGTCGAGGTCAAGAACGTCGGGGCGACGGCCGTCGACCTCGGCCGCTACGACCTCCTCGGGCTCGAGGCGAGCGGCACCGAGTACCTGCGGATCGCGCTGCCCGAGCACGTGCTGCCGCCGGGCGGCTACTTCGTCGTGTGCGGCGACGCCGGGCTGGTGGCCAACTGCGACCACGCCATCGCGGCCACCTCGGACATCCTCGAAGACAGCTTGAGCGGCGTGTCGACGGTCAACGCGCTCGCGCTGATGCGCAACCCCAGCGCCGACCCGCTGGACGACATGCTCGTCGACGCGGTGAGCTACGACGGCAGTGTGCCGGGCGGCCCGCCGACGGGGCGCCGCTGGACCGAGAGCACGGGCGTGACCCCGGGCGACCCCGGCGGGTTGGAGCACGTCGGGCTGTCGCGGGTGCCCGACGGCATCGACAGCGGCATCAACCAGAGCGACTTCGGCCCCGACTGCACCACGCCGGGCCTGGCCAACGACCCGCGCCTCATGACGGATTGCGAGCCGCCGATCACGCTGACGCCGTCCGTCACGCCCACGCCGTCGGCGACCCCGACGCCGAGCGCCACGCCGACGCCGGCGCACACGCCGACGCGGACGCCGACCCCGACGCGGACGGCGACGCCCAGCCGGACGCCGACGGGCACGCCCACCGACACCCCGACGCCGACCGACACGCCGGTGGACACCGCCACGCCGACCCCGACGCCGACCGACACGCCGACCGACACGCCGACGCCGACGGACACCTCGACCGTCACGCCGACCCCGACGCCGACCGACACGCCGACCGACACGCCGAGCCCGACCGACACCTCGACCCCGACGGCGACGCCGACGGACACGCCGACCCCAACCGCCACCCCGACCGACACGCCCACCCCGGACGAGGTGGCCACCGGCGTCGCCGGGACGCTGACGGCCCTCGCGCCGACGCGCACGCCCACCGACACGGCGACGCCGACCGACACGGCCACCCCGACGCCGTCGTCGACGCCCACGCCGACGCCCGACGCGTTCGGCACGGCGGTGGCCGCCACGCTGACGGCGCTGGCGCCGACGCCGCTGCCGACCGACACGCGCACGTCGACCCCGATCCCGACGCCCACGCCGACGCCCGACGTGTTCGCCACGGCGGTGGCCGCCACGCTGACGGCGCTGGCGCCGACGCCGGTCGCATCGGACACGCCGGCGGCAACCCCGACCCCGACCGACACGCCGCTCGCCGCCACGCCCGGCGCGTCGGCGACGCCCCCGGACACGCCGACGCCGGGAGACGCCCCGTCGGCCAGCGCCACCCCCTCGCCGACACGGACGCCCACCGCGCCAGCCACGGTGTCCGGGACGGCCTCGCCGTCGGCATCTCCGACGGCGAGCCGTACGCCGTCCGCGACCGCGCCCGGCACGCCTGCCGCCACCGCATCTCCCTCGGCCACCGCCGCGCCGGGGACCGGGACCGCGACGGCCTCGCCCACGGCCGACGCGACGCCCGCGGGGTCCGCGACGCCCTCGCCCCCCGCCACGGCTGGGCCGTCGGCGACGCCGCCGGACGGCGCGACCGCGACGGCCGAGGTCACGCCCACGCCGCCGCCGCCGACGTCCATCCCCCCCTTCGTCGTCGACTCGACCGGCGACGGGGCCGACATCCGAGCGGGCGACGGGCTGTGCGAGAGCAACACCGGGTCGTGCACGCTGCGCGCGGCCATCGAAGAGGTCAACGCGCTGACGAGCAGCGAGGCGCTCTTCGTCCAATTCCAGCCGGGGCTCGTCATCGATGTTCCGGCGAACCGGCCGCTGCCGGCCATCAAGCGGAACCTGGTGCGCATCCTGGGCCACGCGCCGGGCGGCGGCGCGACCGCCGCGGCGCCGGACCACCGTCCGGCTTCGGCGGCCGTTGCGCCCGACGGGGCGGCCGTGGAGGCCGAGTGTCGGCCCGCGGTGACGATCAAGGGGCCGGGTGGGCAGACCCTCATGCCCGGCCTCGAGCTGTCCGCGACGCGCGGGACCGTCGTCGAGGGCCTGGTGATCAAGGGGTTCGCGGTGGGGGTGCTGGTGCGGGGAGGGGCGAAGGGGAACCGGATCGGTGGGAGCGGGGACGGGGCGCGG
>QEVT01000170.1 GCA_003576755.1 bacterium | reverse complement strand
GGCAGGGCCGCGGCGCACGGCGCCGCGCGCCCCGGTCCATCGACGCTGTCCGTGCCGTCGGTGGGCGCGCGGGCGTCCTTTGCCCCGCGCTCGGCCGACCGCGGCGCGGGCGCCGGCGACGCCGACCAGCCCGCGGTGCTGTCGCTCGTGACCGGCATGGCCGCCGGGTGCGTCCGCTCCGAGCAGTCCGACCCGCCGGCGCTGGACTGCAGCATCCGGGCGGGCGACGCCTTCGTCGAGAGCGTGCGGGCGTTCGTCGAGGCGCCCGGCCTGCCCCAGCTCCCGTATGTCCGGCTCGTGCTCGACGGCCAGCAAGATGGGATGACGCTGCGCCGGCTCGACGCCGCGGGCAACGAGACGGGCGAGCCGCTCAACGCCCAGGGCGAGATCAACGCCCGCTTCCGCTACGCCCCGACGGCCCATCCGACGGCCCCCGGGCAGCCGCTCGAGGTCGACCTCGTGGCGGTGGTCAACGACGGCCAGGTCGACCTCGGCGCCAAGGCCGTGGTCCGCCTGCGGCTGCACGTCCTCGGCGCGCGCCAGAGCATCGTCGGCTACGTGTTCGAGGACCGCGACGGGGATGGGCAGCGCGACGTCGGCGAGGCCGGCATCGCGGGCTGGCCGGTCGACCTCAAGGACTCCCAGGGGCGCCCGCGCGCGGCGACGCCCGACGGCAACGGCCGATTCCAGTTCGACGTCGACACCACCGACCTCTACCACCTCGCCCAGACGCCGCCCGGGGGTTGGGTGCCGACGCGCCCGACGAGCGTCGACCTCAAGGTCGATCTGGCGCAGGGCCCCGCCGCCGACGTGCTGTTCGGCTACCGCCGCGTCGAGACGCGCCCCGACGTGTCCGCGACCCTCCAGACCGACCGCGGCTGCCGTGAGGGCGGCGGCGATCCGCGCTATACCATCGGCGAGGCGATGCGCGTCCAGTTCGGCGTGTCCGGGCTGCCCGAGGC
Source organism: bacterium (assembly GCA_003576755.1). Lineage (GTDB taxonomy): Bacteria > Chloroflexota > Anaerolineae > Epilineales > Epilineaceae > UCB3. The sequence continues at coordinate 7,161 of QEVT01000170.1, read as the reverse complement.
CGACGTATCGCTCACGCTCAATGCCCCCGGCCGGCCGGCGCAAGTCCTCGTCGACCGCCAGCGCATCCCCGGCGGGCAGCCGTACGCGTTCGACACCACGGCGGGCGATGCCGCCGGCGACGGCCGGCTCGAGCTGACGGCGTACGTGCCCGGCCAGGCCGCGCCGGCCCACACCGTGGGGTGCACCTACGGCGTCGCCCCGGCCGCCAGCCCGACCGTCGACTATGCGCCGGGCAAGGTCGACTTCGGGACGGCGCCGCTGAACGGCGCGATCCAGCGCGGCGTCACGCTGCGCAACATCGGGCAGGCGCCGCTGTACCTCAACACCCTCGGCATCCAGGGCGGGTCGGCGTCGCCGTTCGCCCTCTACACGCCCAACGTCGGCAACGTCGCCATCCCGCCGGGGCAGTCGTACACCGTCAACCTGCAGTTCCGGCCGACGGGGCCGGGGTCGTATCAGGACTACCTCGTCGTCCGGTGCAATGCCACCAACACCCCGACCGTCACCGTGCCCCTCTACGGCCAGACGCAAGACGCCGCGCCGAGCTACACCGGCTCGATCCAGAGCGACCGCGGATGCCTGCAGGACCAGCAGGACCCGCTGTACTTCGTCGGCGACCCGGTGCAGCTCCAGTTCCGCATCGACGGCCCCCCGGGCCCGCAAGCGTACGCCCAGGTCGAGGACATCGTGCCCGGCGGCCAGCCGCGCCTGGTCTACAACCGCCAGGTGCCGCTCAACCAGCCCGTGACGATCGGTGGCCTGAAGATCTCGCCCCCGGTGGGCGACGAGACCGTCCGCCTCACCGCCCAGGTGGGCTCGTACATCATGCGCGACGAGTGCTCGTTCCGCGTGGCCGCCGGCGGCACGCGCGTCGTCGGCTACAAGTTCCAGGACGACAACGGCAACGGCATCTGGGACGGCTGCCCGCTCACGCCGTGGAACCCCGGCACCGAGCCGCCGATCCCCGGCTGGGGCATCACGCTGACCGGGCCGCAGTCGTACACGGCCGCCACCGACGGCAACGGCCGCTTCGAGTTCGTGGTCAGCGCGCCGGGCACGTACTACATCACCGAGGAGGCCCGCACCGGCTGGTACGCCACGCGCCCCGCGACGCAGAGCGTCACGATCGGATGCTACCCGGGCGAGTCGCTGAACCCGATCCTCTTCGGCAACAAGCAGACCGGCTGCGGCGCGTGCCCGCCGCCCGGCGGTCCCACCCCGACGGCGTGGCTGCCGCCGACGCCGGCCTTGCCCACCGCCACGCCGTGGCTGCCCCCGACGCCGGGCACGCCGGGGACGCCGCCGCCGACGATCCCGGCCCCGCCGACCGCGACGATCCCCCCGCCGCCCCCGCCGCCGGTGTGCGGCGTGCAGATCAGCCCGCGGCCGTCGCAGGCCAACGTCGCCGAGCTGGCGCAGTTCACGGCCAACGTGACCGGTGGCGGCCAGCAGCTCTCGTACCAGTGGGCCGTGTCGGGCGAGATCATCCGCGACTACCGCGAGAGCACGCGCCAGCAGTGGAGCGTCATCCCGATGCAGGCCGGCGACTTCCAGGCGCGGACGCTCGGCTTCTACTGGAAGCCCGAGCCCAACCAGCGGCACCCCAACAACGCCGGGCCGCAGCCGCGCACCGTGTCGGTGACGGTGACCACCCCGAACGGCACGTGCACCGACACGCTGACCCTCAACGTCGAGCGCAACAACACCAACATCAACCGGCAGGCCGAGGACTACTACAACGGCAACCACAGCCAGGCCGTGCTCGTCGAGCACACGTTGTGGCACGCCACGTACCCGTTCCAGGGCTTCGGCTACGACGGCACGCTGTTCTTCGACTTCCACCGGCAATACCTCGACCGGTTCAACAGCTGGCGCGCCGAGTTCGGCTACCCGCCGGTCGGCATCTGGGACTCCGGCACCTCGATCCCGCGCGGCGTCGACATCGACCACCTGGCGCGCGGGGCCACGTACACCCCGCTGATGAAGCCGAGCTGGTTCACCATCGGGGGCGGCACGCCGACCCGCGGCAACAACGGCCTGCCGTGCGACTCGCAGTCCGGCCAGCGCCGCCTGCGCGACTTCCCGTCCAACCGCACGCTCCTGGGCTGCGCCGTGACCCACACCTGGCACAACGGCGTGCACACCGGCGTCGGCGGCGACATGCTGAACCCGCAGTGGTCGCCGCGCGACCCCCTGTTCTGGCGCTGGCACAACTTCGTCGACATCATCTCGCAGGAGCGGATGTCGGTGTTCTTCGCCGCCGCCAACTTCGCGCGCGGCGCGGGCACGTTCGCCCCGGCCGCGCCGCACGGCCCGGAGCAGTTCGGTCAACACTACCCGCCGCACGCGACCTACCAGGTGCCGTTCCGCCTGTTCCGCTTCATGGACGCGCCGCTGGAGCGCTACACCGTGGTCTTCGACCAGTCGGTGACCGGGGTGAAGGCCGGCGACCTGACGGTCAACGGCGTGGCGGCGACGGCGGTCACGGGCAGCCGCGAGGGGCCCTACGTGTTCACCGGGTTCGCGGCACCGCCGCTCGGACCGGTCGAGGTCGCGCTGGCACCCGGCGCCATCAAGAACCTCTACAACGAGGCCTTCGAGGGCGACACCTGGCGCTACACGCGCGTCGACCCGACCCTCGACGAGGACCGCGACACCCTGACGAACGCCGACGAGGTCCACGTCCACCTGACGAACCCGCTCGACCGCGACAGCGACGACGACGGCCTGCCCGACGGCGACGAGGTCAAGCTGTACCGCACGCGCCCGTTGATGTGGGACAGCGACCGCGACAGCGCCAACGACCGCTGCGAGCTCGAGAAGGGCTCCGATCCCAACGACCCGGCGTCGTTCGCACCGGGCTGCCCGGGCAAGCCGATCTTCATGTGCTGGGCCGGCAACGGCGAGGAGATCGACCAGTAGCGGAGCGGCCGGCGCGCCCGGCGATTCCGGGCGCGCCGGCGCCGGCCCGCCCGGCCGAAGGCCGCCGCCGCCAGGCTCGCCGCCCCGTCGGACCCGCCGACCGCCTCTCTCGGGTCTCGCGCCCGCGGGAGGCGGTCGGCATTCGAGGGCCGGCGCGGCACCCCGGCCGGCGTCGGGCCCGCCGCCGTCACCCGGCGGCGCCCTCCGCCGGCGGCACCATGAGCTGCGCCAGGAGCCCCGGCTCGCGCGGGAGCAGCACCAGGCGCGCGCTGCTGGCCGTCATGCGCTGGGTCTCGAGCACCGTGAAGAGCGCGCCCGCGACCTCGGGGTCGCGCGCGATCTCCGCCAGCGCGTCGCCGACGATCTTCGGCCGGATCGCCGCCGCCTTGGCGAACTCCACCGCCGCCTGCCGCTCGGCGCTGCTGGCGATGATGCTGACCTGGTTGGCGCCGTCCTGTTTGATCGCGCTGGTGACCTGCCGCAGGCGGTTGACGACCTTGCTCTCGATCTGGCGGATCATGTCGTGGTCGCGGAAGTGCACCTTGCGCACGTACACCGAGCCCAGCTTGTAGCCCCACTCGTGCGACTTCGGCGAGACCTCTTGGCGCACGGTGTGGCTCATCGCGTGCCGGTTGATCAGCATGCCCGCCAGCGGCAGGTTGCTGAGGCACCGCACCGCCGAGTTGCTGACGTTGGCGGCCAGCGAGCCTCTCGGGTCGGTGTTCTTGAACAAGTAGGCCACCGGGTCGCTGATGAACATCTCGTACCAGATGCCGATGCCCATCGGCGCGCCCTCCTCGGAGTTGACCGGTTGGCTGCGCAGGTACTGCTGGTCGAGCCGCATGTCGACCTCGTAGCGCGTGCCCAGCCAGTTGACCACGCCGGCGCGCCAGCCGAGGCGGGCCGGCAGGAAGTGCAGGCCCGGCTCGTCGAGCACCGCCAGCACCTTGCCGAAGAGGACGTACACGAAGCACGTCCGTTCGGGGACGATGGCGTACAACCCGAACAGCCGGATGATCGCGAACACCACCGGCACCAGGATCGCGCAGCCGACGAACGTCACGACGAAGCCGATCAGGAAGTCGGTCATGGCCGGTCCTCCATCAGGATGGTGCCCGCCTTGTCCAGCAGGGCGAGCCGCACGTTGCGCAGGTAGGCCTTGAGCGCGCCCGGGTCGGCCGCCTTGAGCGCCCGGAGCTGGTCGGCGAGCTTGACCAGCGGCTCGACCTCGGCCTGGGCCTTCAGCGTCTCGATCTCGACGGCGCGCTTCGATTGGACGATCTTCTGGTCGGCCGCCGCCTGTGCCAGGCTGATGTCGCTCGACACCTGGTTGTAGGCGGTGTTGATGGCCGCCAGCGCCGACTCGACCTCGGGCGGGGGGTCGATGCCGGTGATCAGCGACGCGTCGAGCACGACGCCGTACCGCGCGGCCGACGACAGGCACTCGCGGTCCATGTGCTCGTTGAGGTCGCGCAGGTTCTTGCGGATGTCGTTGATCGAGATGCCGGTGACGACCGTGGCATCGGGCGACATGCCGCCGGCGATGGCGGCGGCGGCCGCGTCGGCGTCGACGGCCGGGGCCTCGAAGTTCGCGATCCGCTCGCGCAGGACCGCGACGAAGTAGCCCATGACGTGGGCCAGCGGGTCCTTGACGCCGAAGAGGTAGCCGTAGAGGTTCCGCTCCGAAACGCGGTAGCGGATCTGGCCGGTCAGGCCGGTGTTGAGCTGATCCTTGGTGACCGCCTCGAGCACGGTGCCGCCCTGGTTGGCGGTCGGCACCTGCGGGTCCCACGCCATGTTGACGGTCTCGGTGGCGATGCCGACCTTGTGGACCTCCTCCCACGGCCACTTGAAGTACGGGCCGCCGGGGGGGATCACCCGCACCTGCGGGTAGGCGTAGCGCTCGCGGTGCTCGGCGGAGAGGGGTTCGGCGATCGGGTCGTCGAGCGTGGTCAGCGCGTCGATGCGCTGCGCGCGGCCGAAGCTGGTCTTGACCGCCCGTTCGTTCTGGTCCACCGAATAGAGGCCGGCCAGGAGGTACCGCGCCAGGAACCACGCGATGAAGCCCAGCACGGCGCCGAGGAAAAAGCCCATGGGCGTCTCCTTGTGCGAAGCGGGACCGGAGGTGCGCGATGCCCGTGGGCAAGGCGGCGCCGCCGGCGGGGTGCACTCGGATTGTACGCCGGTGGGCCTGTCGAGGTTGCCCGCCGCATGGTGCGCGGGCGGGCGCGGGAGCACCGTGGAGGCGCGGCGGCTCGGGTCGGGGCCGCCGCGCCTCCACGGGGTTCAGCCGATGGCGATCTTCTTGGCCTCGGCCTTGGCGGCCACGGGCAGCGGCACGCTGACCTCGAGGACGCCGTCCTTGAAGGAGGCCTCGACCTTGTCGACGTCGGCGCCTTCGGGCAGCGGGACCTGGCGGAAGAAGCTGCCGTAGCGGCGCTCGGCCCGGTAGTAGTGCTCTTCCTTGACCTCGCTCTCGTCGCGGCGCTCGCCCTTGATGACCAGCGCGCCGTCGATGAGCTCGACGTCGATGTCCTCCTTGCGCATGCCGGGCAGGTCGGCCTTGACGTGCAGCTTGCCGTCCTTGGCGTATACGTCGATCTTCGGCGCCCAACCGGCGGGACCTTCCGGGCGCCGCATCAGCCGGCCCCACAGCCGCGGCAGCCGCGGCCATGGACGGTCGAACCACCGGTCCATCTCGTTCTCGATCTCTTCCATGGCCGCCCAGGGGTTGCGCCACTGGGCCAACCCGGGCTCCTTGTTCTCGGGCTTGACCACGACGTTGCCGTTGTCCATCGCATGCCTCCGTTCTTGCTGTCGGCGTTGACGTTCGTCGGTCGACCGGGGCCGCGGACAACCGCCTGCGCGGCGCGCACGCCGGGTGCGACCACCGGTGCGACGTCTTGGTTCCACAGATCATTTTACGCCCAGCTCGAACGGGGTGCCACCGCGAATCCGCGTACGCCGGCATCGGCCGAACGGCGGACCGTGGCCGGCCGCATTGACCACCCCCGGGCACGCCGATATAATCGCGCCACCGATCCTGCGAGACACGCCTGGAGCGCCCGCATGCCGCTGCCGCCCGATCCCGAAGCATTCGTCATCCCGTTCATCGACCGCCCGGTGTACTGGTACGGTCTCATGGTGACGCTCGGCACGCTGGCCGCTGCGTACGTGGCGGACCGCGAGGCGCGGCGCCACGGGCACAACCCGGACCACGTGTGGAACGCGCTCATCCCCTGCATGATCCTCGGCCTGTTGGGTGCCCGGCTGTACCACGTGGTCTCGTCGCCGGCCGGCGGCGGGACGAGCCTGTCGGGCTACCTCAAGGACCCGATGTCGATCGTCGCGTTTTGGGACGGGGGCCTGCGCGGCCTGGGCATCTACGGCGCCGTGGTGGGCGGGCTGCTCGGGTTGTGGCTCTACACGCGGTGGGCCAAGCTGTCGTTCCGGGAGTGGGCCGACATCTGCGTCGTGGGCGTGCCGCTCGGCCAGGCGATCGGGCGCTGGGGCAACTGGTTCAACCAGGAGCTCTACGGCAACCCGACCAAGCTGCCGTGGGGCATCCCGATCGCGCCGGAGTACCGCCTGCCGCAGTTCGCCGCCGAGCCGGAGTCGACGCGCTTCCACCCGTCGTTCCTCTACGAGTCGCTGTGGAGCGTGCTGTCGTTCTTCGTGCTGAGCTACATCGCCCATCGCTGGGACGATCGGCTGCGCCACGGCGACCTCGTCCTGCTCTACCTCATCCTGTATCCGGCGGGGCGCTACCTGGTCGAGCTCCAGCGCCCCGACGCCTGGACGTGGGCCGGCATCCCGGTCGCGCAGATCGTGTCCGTGGCCAGCATCGTCGCGGCCTCGGTCGCCCTGATCTGGCGGCACCGGTCCGATCGCCCGGCGCTCGCCGCCGCCGAGGACTGACGCCCCCGACTTGACCGACCCGCTGGCCGCGGTGCGGCTCGCCGCCGCGCTCGCCGTGGTGGCGGTCGTCCCGGGCGCCGCGGCGCTCCGGCTGGCCGGGCACCCGAGCCGGGGCCTGGAGCGGTTGGCGCTGGCGGTCGGCGCGAGCGTCGTCGTGTGGCCGCTGGTGCTGCTCTGGAGCACGCTCGCGGGGTGGCGATGGTCACCCGTGACGCTCGGCATCGGGTTGACCATGGCCGGCGTCTGGCTCGCGGCCGGCACGCTGCGCCGGGCCCGGCACGGCGTCGGCCTGCGGCGGCAGGCGGTCGACGGTCGCCCGC
>QEVT01000169.1 GCA_003576755.1 bacterium | reverse complement strand
GCCGATCGCCAGTCCCGCCTTCACGATGTCCTCGTGCCGCGGGTGGTCCAGCAGCTCCAGCGCCGTGTCGTAGTCCACGCGCACCTGGCTTGCCTCGCCATCGGCCTCGCTTGCCTGCATCCCGTACGCCAGCGCCGCGAGGCGCGGCACCAGCGCCCCGCGCTCCGGCAGCTCGTACGCGTCCCGCCACTTCCACTGCGCCACGCGGCGGATGTCGCGGCTCGCCAGGATGTCCTCCAGCGCAAACAGCGGGTTGTCGCGCTCCACCTCGCGCCTGAGCGCCTGCCGCACGAAGCCCGTGAACAAACCCGCCAGGTCGCCCGCCAACTCGCCCATAAGAACGGCGCCCGCAGCGCGTCGAGCTGCGGCGTCCCGGCGATGGCTCCCCAGATGTCCGCGCCGCGGACGGGACTGTACGCCCGCAGGAATGCTTCGACCTGCGCGTCCGACAGCGGCTCGATCTGCACTTGCGGCACCCGCAGCGCCGGCGTCGACAGCGGCGCGCTGTAGTCCAGCGTCCGGCAACTGAACACGACACGATTGCCGGGGCGCGACTGCGCCAGCCGCACCAGCCAGTCTTTCCACAGCCCCACCCGCTCCCGGAACTCCCGCTCGCCGGCCGCCGGCATCTCGTTGAACGCGTCGAGGAGCAGGATCATCCGGCCTTCGGCGAGGAGCGCGTCGAGCGCCGGCAGGTCGGGGTTGCGCTCGGCCCAGCGCGACGCCAGCCAGTCGCCCGGCGCCGGGACGGGATCGCCCGGCCGGTCGGGCTTGTACTGGTTGAGCTGGATGAAGAAGGTGATCGCGGAGTCGGCCCCCACCCCCCGCAGCCCCGCGATCGCCGCATCCAACTCCAGATGCCGCAGGAGCGTGCTCTTCCCGCTCCCCGGCGGCCCCAGCACCACCACCGCCGGCTCCGGCACCGCCGCCAAGAGCGCGCCCAGGTCGTCGTACCGCTCCTGCCGGGCCGCCCACCGGCCCGCCGCCGCCTCGTCGCCCTGGTCCACCAGCAGCGTCAGCGCCACGAACCGCCCGTCCAGCCGGTAGCGCGGCTGGCTCCACTCCGCGATCCGGCCGACCCGGTACTCCTCCAGGTTTGCCGGGCGTCGACTCGCCGCCTCGCGCGCCTGCGCCGCCGAGAGCACCACCGCCGCCCCCGGCGCGTCCCCGTCATCCCGCACCGCCGCCAACGTCGCGGCCAGCGCCTCGTAGATGTTCGCCGGCCGACTCACCGCGCTCCCCGGGCCGGCATCCGCCGCCAGCGCCGCGGCCGTCCCGGCATCCGCGCCACCCTCGGCCAGCGGGTCCTCGACGATGATCCGATCGCGCGGCGACAGCGCCGTCGCCGTCCGCAGCGGCGTCGCGACGTCCGCCAGCCCCGCCGCCTCGATCTGGAAGATCCGATCGGCGTAGCGCAGGTCCTTCAGACGATGCGTCCCCCAGTCCCGCAGCGCCCAGTCCGTCGGCAGATCGCCCTGCACGAGCTGCTGCGTCGACATCGAGAGCAGCACCTGCCCGCCATGCCCCGCCGCCTCGAGCCGCGCCGTCCGGTTCACCGCCGGGCCGAAGTAGTCCCCGCCGCGTTCCTGCGCCACGCCGGTGTGGATGCCCATGCGCACGCGCAGCGGCGGGAAGTCGGGCCCGAACGACGACCAATCCTCCGCCCCGACCGCCCGCTGGGCATCGACCGCGGCCGACAGCGCATCCAGCGGCGTGTGGAACGCCGCGCAGAACGCGTCGCCCACTGTCTTGAACACGTGCCCGCGGTGCGCCTCGATCGCCCCGCGCATGACCACGTCGTGCCTCTCGAGTGCGGCCTTCATCGACTCGCGGTGGTGCTCCCACCGCTCCGTCGAGCCTTCGATGTCGGTGAAGAGGAACGAGACGGCGCCCGTGGGAAGTTGTCCGGTCGTCATCGCGGCTCCGGGGCCTGTCCGGCGATGTGCGGGAAGGACAGTGGGGGCGGCACCATGGTGCGGGATGGTACCGCGATGCCCGCACGCCGACAAGGCCGCCCCGCATCTTGCGCACCGTCCCCCTGTCCACTAAGATTAGAACAAACGTACGGCAGCGCAGGGCACGGAAGGAACCCGCCATGAGCCCCGGAGAGCGCGAGCAGCGGATCCACGCGTTCATCGACCACTACCAGCAGACCCAGCGGCGGACACCGACCGTCGGCGACATCATCCGCGGCTCAGGCGTCAACGCGTACGACGAGGTCGACCAGGCCCTCAACGCCCTCATCCAGCGCGGGCACGCCGAGTTCGTGCCGGCCACCCTCGGCGGGCCGTTCACTTCGCGCCAGGTGCGCTTGACCGCCAAGGGCGGGCGGGCCGCCGCCAAGCGCCCGCCCGCCGGACCCGCCGCCCCTTCGAACCCGCCCTCCGCGCCGGCCACACCGCCCGCCTCCCACACCTCATCCACGGCCCGCCGCCCGGCCACCCCTCCCGCGGCCGCCGCCCCGGCCGCGTGGACCACCGCGCCGTCCGCCGCCCCGCTGCGCCCGTCCGCGATGCAACAGCCCATGCCGCAGCCGCCCCACCCCCTCGGCCCGCCGCACCAGGCCGGCATCGTCCGCCGCACGCCCACCACGCCGCCCGCCGCGAGCCCCCCCGGCGGCGCCTTCCAAGATCAGCTCATGGCGTGGCTGGCCGACGTCTTGCGCCGACCGCCCGTGGCGCTGACCCTCGGCGGCGCCCTGGCCGGCGCGCTGCTCTACCACCTCGCCCAGCAGCAGCCCGTCGGCCTCCCCGCCCAGCCCGCCCTGACGCTCGGCGCGCTCACCCTGCCGCTGGCCCTCGTCGCCAGCGTCGTCGCGCCTGCCGCGCTCGGGTTCCTCGCCGGCCGCGGCATCGACGAATACGGCGGCTGGACCCGGCGCGACCTCGTGACCGTGGCCGTCCTCGGCGCCGCCGCGGGCGGGCTCGCCTGGATGTGGTCGTGGGTCGCGCCCGTCCTGGCCCCCCTCGACCGCACCGGCATCCCCGCCTTGCTCGACGGCGTCCGGCTGTTGCCGGCGCTCCTGCCCGCCGCGTGGGTGACGCTGCCCGGCGCCGCCGCCATCGGGCTCGTCGCCGGCCGGGCCGTGCTGTTCCTCGGCCCCGAGGTCAGCTCGCCGGCGCTGGCCGTCCTGCAGCTCGGGCTCGCCGCTCTGGCGCCCGAGCTGTGGCTGGCCCGCCACGGCCAGCGCCGCGACCGCACCGTGCTCGTCGGGGCCGGCCTGCTGCTCGGCGCGGGGTCCGTCGCGGCCGCCTATTTAACGGTCCCCGGCGCCTTCGTCCCCGGCAACTGGTGGGCCGAGGCCATCACCGGCGCCATCGCGGGCGCCGCCGCCGGCTGGGCGGCGGCGCTGGTCCACCAGCGGGCGGCATCGCCGTGACGCGCGCCGCAATGCCCGCTCGATCGCCGCACCACCCTCGGCCCTCGACCGTCGCCACGATCGCACCCAGAGGCACGCTTCCATGAAGATCTACACCCGCACCGGCGACGCCGGCCGCACCGGCCTCTTCGGCGGCGAGACCGTCTCGAAGGCCCACCCGCGCGTGGCCGCCTACGGCGCCGTCGACGAGCTCAACGCCGCGCTCGGCTGGGCCGTCGCCGCCGGCGCGCTCGACGCCGACCTCTCCGCCGAGGTCGAGCGGATCCAGAGCCGCCTGTTCGACCTCGGCGCCGACCTCGCAACCCCGCCCGGCACCCCCGCCAGCGCCTGGCTGCACCGCGTGCCCGCAAGCTGGGTGGCAGCCCTGGAAGCCGACATCGACGCCATGGACGCCGCCCTGCCCCCGCTGCGGGCGTTCATCCTGCCCGGCGGCACCCCCGCGTCCGCCGCCCTGCACATGGCCCGCACCGTCTGCCGACGCGCCGAGCGCGCCGTCGTGGCCGCCGCCGAGGCCGGCGTCGATCTGTCGCCCGTCGCCGTGGCCTACCTCAACCGCCTCGGCGACTGGCTGTTCACCGCCGCGCGCGCGGCCAACGCCCGCGCGGGGGTCGCCGACCGGCCATGGGAGCCGGAGGCGTCGACACTGACGTAGGTATAACCGTCCGGCAGCTCCATGTAGGGCAGGCGGGGATGGCTACGTAGCCTTGACTGGCAGGGGTAGATAGGTCTTGTGCGGTTGACGGGGGCGTCGCCCTGCGCGCCCTCACCCTGTCTCGCCTCGAACGGCACCCAAGTCGGCCCGACATAGGCATCGCCCCAACGCGCCCTCACCCTGGCTGAGCTGCGCTCAGCCGGTCCCTCTCCCAATCCCGGGCGAGGGACATCTGCCAGAAACATCCACCGAGATCATCGCCCCGGCCAACTCGACGCTCCCCCTCCCCCAGCCGTTTTGGGGGAGGGGGCCGGGGGGTGGGGGCCGAACGCGGAGCAGAGACCGGGAGGCTGGGCCGCACACGGAGCAGGGGTCCGGGGCGTGCGGGCCGAACAGCGAGAAGGCAACGAGAGGAATATTCCAGCCGCGCCCAAGCGCCAAGGCGGCAACGCCTCCCCCCTCACCTCCCCCTCACCCCCGCTCACCCCTCCGGCCGCAGCACCGCCGGCAGCCGCCCGTCGCCGATGCGGCGCACCTGCACCATGTTCGTCGAGCCCGGGCGCCCGATCGGCAGGCCCGACGTGATGACCACCGGATCGTCTTCCGCCACCACGCCGAGGTCCCGCGCCGCCTCGCACACCACGTGGACCATGCCGTCGGTGTCCTCGAAGTCCCCCACCCGCACCGGCGTCACCCCCCACACCAGCGCCAGCCGGCGCCATGTGGCCGCCTCGCGCGTGGCGCCCAGCAGCGGCATCTCCGGCCGATGGTGCGCCACGCGGCGCGCCGTGAGACCCGACGTCGTCACGGCGATGATGGCCTTGACCCCGACCCGGCGCGCGATCTCGACCGCCGCCTGGCTGATCGCGTACGTCACCTTGCCCTCGTCGCCCGGGCGCGTGCGGCGCCCCAGCCGCTGGTGGGGCAGGATGCGCTCGGCCTCCGCGGCGATCGCCGCCATCTCCGCCACCGCCGCCACCGGGTAGGCGCCCACCGCCGTCTCGCCCGACAGCATGACCGCGTCGGTGCCGTCGAGGATCGCGTTGGCGACGTCCGACGTCTCGGCGCGCGTGGGCTGCGGGTTGCGGATCATCGAGTCCAGCATCTGCGTCGCCGTGATGACCGGGATCGCCGCCGCGTTGGCCGCGCGGATCAGCGCCTTCTGCACCGCCGGCACGCGCGCCGGCCCGATCTCGAGCGCCAGGTCGCCGCGCGCCACCATCACCCCGTCCGCCGCGTCGACGATCGCCTCCATGTCCGCCACCGCCTCGCGCCGCTCGATCTTGGCGATGACGCGCGCGTCGCCGCCGAGGTCGCGGATCAGCGCCTGGAGTCCGCGGACGTCGGCCGCCGACTTCACGAACGACAGCGCCACGTAGTCCACGCCCTGCGCCAGGCCGAACGCCAGGTCCTCGCGGTCCTTGTCCGTCAGCGGCGCCAGCGACAGCGTCGAGTCCGGCAGGTTGATGCCCTTGTGCGCGCCGAGCGGCCCGCCGACCACGACCTCGGTGCCGATGGTGTCGGCCGTCACCGCGACGACGCGCAACACCAGGCGCCCGTCGTCGATGAGGATGCGCTCGCCGGGCGAGAGCTCGGCCGCCAGCGCCGCGACCTCGTCGAGCCCGACGCCCGCCGCGTCGCCCTCCGCCGCCCGCCCGTCGAGCACGAACGACCGCCCCGCCGCCAGGACCGTGCCCGGCCGGACCGGGCCGACGCGCAGCCGCGGCCCCTGGAGATCCTGGATGACGGCGATGGGCCGCCCGCTCCGGCCGGAGACCTCGCGGATCCATCCGATGCGCCGCGCGTGCTCGGCGTGCGTGCCGTGCGAGAAGTTCAGGCGCGCCGCGCTCATCCCGGCCGCCACCAGCGCCGCGACGGCGTCCGGAGCGTCGGTCGCCGGGCCCAGCGTGGCCACGATCTTGGCGCGGATCACCGCCGCCGGGGCGTCCGACGGGCCGTCGCTCGCTTTCCACATGGGTATCCCCCCCTGCCTGCTCATTATAAGGATGTCGTCGTAGTAGGGCCTGTGGATTGTGGACAATGCCGTGCGCGGCCGGCGGCCAGCGGTGGATGTCGGGGGCGGGTGCGCCCCCGACCCCGCCCGTCGTGAGCCCGGCCCGGGGCGTCCGTCGCCCGGTTGGGGAGGGCGTGTGGAGAACGCCCACGGCGGTCGCCGCCGGGTTCGGGGAGCCCGCGTCCAGATGCCGTGGCGGCGCCCGGGCCGGGCCCGACATGTAGTGATCACCCGCCGCGCGCCCCAACGACAACCGGGTCCAGTTATCCCCAACTGGACCCGGTTATCCCCACAAAAGGGCGAGTTATCCACAAAATCGAGGGCCTAGGCGCGGTAGAGGCGCTCCCGGATCCGCATCAGGTCGCGCCGCAGGTTGGCGTCCTGCTCGACCAGGCGGGCGATCTTCTCGCACCCGTAGATCACCGTCGTGTGGTCGCGGCCGCCGATCTGCGCCCCGATGGCCGGCAGGCTGGCGTCGGTGTCCTCGCGCATGAGGTACATCGCCACCTGCCGCGGCTCGGCCACCCGCGCCGAGCGGCCGCGCCCCGTGATCTCGGCCGCCGAGATCCCGTAGTGCTCGGCAACCGCGTCGAGGATCGCGCCGAGGCCCGGCGCCTCGCGGCGGACCAGGAGGTCCGACAGCGCCTTGCGTGCCGTGTCGAGGTTGACCGGCACCTGGTTGACCTGGGCGTACACGACCACCCGGTTCAGCGCCCCCTCGAGCTCGCGCACGTTCTGCTGCACCGACTCCGCGATCATCTGCACGATCGCGTCCGGCACCGGGTGCGCGCTGTGCTCGTTCTTGCCGCGCAGGATGGCGATGCGCATCTCAAGGTCCGGCGGCTCGATGTCGACCTGGAGCCCCCACTGGAAGCGCGACCGCAGCCGTTCCTCGAGCGTGGCGATCGACTGCGGCGGCCGATCGCTCGTCATCACGATCTGGCCCTCGGCGCCGTAGATCGCGTTGAACGTGTGGAAGAACTCCTCCTGCGTGCTCTCCTTGCCCGCGATGAACTGGATGTCGTCGATCAGGAGCACGTCCGCCTTGCGATAGACCGCGCGGAACTCCTCGGTGCTGTGCATCCGGATGGCGTTGATGAGGTCGTTGGTGAACTTTTCGGACGACACCACCAGCACGCCGAGACCGCGCTCGATGGCCGAGTGCCCGATGGCGTGCAAGAGATGGGTCTTGCCCAGGCCCACCCCGCCGTAGATGAAGAGGGGGTTGTAGCGCGTCGCCGGCTGCTCGGCCACGGCCTGCGCCGCCGCGTGGGCCATGCGGTTGCTGCTGCCCACCACGAACGTGTCGAACGTGTAGCGCGGGTTGAGCCGCGGCGTCGGCACCGCCGCCGGCGACCGATCCGGCAGCCGCCCCTGCTCGAACTGCGCCACGGCTTCCCGGGCGACGTCGCGCACCTCGTCGGCGTCCATCGGCGCCCGCGGCAGGCGCCCCACCGGCGTGACGACGAACGAGCAGCTCAGCGGCGCGCCGTTGATGTCGTGGACGGTGCGGTGCACCGCCTCCTCCATGCGCTCCTCGATCCACGCCTTGGTGTACGCGTTGGGGACGCCGACGACCAGCGTGTCTTCCTCCAATGCCAATCCCTGGCTCGTCTTGAGCCAGGCGTCGAACGTGGCGCGGGTCATCTGTGTGCGCAGATGGCTCAGCGCGGTCTGCCAAAGGTCGTGTGGCGACATCACGGTTTCCTCGGCTCTCCTTTCCCCCTGCTTCCCGGCCCGTCGGAACGCGGCGGCGGCCGGCGACAAGGTGCACGGCACCACCCTGGGCATGGGTGGAACGCCGGCGGCACGCCGGTGCCCGACCTGGTCCGGGAAGCTCGAAACGCTCTTCGGCTGAATTGCGTCGGTCCGTTGCGATCTCTGGCGAGGGCGAGGGTGTCCTGCCTCTCCGGGGCCTGCTGCGTGTTGTTTCACCCTCCGGACGGGAATGGCTCGTGGGCCCACGGCGCATGGGGGCGCCGGTTTGGATGTGTCCCGTCGGAGGGCGGGGTATTCGTTTGGGATGGCTCACGTTGGGGGACCGGCCCACCGCGTGTCATGAAGGCGACACCGTCGCGACACGCCCGTGTGGCCTGGTCTGGCCCCGACGCCCTCGTCGTTCGATCGTGGCGGGGATTGTACCGGCGCCCCGGGGTGCCCGCAAATCGCCCGGCGGCCGCTCCGATGTAGAACAGGTGAGCGACGCAATATCTCGTCGCGCGAGGGCGCTCGGCGGCACGCGATGTCGTGGGGGTGTGGCGGGCGCGATCCCGCCCAAAATCGCACGAAACTTTAAGATTCGCACGCGGCGGCATCGGTCGAGCACGGCCGGGCGGATTCCAGCGTTGGGGCCTCCCCCTGGGAGCGCGGGCTGGAAGCCTGCGCTCCCAGGGACGGCGCCTCCGTCGACGCCTCTTGCCGGCTGGAAGCCGGCGCTCCCAGGATCTGCCACCCGCCGCCCGGGCAGCCTCAGCGCCGAAACGGAACGAACGTTCTGTCACGCCGTCAGCCGTCGACGCTCTGCGGTCGGGCGGCGATCGCGCCCGATCGCCGCACGGCCGACCTCCCCAACTCTCTTAATATCCTAATCTGAACCTATTGCGTGGTATGATCGCCACCGTATAATACAGGGCTTTGGCGCGGGCGGGCGCCGCCCGTGCCCAGCCAAGGTCCGAGTGAGGAGGGGTATCTCTATGACACGGTCTTCCGACCGGAGCTCCAACGGCACCCGGGAAGTCATGGTCGAGGTGGATCGGCTCACGCGCTACTACGGGCCGGTGCCCGCCATCAACGACGTGTCGTTCCGCGCCTATCGCGGCGAGATCGTCGGGTTCCTGGGCCCCAACGGCGCCGGCAAGACCACCACGATGCGCA
Organism: bacterium; assembly: GCA_003576755.1. Classification (GTDB taxonomy): domain Bacteria; phylum Chloroflexota; class Anaerolineae; order Epilineales; family Epilineaceae; genus UCB3. Next base: position 3,813 of record QEVT01000169.1, on the reverse strand, counting down.
TGCTCACCGGGTACCTGCCGCCGTCCAGCGGCACGGCGCGCATCGCCGGCCACGACATCGTGTCGGACTCGATGGCGGCGCGACGGGTGATCGGCTACCTGCCCGAAAGCACGCCGCTGTACACCGACATGACGGTCTTCGCCTACTTGCGCTTCATGGCGCGCCTGCGGCACGTGCCCGACGCCGCCGAGGCGGCCGAGCGGGTGATGCGGCGCGTGTCGATCGACCACCGCGCCGACGACCTCATCGGGCAGCTCTCGAAGGGCCTCAAGCAGCGCGTCGGCATCGCGCAGGCCCTGGTGCACGACCCGGCCCTGATCATCCTCGACGAGCCGACCATCGGGCTCGACCCGCGGCAGATCCTCGAGGTGCGCGGCCTGATCCGCGAGCTGCGCGGCGACCACACCATCATCCTGTCGACCCACATTCTGCCCGAGGCGCAGCAGGTGTGCGACCGCGTGCTGATCATCAACCGCGGCCGCATCGTCGCCGAGGACGAGACCCAGAACCTGACGGCGCGCCTGCAGGGCGGGCCGCGCATCCGGGTGGCCGTGCCGGCCGACCTCGACGCCGCCACGGTGTCGGCGGCGCTGTCGGCGGTGGCCGGCGTCGACACCGTCGCCGCCGCCGGCGACGGGGTGTACGCGGTGACCGCCGTCGCGGGGGCCAACCCGTCGCCCGACCTGGCCGAGACCGTCGTCGGGCGCGGCTGGCCGCTGATGGAGCTGACGCCGGTCAGCGCCACCCTCGAGGACATCTTCCTGGAGCTGACGGCCGAGGAGCCGGCGCCGATCGGCGACGACACGGCCGACGACACGACCGACATGGAGGAGGAGCATGCGTAACGCGTGGGTGATCGCGCAGCGCGAGATCGCATCGTATTTCGCGGCGCCGATGTTCTGGATCCTGGCCGGCGGGTTCATGGCCTTCAGCGGGTTCCTGTTCTGGCTGTACATCAACCAGCCCACGCCGCCCCAGGCCGACATGCTGCCGCTCTTGCAGGTCTACGGCACCATCCTGCTGTTCATCACGCCGCTGCTGGCCATGCGGCTCCTCGCCGAGGAGCAGCGCGCCGGCCGCCTCGAGGTGCTGATGACCGCCCCGATCAACGACTGGCAGCTCGTCTTCGGCAAGTGGCTCGCCGCGTTCGTGATGTTCACGGTCCTGATCGTCCTGACGCTGTTCCACGTCGGCATCATGCACCGGCTGGCCGAGAAGGGCGTGGCGCCGGGCCCGACCTTCGCCGCCTACGTCGGCCTGATCCTCCTCGGGGCCGCGCTGCTGGCCATCGGGGTGCTGACGTCGTCGATGACCGAGAGCCAGGTGGTGGCGGGCTTCCTCGGGATCATGGTGATCATGGTCCTGTTCTTCCTGTCGATCGTCAAGCAGATGCCGTTCGGCGAGAGCGGGCTGGGCGCGGCGGTGGCCTACCTCGGCCTTTCGGACCACTACTACAAGTTCGGCCAGGGGGTGGTCGACACCCGCGACATCGTGTACTTCCTGTCGCTGACGTTCGGGTCGCTCTTCCTGGCCACCCGCATGCTCGAGACCCGGAGGTGGCGCTGATGCGCGAGCAGCTCAAGGCGTACGCGCCCTACATCTCGGTGTTCGGCCTGGTCGTGCTGCTCGCCGGCGCCGTCGCGCCCCGGCTGGCGCAGCAGAGCGGCGCCACGGCGCCGGAGTGGCTGGGCACGGCGCTCCTCGTGGCCGGCGCCGTCCTGGCGCTGGCCTGGCCGCTCCTGCGGCCCGAAGACGTCGCCGCGGTCTTCGGCACGCGCCAGGTTCGCTACGGCGGCAACGCGCTCGTGCTCGTGGCGGCCGTCCTGGCCATCCTGGTGGCGCTGAACTTCCTCTCGACCCGCCGCTACCGCGCGTGGGACCTCACGACCAACAAGCAGTTCACGGTCTCGCGGCAGACGGTGCAGATCCTGAACGACCTGCAGCAGCCGGTGGCCCTGACCGCCATCCTCGGCGCCGGCGACGGCGAGACCGACAGCCTCGAGCGGCTGCTCGACCAGTACAAGGCCGAGACCGACAAGCTGACCTACACCCGCATCGACCCGCAGCTCGACCTGCCGGAGCTGCTCGGCCTGGCGCAGCGGCTGAACCTCGGCCAGAACGTGCCCGGCAAGGCGCTGGTGGCCGAGTCGGGCGGGCGGCACGCCATCGTCTACAGCTTCGACGAGCAGGCCGTGACCGAGGTCATCGTCAAGGCGTCGCGCGCGCGCGACAAGACCGTCGTGTTCCTCACCGGCCACGGCGAGCACGACATCGCCGGCGGCGGCACCACCGGCCGCGGCTACGCCAGCGTCAAGCAGGGCCTCGAGCGCGAGGGCTACACCGTGACCTCGCAAAGCCTGTCGGCCGTGACGACGACGCTGACGGCCGACGCGGTGGTCATCGCCGGACCGCAGCAGCCGTACCAGCCGGAAGAGGCGGCGCTCCTGGCGGACTACGTCGAGGGCGGCGGCGCGCTGCTCCTGATGCTCGACCCGGGCGGTGAGTCCGGCCTCGAGCCGGTGCTCCTGCCGTGGGAGATCCGGCCGCATGGCGACCTCGTGCTGCAGTCCAACGCGCTGTTCGGCGTGACCGAGGCTGCGGTGGCGGTGGTGAACCAGGACTACCAGTTCCACTCGATCACCAAGGACCTCGAGCGGTTCGAGACGCGGCTCGTCGGCACGCAGTCGATCGGCGTCGGCACGCCGGTGACGACGGCGATGCAGGTGAGCAAGCTCATCGAGGTCGGCGGCAACGCCGGCTCGGTGGTCTGGGGCGAGAAGGACCTCGCGGGGCTTCAGAACGGCCAGGCGCAGGCCGACCCGACCGACGAGCAGCCGCCGCTGACGCTGGCCGTGGCGGGCGAGGGCGGCGAGGGCTACGGCCGCGTGGTCGTCTTCGGCACGAGCAACCTGGCCGCCGACGGCATCCTGCAGCGCCTCGGCCAGGCCGCCAACTACGACCTGATGCTCAACGCCGTCAACTGGCTGACGACCGACGAGGACCTCATCTCGATCCGCCCGACCGAGCCCGACAGCCGCCCGATCTCGCCGCCGCAGAGCCCGACGCTGCTCCTCTTGGTCACGGCGGTGCTGGTGCCGCTGGCCATCTTCGGCATCGCGGCGTGGATCTGGTGGCGGCGGCGATAGAGGAGACGCCCGATGAACCTGCGCTACACGTTGATCCTGGTGCTCTTGGCCGTCGCGCTCGGCATCTTCGCCTACACCCAGCGCGACACCGAGCCCGTCGATGTCGGCACGGGCACCGCCACGCCCACGGCGGGCCCGCTCTTCGACCTCAAGCCCGAGGACGTGCAGGAGGTCGCCGTGGTGTCGGCTACCGGCAGCTACACGCTGACGCGCGTGGCCGGCGGCTGGGAGGTCGACGGCCAGCCGGCCAACGACATGGTCGACGGCGTCGTCAAGACCCTGGCCGCGCCGACGATCGTCCGCGAGCTGCCGGCGGACCGCGACCCCGAGGACTACGGCTTCGCCACGCCGTCGCTGACGGTCACGCTCAAGACGGCCGGCGGCGACAGCAAGGTGCTGCAGGTCGGCGACGACACGCCGGTGGACTTCAACGTCTACCTGCGCGAGAAGGACGCCGCGCGCATCGTGATCGTCGGCCGCGCCGACATCACCAGCCTAAAGGACTGGGTGACGACGCGGCCGCTCGCGCCGACGCCGACGCCGACGGGGCCGGCCGCCGGCACGCCGGGCGCCGACGGGCTGTTGCCGCCGCTCGACGGCACCCCGGGCGGCGGGGTCGAGCTCCCCGTGGACGGCACGCCGCCCGCCGAAGACGCGGCTCTGGACG
>QEVT01000168.1 GCA_003576755.1 bacterium | reverse complement strand
GCCAGCCGCGCGGCGCGCGGCGCGCCGTCGTGCGGGTCCGCCGCGGCGCCGCCGGCGGGCGCGTCGCCGTACGCCTCTTCGACAAGGTGCGCGATGACCTCGGTGTCGGTGTCGGAGCTGAAGACGTGGCCGCGGCCCGTCAGCTCGGACCGCAGCGCCGCGTGGTTCTCGATGATGCCGTTGTGCACCACGGCCAGGCGGCGGGCCTCGTCGTGATGGGGATGCGCGTTGGCCGCCGTCGGGCGGCCGTGCGTGGCCCAGCGCGTGTGCCCGAGCCCGAGCGAGCCGCCGGGCGGAAGGGGCTCCGACGCCAGGGACTCGGCCAGCCGCGCCAGCTTGCCCTCGCGCTTGCGGATGTCGATGCCGCCGTCGCCGCGGCGCACCGCCACGCCCGCGGAGTCGTAGCCGCGGTACTCCAGCCGGCGCAGACCGTCCATGAGGATCGGCGTGGCCTCGCGCCCGCCGACATAGCCTACGATGCCGCACATGGGGATTCCTCCTGAGAATTAAGGGTGAACGAGCGGCTCGCGCCGGGCCGTGGGTCGGCCGTCGCGAGGGGTTCGTGCACCGCGAGCCCCTTTTGGCCCCCGGGTTGCCCTGGGGTTTTGTGGGGTCGCTTTCGCGCTCTCAGGAGGAAGGTGTTGGGGGGCCGTGCCAGCCCCGGAGGCATCCACCGAAGGGTTCGATTTTCACCGCGGGTGTGCGACCCGCGGCTTGGCCCGGTGCGCCCGGGAACCTCCACCTCGTCAACGCCATGCCTCGGCGCGGCGGCCGCAACCCGCCGGCCGTCCAAACGCATGGCGTCCTGGTGCTGGACCTTCTCCACCGACGGTCCGGCGGCCGCGTGCACGCGCGATCACGGGTCGTCCGGACAGGCTCTGGGCCTCCTTTCGCGGGCCAGGCTGGCGCGCGTCCGGGGCGAAGCATAGCACAGGCGTATGTGGGGGGAAGCTCGACGCGCGGTCCGTGGGCGCCGCGCAGTCGGTCGCCGTCGCGCCGGCGATGGGCACGAGGCCGATGGAACCATTTGGCCGCGCCGGGCGTTGATGCTGTGACCAGCGGCACCGCACCCGGCGCGCGGCGCCGCCGCGGCGGTCTCCGACGTCAAGCGACCCGGGTCCGAAAGGCGCGAACGGCCCATGCAACTCTGGCTCACGGTTGGCAACCGAACGGACGACGGCGCGGCAACGCCCGCGGCCTGCCCCTACGCGGGGTGCGGCGGCGGGCGTGTCCGGCGTTTCCAGACGGTCGCCAAGCGGGTCCGAGGCACGGCGGGCGCGACGACGGCGCAGCGGTTCGTGTGCCTGGACTGCCGGCGGACGTTCCGGGTGTACGGGGCGGGGATCGATCGCGGCAGCGTGCCTGCTCGCATCAAGCAGCTGGCGGCGGGCCTGCACGGCCTGGGGCTGTCGTACCGCGACGTCGGCCGGGCGCTGGGGGTGCTGGGCGTGACGCTGGGCAAGAGCCGCATCCAGGCGCTGGCGGCGCCGCTGGCGAGCCCGGGGCAGCCGATGCCGTGCTGGCTGGGTCGGCGGGGCCGGCTGCTGGAGCGCGTCGAGGTCGAGGCGGCGGGGAGCACGGGGGCCGCGCCTCGGGCATGGGTGTGGATCGACGGCCGGCGGCACGCGTTGCGGCGGGGGGTGGATGCGCGCGGCGAGGCGGCGCTCGTCGTCGACGGGATCGACCGTGACCTACGTTATGCCCTTGATGTGTGGGCGGGCGGGATGTTGATGGGGTTCGGGGTGCTGGCAGAGGTGGTGTACGGCGGCAACGGGCCGCGGCGGCGGCGCGCGTGGTCCTCGACCGCCGACGGCGCGGCGTCGGCAGAGGCGGTGCGTGCGGTCGAGGCGGGTGCGACGGAGGCAGGCGCGGAAGCCGGCGATCCCGGCCCGGCCGGCGGCGCGGGGGCCGGGGCACTGTGGATCGCGCCGCGGCGCGCGAGTGGGCGGTCGTTCGGCCGATGGCGACCCGGCCGGCGGATGGACGCGCATCTGCCGAGGGTCGGCGCGGCACGACGATGCTCCGAGTCCGGCCCTGCCGACGCAGAGGGGCTGGCGTGCGTTCGCGATGGCGACGGCGGCCAGGGTCGCCTTGCGCGGGCGGTGTTGGTCGATGTGCGCGGCCTCGTCACGGCGACGGGGGAACGCGCGACGGCTGCGTAAGGGTCTGCCGCCCGCTGACGGGCATGCGTCGCGCGTCGATGGGGCGAGCGGTGGTCACGCTGCGGCGCGTTGGAGCGCCGTCGCGGCCGGCGACGGCCGTGGTCGCGGTCGAGTTGGGGCCCGGCTACCGCAAAGGGGACGATCGCCGCGAATCCACCAATGTCCGTGCCGCCGCCTTGAGCAGCGGCGGGCGCGAGGCACGTTGGATCGTGGACGCGATCACCGCTTTCATCTCGGGCGGGCGCCACGATACGACGATCGCCACGCGCGCGTCCAAGGTCATGACCATCGCCGCCGCCTGGCCACCAAGGTCCGCCCTCGCGCGCGCCGCCTGGGCCGTCCCTGTCCCCCTCACCTACCCAAACGCCGCCACCCGCACCGTGCGCCCCACCCCGTCGTCGAGCGTGATCCACCACTCCGGCAGCCACGCCAGGGCCACCGCCTGCACGTCGATATCGCTGCGGCGCGGCGCCAGCTCGACCGTCGTCAGGTCCGCGATCGCCGCGTCCCAGCGCCGCGCGATCTCGTCGAGGCGCGCCTGCAGCTCGGCCTCGAGCCCCGCCTTCTGCTCCGCGAGCGAGGCCACCTGCTCCCGCCCCTCCTCGACCTCGGCCGCCGCGCGCGACGTCATGCGCCGCTTGGTGAGCGCGCTGTTCAGCGTGCCCGCGGCGCCGCGGCGGCGGCCGAACAGCATCCCCAGCACGCCCGCGCCGAGGTTGACGAGCTCGTGCTGCTTGCGGGCCGACGCCTCGGCCTCGTCGCGCGCCAGCGCCGCCTCCTCGCGCCGGATCTTCTCGGCCACGCGCGCGATGTCGTCGCCGAGGTCGTCCTGCACCTTGTCGATCTCGGCGTCGCGCCGCTCGCGGGCCGCCTGCTGCAGGCGCGCCATGAAGTCCCGGTCCGACTCGCCGGGCTTTTGCGCCACCCCGAGGTCGCCGTGCGTCGTCAGCTTCAGCCGGCTCCCGGCGTACAGCCAGTCGGCCAGGTCGCCGGCGATGCGCTTCAGCTCCGCGGCCGAGTCGGCCTTGTCGGGCACCGGCCCGAAGCTCCGGCCATCGGCGTCGGGCGGCGACTCCGGCGCGTGCAGCAGGTCGCGCGCCGCGGGCGCCAGCGGCTCCGCGCGGCCCCAGTCCACCCGCTCGAGCCCCTCGCCCAGGCGGCCGACGAGCCGCGTCTCCGCCGCCGTGTCGACCTCGAGCTTGCGGTCGATGTAGCGCACCGTGGCGATGCCGGCCACCGCCGGCTCGTACACCAGGCGCGCACCGCGCACCGCCGCCCGCCCGACCTGCTGCCCGGCGGCCTGGACCGCCGCCGCCCGGCTGACCGTCACGGGCACGAAGACCTGCGGCACCGTGGGCCCGAGCTCGGCCGGCGCGGCGGTGTAGCCGTCCGGCAAGCCGGCGGCTTGCGCCACGTCCGCCGCTTCGGCCGCGGCGCCCACGGTGCCGGGCGACCGGCGCCGATCCTCGCCCGCGCCCGGCCCGCCCGGGGCGGCCGACATCGCCGCCTTGCGCCCCGCCATGAGGTCGCCCACCTGCGGCTTCGTCAACGGGCCCCGCAGGTAGCTCATCGCCCAGCGCGTGTGGAAGACCACCGGCCCGTCGGCGTGCACGTTGTGCAAGAGGAAGACCCGCTGGCCGAGCTGCGTGATCACGGCGCCGAAGTCCAGCCCGGGCGCCGCCCCCGCCGCCGCGATGGCGCCCTCCAGCCCCGCCAGCACGCGCTCCTTGTCGCGCTCGGCCTGCAGCTTGCCGATGAACCACGTGCCGGCGTTGGTCAGGCCCTTGTAGTCCAGGTCCACCGGGTTCTGGGTGACCAGCATCATCCCCAGGCCGACCGCACGCGCCTGCTTGAGCAGCGTCAGCAGCGGGCGCTTGGACGGCGGCTCGGCCGACGGCGGGAAGAACCCGAACACCTCGTCGAAGTACGCCAGCGCCCGCAGGCTGGTCGTGCCCGACTGCCGGCGCATCCACGTGACCAGGCCCTCGAGCAAGAGCGTGACGATGAACATGCGCTCGCTGTCGCTGAGATGGGCCAGGTAGAAGATGCTGTGCCTCGGCTTCCCGTCGGGCGCATACAGCAGCGCGTCGATGTCGAGCGGCTCGCCCTGCAGCCAGGCCTGGAACGCCGGCGCGGCGACCAGCGCGTTGAACGCCATGGCGAGCGCGAAGCGGTCCTTGGGCGGGTAGAACGTGTCGACGTCGAACACGCCCAATTGCTTCAGCGGCGGGCTCTGGATGGCCGTGATCAGCGTGGCCAGGTCGAGGTCTTGCCCCAGTCGCCAGTGGTGCTCGAACAGGTTGGCCAGCAGCACCGCCTCGCGGCTGCGCGTCGGGTCGGCGTCGCTCCCGATGAGCCCCAAGAGCGCGGCCACCGTGCCGCCGATCCGCTCGCGCAGCGTCTCGGCCTCGGTCGCCCAGTCGAGGTCCGGCGCCGCCAGGCTGCCCAGGATGTTGACCGGCACGCCGGCGTCGGAGCCGGGCGTGTAGATCGTGTACGCGACCGTGCCCTGCAGCGCACGGATGCGGTCGCCCGCGATGCCCCAGTCCGCCAGGCCCGTCCGCCACTGCTCCGCCGTCGCCGCGGCGTAGTCGTCCAGCGACTGCCCCTTGCGGCGGGCGTCGTCGGCGTTGACCCACGGGCGGAAGTCCTCGGGCCGCAGCTCGGGGAACTGCAGGAGCAGGTTGGTGATGTCGCCCTTGGGGTCGATCAGGATGGCCGGCACGCGGTCCAGGCCGGCCTCCTCGAGCAGCCCGATGCACAGCCCGGTCTTGCCGCTGCCGGTCATGCCGATGCACACCGCGTGCGTCGTGAGGTCGCGCGCGTCGTAGACCACGGGCGCCTCGGCCCGCGCGCGGCGGGCGACGTCGTATTCCGCGCCCAGGTAAAACGCGCCCAGCTTCTCGGGCGGAGCCTGCATCCCGCGCTCCTCGTGGGGTACGCCACGGCGCCCGGGATCTCCGGGCGCCGTGGCACGATCATCGGTCGGCGCGGCCGGCCTCGCAGCCGAACGGCCCTGTCACCGCGGCCGTCAGTCGCAGTAGTACGGGCCCTCGCGCTCGTAGCACCAGCGGTCCTTGACCTCGTTGAACTCGTTGTACAGCTCGGCGATGCCGAAGTTGTTGTCCCAGATCAGCTTGGTGTTGCAGACGATGCCCGGCGCCGGCCCCAGCACCTCGTCCTCGCGGATGCCCGCCGTCGCGTCCCGCCCCGTGCGGAGCTCGAACGACTGGCTCGGGCCGAGGATGAGGTCGTCCGGGAAGTAGCAGCTCTCGGGCGGGCGCGCCCGCGACGCGAACACGCGCCAGCCCCGCATCGCCTGCGCCCCGGTGCCGAAGTTGGTCACGCGCACCCACTCGAGGTAGACGTTGCCGAGCGTGAACGGCTGGAGCGCCTCGACCTGGATGTCGACGAACGGGATCGGCGTCCACGTCGGCGTCGGCGTCGGCCGCGGCGTGTCCGTCGGCGACGGCGTCCGCGTCGGCGTCGGCGGGACGGTGTTGGTCGGCGACGGCGTCAGCGTCGGCGTCGGCGTCGGCGTCCGCGTCGGGGTGGGCGTGATGGTCGGCGACGGCGCCGTCGGGATCGGCACGTACTGGATGACGAGGTCGTGCCCCTTCAGCAGGATCGGGAGCTGGATGACCGTGATGCGCGGCGTGGGCGAGGGCGTCCGGGTCGGCGGGACCGCGGTCGTGGGCAGCACGATCGGCGTGCGGGTGGCCGGCTCGGTCGGCTCGGGGCTCGGCGTGTTGGTCTCGGTCGGCGGGATGGTCGGGAGGACCGTGGGCGACTCGATGGGGCAGGGATTGGCCACGTACTTGACGTCGAAGTGGAAGTTGTCGACGAACGCGCCGTACATGCCGGCGGTCACCGGGCCCTCGCCGCGGGGCGGCGGGTCGGTGTAGAACACCCCGAGGATCGCCCGCGACGCGCCGAGCACCTTGTCGAGCTCCGCCCCCTCGACGATCACGCCGCGCCGCCACTCGCCGGCGGTGTCGGGGTCGAAGAAGTCGTAGCCCGTGAAGCTGATGACACCGTCCACGACCTTCTCGGAGTCGCCGATGCCGATGAAGAGCGACTTGGCCGGCATGCGCGCCATGTAGTCGAACGTCACGCGGACACCGACCGCGGACGTGTTGGCGAGGTCGATCGGGCTGTAGCGCGCCAGGCTGCGGATGCCGCGCGCGGTGTTTTGGGGGTGAGGCACCGCGGGGTATTGCTTGTCGGCGCCCTCGCACGACAGCGGCTTGCCGATGCGGCCGCCGCCCACCGACCACATCGACGCCCCGCCGACGCTGGCCTCGCACGTCCGGCGTGCCCAGACCACGTCGTCGATGACGCCGGGCGAGATGCCGAACGGGTCGGACGCCACCCACTTGGTGTTGCGCGGCCACGTCGAGGGCTCGAACCCCTCGGTGAAGTTGCGCGCGATCCCGCCGAACTGGCACTGCTGCGGCCCGCTCGGCGCGTCGCGCCCGACCGGCACAGGCGCGGCCACCATCGGCAGCTCGGCGGCGCGCGCGATCTCGTCGACGCGGATGCCGCGGACGGCCGGCACCTTGGGCAGGTCCACGAACCGCGGCTCGGCGCGCGGCGGTTCGGCCGGCGCCGCGCCGGCCGCGCCCGGCTCCGGGCGCGGTTGAATCAGCACCACCAGCGCCGCCAACATGGTGACGATGGCCAGCTGGCCTGCCAGTCGCTTGTTCATGGTCACGCTCTCCCTTAGCCTGCGCATCGGTCCGCCCCGGCGCCGTCACCGTCGGCGCCGGACGGCGCATTGTAGTCCACGGCCGGAGGGCGTGTCAACAGCCCCCGCCGCCGGCGCCGCCCGGCCGATGCCCCCGCGGTCGGGCGGCGCCGGCGTATCCCTCCGGTGTCATCGGGTCAAGCCCGCGCGCGCGATGTATCATCTTGTGCCGATGCGAACCCCCTGGCCCGCGCCTGCCTCCGCGTCACCGCCGCCGCGCCGCGCGGCCGGCGGCGACGCGGCGCGCCCGGCGGCCGCGGTCACGTTCCGGCCGGCTCGCCCGTATACACGTCATGACCGTGGACAACGCACCGCATGCACCTGGAACCGCCGCGCCCGCGGGCGGCCGTGGCCGGCCGGACCGGCGCGCCACCCGGCTTCGGGACGCGCCGCATGAGCGCGCCCGACGCCTCGCCCGCCGAGCGGGTGTACCTGCGCCTGGTGGGCGAGTACCAGACGGCCATCCTGAACTACATCTTTCGCCTGGTCGGCGACCGCGACGTCGCGGAGGACCTGACACAGGACACGTTCATCAAGGCCTGGCGGGCGCTCGACCGGCTCGAGCTCGACGGCGACGCCGAGCCGCGCCGGCGGGCGTGGCTCTACCGCATCGCGCACAACACCGCCACCGACCACCTGCGGCGGCGGGGCCGGCTGCGGTGGCTCTCGCTCGACGCCTGGCGGGGGCAGGGACGGGCGGAGGCCGCCCTGACGGCGCCGCCGGGCGCGGCGCCGCGCCCGACCGAGGACGCGCCGCCGGACCTGCCGTCGGTGGACGACCCGGCCACGGCGCCGGTCGACCGCGGGGCGCTGCAGGCGGCGCTCGGCCGGCTGTCGCACGACCAGCGGCACGTGCTCTTGCTCTTCAACCACGCCGGGCTCAGCGCCGACGAGGTGGCCGACGTGCTGGGCATCCAGCCGGCGGCGGCCCGCAAGCGGCAGCAGCGGGCGCGCGCGGCCTTCGAAGCCGCCTGGCAGGCCGTCACGCACGGCGAGGCCCCGGCATGACCGCACCACGCCACGCCGCCTCCCGCGCCCGTCGGCAGCGCCGGGCGCGCGATCCGCGGCTGGCACGCGGCGGCGAGAGGGTCTGACGGTGGGCTGCGAACGCCACACGGACCTGCTGACGGCCGCGGCGCGCGGCGTCCTGGGGCCGGCCGAGGCCGCCGACCTGGACGCCCACCTGCGCGGTTGCGACACCTGCCGCGCCGCCCTGGCGGCCGAGCGGCGGATCGTCGCCGCCTGGGCCGCCACGCCCGCGATCGCGCCGAGCCGGCACCTGCGGCAGGCGCTCCTCGCGGTGCCGGCGCACGAGCGCCGCGTGC
>QEVT01000167.1 GCA_003576755.1 bacterium | reverse complement strand
CGTCGAGATCGGCCCGCGCCAGGCGCAGCCGAGCCTCCATGGCCCTCCCGAGGCGCGCCCGCAGGGCTTCGATCCGGGTCCGATGGTCGCGGATCGCGCGCTCTGGGGCAACCAGGCGCAGGCGGTGCGCCAGGCGGTCGGTGGCCTGCCGCCAACCGTCGACGCGGTCGGCCACGGACCGGGTCAGGCGCAGCCGCCGGTCGTCGACCGCCAGGCGCAGCTCGCGCGCATCGGGCGTCACCATCTCGGCCGCCGCCGACGGGGTCGGCGCCCGCACGTCGGCCACGAAGTCGGCGATGGTGAAGTCGATCTCGTGCCCCACGCCGCACACCACCGGCACCGGGCATGCCGCGATCGCGCGCGCGACCCGCTCGTCGTTGAACGCCCACAGGTCTTCGAGACTGCCACCGCCGCGTGCGAGCAGCACGACCTCGACGCCCGCCCGGGCGACGGCGGCCAGCGCGGCCACGATCTGGTCCGGCGCCGCGTCGCCCTGAACGAGCGTCGGTGCCAGCCGAACCTCAGCCGCCGGCCAGCGCCGGGCCAGCACGTTGCAGATGTCGCGCAGCGCCGCGGCCTGGCGGCTGGTGACGACACCGATGCGCATCGGGTACGCCGGCAGCGGCCGTTTGCGGGCCGCGTCGAAGAGGCCTTCCTCCGCCAGGCGCGCCTTGAGGGCCTCGAAGCGTTGGTGCAGGTCGCCCAGGCCGGCCGGCTCGCAGTGGTCCACGTAGTACTGGTAGCGCCCGGCCGGGCCGTAGACCGACACGGCGCCGTGCATCAGGAAGCGCTGGCCGTCCGCCGGAAGCGTCGACAACGCGGCGGCGCTGGACTTCCAGATCACGCAGCTGAGCGTGGCGCCCTCGTCCTTGAGCACGAAGTACCAGTGGCCGCTGGCCGCCGGGCGACAGTTGCTGACCTCGCCCTCCACCCACACGTCGCCGAGCTCGGGGTCGTCCTCGAGAATCGCCTTGATGTGATCGCTGAGGGCGGTGACCGAGTAGGCGTTCATGTGTCCTCGATGGCCGGGGCGCCGTAGTGGTCGAGCACGAGATCGCGCGCGGCGACGATCAGGTCGACCTCGGCAGCGGTGGCGGCGGCCGCGGCGAGGCCGTCGGCCACCCGGGCGATCTCCATCCGCGGGCTGACCCGCTCGCCACCAGCATACCCGAGATCGCCCGGGCTGTCGACCTCGACCGAAAGCAGGTGCCGGTCGAGGTCGAAGTAGAAGTTGAGGTCCTGCCCGACCTGCCACACCTCGAGGAAGCGCAGCGCCTGGTAGGTGTCGCGCCGCAGCGGCCCCTCGACGCGCACCTGCAGGATCTGGTCCGGCGCCGACCACGCCCGCACGCGGTCGACGAGCCAGGCCGTCGGGCCGTCGGCGGGGATGTCGGTGGCCCGGACGGTCTCGCGGCGCATCGGCTGGGGGTCGATGTGGACGTGGCGGGCGGCGATGCGGCATGGCCGTGGACCGTCGATCTTCAGCACGGCGAACCCGCAGCGCACGTCGAGCTCGCCGAAGGTCAGCCGTTCGGTCGGTCCCGGGAACAAGACCTTGACGCCGCCGACGGTCAGCTCGCGCGCCGTATGGACATGGCCGACCAGCAGGTAATCCACGACGCCTTCGAGCGCCGCGATCGATGCCTTGCGGATCACCGGCTCGTCGGCCGACGGGTGCAGTGTGCCCTCCACGGCGTAGTGCGTCACCAGGAGGACACAATCCGCGGGGGGCGGCGTGATCGGCCCGGCGAGCTCGGCCAGCGGATCGGCGTCGCGGGCCAGCCGCGGGTCCGGCGGCAGCCCGCCCACGGCCAGCCGGATGCCCCCGATGTCCCGCACCCACCACGTGGGCGCGGTCGGGTCGGTGAACACGTGCGCCAGCCGCGCGGTGTCGAACAGCCGCTGCGGCGTGGCGCCGGCCAGGCGCGACTTGGGGATGTCGTGGTTGCCGCCGATCAGGAGCACCGCCACCCCCGCGTCGGCCAGCCGCTGGAACTGATCGGTGGTCCAGATCAGCTCGGCGGTGCGGGGGTTCGGTCCGTCGAACAGGTCGCCGCCGTGGACGTAGACCTGCGCCCGCTGTGCGAGCGCGAAGTCCACGGTCTCCTTCCACGCGCTGCGCAAGCGCTCGCGCCGGGCCGCCAGCTGGTCGGGCGTCATGCGCGCGTAGTGCTTGTTGAGGTGGCTGTCGGCGGCGAAGACGAGGGTGATCACACTTCCTCCCGCCACGCGGTGCGGCCGCGCGCGGCGCGCGCGGCCGTGTCGCGGGCGACATACCGGTCGACGCCCGCCTCGGCGCGCGCCAGCTCGAGCTTCTTGACGAGATCGATGTCGCTGCCACCCTCGGCGCTGGCGCGCGGGCGGATGCGGACCATCACCGGCACGCGCACGAGGTTGCCGAGGATCACGGCTTCGCCGACGTTCAGGCCGGGCAGATCGGCGAGGAGGCCCTCGGAGATGCTCTCGGACGCCCGCCGGATGGCGTTCTGGTCCTCGGGGTTGGTCAACCGCATGATGATCTGGCTGCCGCACTGCGAGAGCGTGTCCTGGTGCACGCGGTAGGGCCGCTGGGTCACCAGCACGAGGAACAGCCCGAACTTGCGGCCCTCGCTGGCGACGCGTTTGAGCCAGTAGGCCGCGTGTCCGCCGTCGGCCCCCGCCGGGACGAAGTTGTGCGCCTCCTCGAGGACGAGGAACACCGGGCGAGGGAGCCCCTCGCGGGTGGCCTGCTTCCACACGTCGCCGACGATCTTGGCGACCACGAAGTCCGCCAACCGGCGGTCGACGCCGGCGAGGTCCACCGTCGAGAGCGTCATCGGACGCATCAGCGCGTCGAGGGGGACGTTCTCGAAGCCCCAGATCTTCAGCCGGCACAGGTAGTCGATGTACTTGTGCGCCTTCTGGGCGCCGTTGACGGCGTCCTGGCTCGGCGGGCGCCCGCCGCGGCCGGCGCCGCGCGCCCCGTTGGCGCCGCGGTCGGCGTCCCGCTTCGACTGCTCCCACGCGGCCGCCCCGCCCCCGCCGGCGCCGAACCAGGCGTCGGGGTCGATACCCCCGGGCAGGTCGCCGGCGCCGGGCTCGGCGCCGCCGTCCACCGCTTCCGGGCCATCGCCCAGCCAGTCGAAGCCAGCCGCATCGACCTCGGCGCCGCCGCGGTCCATGTCGCCCAGCGCCTCGAGCGCCGCCAGGAGGTCCTTGGGCGTGTAGTCGCCGGCCAGGCCCGCCGCCGCCGTGCGGACCGCCAGGCGGATGTTCGTGGCCTTGTCGGAGATGCCGGCCACGTCACACACCTCGTCGGGATCGAGGGACGAAAACCGGACGGACAGCCGGCGCACGGCGCCGATCTCGGCATCGGGGATGCGGCTGGCCTGGTCGCTCGGCACGCGGTACACCTGCACCCGCTCGGCGAAGTCGGTCGCCGTCCGCCGCGGCGTCTGGCCCATGAGCACGTAGTCGCTGTTGGGGTCGAACACCACGACGGTGCCGCCGAGCGCCAGGAGCTGCTCGAGCACCACGCCGACGGTGTAGCTCTTGCCGGCGCCGGTCTGGGCGATGACCGCCAGGTGGCGGCGCAGGCCGTTGGGGTCGAGCAGGACGTCGACGTTCGGGCGGTTGATCAGCGATCCGATGTCGAGCCCATCGGTCACGCCGCGGCTGAAGAACTGCGTGAGGAGCGCGTCGGGCGCCTTCTCGACCACCGCGCCCGGCATGGCGGCGCCGCGCGGCACGCGCACCGACCGCGTCTCGGCGTCGAGGAAGCCGAGGACCTTGGCCTGGCCGACGACGACCGGTGGCGACGCGCCGAGCCGGCGCAGGATCGCCTCGACCTCGCTGTAGTTCATGCTCTGGCTGAGCAGCCGGCTGCTGACGCTGAGGCCCGTGACCTGCGCCAGCACGTCGACCGAGCGCACCGCATCGCCCATCTGCTCGCGGACGCCGCGCAGCACGATGTACTCCAGCCGCGGCGGCGCGAGGTCGGGGTTGGTGACGAACGTGAACCCGTCGGTGCGCACCTCGCCCACCACGTAGCCCACGGCCTGGAAGTCGTTCACGGTTGGTCTCCTTGCCCCGGCCGGGAGGCCGCCGGGGGTCTCAGACGAAGCGGCGCTCGCTGCGGTTCGGGCGCAACGGGCACCCGAGCATCTCGCCGATGAGGGGCAGGTAGACATCGGCGAACATCCCGCGCTTCAGGCGCACCTCACGGTCTACGCTGTACAGGAGCGCGTTGTAGACCTCCAGCCCCCCGTAGTCCGCCGCCAGCATCTCGAGCGTCGGCTCGATGGCCGCGACGCCGCCGTCCAGCAGCTCGCCGCGGACGTCGGCCAAGCCGGCGGCGCTGCCCGCCTGGTGGGCGGGGATGTCGATGCGCAGCGCGTCGTCGAAGTCCGCCAGGCGCACGAAGAAGCTCACGATGGCCGGGCTCGCCTTGACGTCGGGACGATCCAGCAGGTCCGCCGAGCTGCCGGTGAACCCCCACGAGCCGAGCACCACCGGCTCGGACACCCCAGGGCGGCCATCCGTCCAGCGGTGGATCATGTTGGAGTCCGAGACGTCGTCCGGCACGTCGCGCTCGCTGTGGTCCGGCTGGGCCCGCATCCAGATCTTGCAGTGCGTGGCCTCGCGGCTGGTCTTCGATACGGCGATGATCCGGATGCCGCGCTCGCGCGCCGTGTTGAGCAGGTAGAGGTAGTTGTCCAGCACCTGTACGATGAACTCCTGCAGCTCGAGGACTTCTACCAGCTGGTAGGTTGGGTACAGCTGGGACAGGATCCCGTACAGC
The DNA here is from genome assembly GCA_003576755.1 of bacterium. Classification (GTDB taxonomy): domain Bacteria; phylum Chloroflexota; class Anaerolineae; order Epilineales; family Epilineaceae; genus UCB3. Next base: position 3,529 of record QEVT01000167.1, on the reverse strand, counting down.
GCCCCATCCAAGAAGAGGATGCTGCCGGCAGGGGCGCGGTTGACCGTCTCACACGCGAGGAACAGCTCACGATGGCGTTGGAACACGTCCGCGAACCGCGCGGCCGAGGCGCGCGGCGTGGCCGGGGGCAGCACGCGCACGTCGACGCTGGTCTCCTCGAACCCGTCGTCGCCGAGGCACAGCGACTGCGCGACGACCACGTGGCAGCCGTTGTCGAGGTCGACCTGCCCGATGCTGCCGTCGACGGCGTACGCCGGCCGGTCCGACGCGCGGCGCAGCGGGGGGAGCGGGTTCCAATGGGACTGGATGAACGCCTGGAGATCGAGGTCGCCGACCGCCGCGCCCGACTGGAGGTGGCGGGCCAGATCGCGCTCGTTTTGTCGAACCGCCTCGGTCAGCTTGTCGAGAAAATCGGGCACGCGCCCCTCCGCACCGCGCCAAGCACTCGGAACACTTGTTCGAGATTATACAGGCCGGTCCGGAGGGCGTCAACGCGCGCGGCGCGCAGCCGGCGTCAGACGATCGAACGCCGTGCCCGGAAGAGCAGGAACAGCGCGATGACGGCCACGAGCTCGCAGGCGGCGAAGCGCATGCGCAGGTACGTGGTGCTGGCGATGAGGTTGTCGACGCTGCGGCCGACGAAGTCGAGGCTGGCGGCCCACGTGCGCGTCTCCCAAGCGTACCCCAAGCGGACGAGCGCCATGGCGACGAACGTGGCCACCCACGCCAGGTCGAGGCGCTGCAGGAAGGCGCGATAGTTGGCGAACGCGGACAGCGCGCACAACCCCCAGAACACCGCCGTGAGGCCGAAGATGTAGGTCAACAAGCTGAGCTGCTGGGGCAGGTCGCCCATGGGGCGTCTCCTCGTGGCGAAGGGGTGGCGCTCCCGGGCGCGATCACCCGGACGCGGTCGTCGCGCGCGAGTATACTGCGGGGGCCCGGAAGGTGTCAACGCGGCCACCGGGCCTTGACGGATGGCGCGCGGGCGCATAGACTACCGAACGTCTGTTCGCCATACACCGCCAGCCACCCCGAGGGATCACATCGATGTCGCGCCTCATCCACGTCGACAGCACCGGAGCACAGCGGCAACGCTGGCGCCGCACCATCGCCGAGGCCCTGAACCGCCTGATGGCCAAGCGGGACCTCGACGACGACGCCAAGGACCTGGCCGCCCTGATCGTGTTCGCGCTGCGCGAGATCAGCGCCGGCGTCGAGCAGTCCGCCAGCGTCTGGGACAAGCGGCACTACTACATCAAGGCCGACCAGCTCCGCATGGAGTGGGAGTGGGCGGGTCGAACCGCCCAGCGGATGACCAACCTGATCCGGGTGGACGACTGGGTGCGGCTGCCGGTGGTGCTGGCCGACCTGGCGCCGCGCTTCGCCGACGTCAACGTCAGCAAGCTGACGCGCTCGGAGGAGCTGTGGCGGGGGGCCCACCAGCGCCTGCGGGCCGAGCCGAAGCCGGCGCCGTCGACGCCGTCCGCCCAGCGCTAGACGGCGCGGGCCGGGTCGCGGCGGTCGGGCGGGGTCAGGCGCGGACCCACAGGCGCTCGGCAAACCCGCCGGCGGGGCCGGCCCGCCGCGCCGCGAACGCGCGCACGGCCGCGCCCATGGCCTCGGGATCGGGCCAGAAGCTCGAGATCTGCGACGCGTACGCCGCCACCGCCTCGACCTTGGCCTCGACGTCGGCGGCGGTCAGGGCGGCGGGTTGCGGCAGCCACGCCGTCGGCCGATCCGACGGCGGCCGAAGACGGGGCGAGCCAGAGGTCCGCGCGACCGTGGCCGCCTCGGCCGCACCCGAAGCCGGATCGGCAACGCTCGACCCCGCACCCTCGGGGATCTCCAACGCACGCGCGACGGCATCGTCGTCGTCCGCATACGGGTAGTCCTCGTAGTAGACCAGACGGACCACCGGGCCCGGCAGGGCCCGGCTGGAAGCGGCGCCGACCGCCCGCTCGGCGGCGCGCCGGACCAGGTGGTGGTCGACGTGGTCGCCGATGCCCAAGGGGGCGTACAGCGTCACCGGCGAAGCCTGTCGAGGACCCGCCATGTCCGCGACGATGGCATCGATGTCGGCCGCCACCGCGACGACGAGGTCGTCGGCCACACCGGCCACGCCCGCGAACAGGCCGGCGTCGTCCTCGACGGCCCACGCCCCGCCCACTCCCGTGCGGCGGTAGATCACGTCGCGCACGGCGAGATGGATCGCGCGGGCGCCGAGGCGGGCACAGGCCGCGCGGTCCTCGGCGCGGCGGCGTTCGACCATGGCGGCGGCAGCGGCGGAGCCGACGGGCGGCAAGCCCCACCGCGCGTGCAGCCGGGCGGCATGGCCGGAGATCGGCCCGGCCGGCGGGTCGCCGGCGCAGACCGTGACCACCGTCGCGGCATCGCCCGCGCGGGCCTGGCGGTGGATCAGCCCGCCGCACGACAACACGGCGTCGTCGAGGTGCGGCGAAAGGTAGAGGTGGTGGATGGTCGGCGGCCGATCGGGAGTCGGGCTCTGAGGCGTCGGGCGTGGCGGCGACCCGCCCACACGGTGCGCGGCAGGGGAGGCGCATCCTCGCCGCGCGGGCGGCGCGGCGAGGATGCGGAGGCCATCACATGTCGTGATCGATGACGAACGTGATGTTGGCGTTCAAGCGGTACTTGACGATCTTGCCGTCCTCGACCATCGCCTGCATGTCCTTGACGTACAGGCTCTTGATGTGCTTCACGGTGCGGCCGGCCTCGGCGACCGCGTTGTGGGCGGCGTCTTCCCAACTCGTGTCGGACTCGCTGATGACCTCGATGACCTTCGCGATGGACATGGGGAGTGCTCCTTGGTGTGGACGACGGGATGGTTGTCGTCGGCGTGCCGTTGAATGGTAGCACGCGCCGCGACGGCGGTCAGAACCACCCCCAGTCGTCGCCGGGATCGGTGTAGCCCTGGCAGCCCGCGAAGGGCTGGCGCCAGTCGCCCGTCCACGGCGCGACGACCTTCTCGAAGTGCAGGTGCGGCAGGCCGGAGTACCCTTCGTCGCCCACGGCGCCGATGCGCTGGCCGCGCTGCACCGCGTCGCCGGGGCGCACGTCGGCGACCGAGTTGTGGCTGTAGGACGTGTGGTACCCGCCGTGGTCGATGACGATGGCGTGCGGGCCGCGCCCGACGCCGGGGCCGTCCATCCAGAGCGGGCCGACGTACACCACGGTGCCGGGCGCGATGGCGAAGATGGGCATGCCGGTCGGCGCGAACCAGTCCTGGCCGGTATGGAAGCCGCACGTCTGGTACGCCACCGGCGCTCCGAAGGGGCTGCCCATCACGCCGTACGTCGGCACGTGCGGGCGGTCGCGCCCGGACGCCAGGCGCACGGCGACGTAGGCGGCGGCGAGGGCGAGCAGGGCGGCGGCGACATGCCGGCGGCGCAGCATGGCTGGAAGTATACGTGATCGGCGGTCCGCGGGGGGCGGCATCCCGCTCGGCCGCGGCGGTGCCGGGCACAGCCGGGCGGTGGCGCGGCCGGCCGCGCCGTCGGCGGCGTGGCCGTCG
>QEVT01000166.1 GCA_003576755.1 bacterium | reverse complement strand
CACAACTTGAGACGTCCTGGGAGCGCCGGCGTCCTCGCCGGCACGCGCTGACCGGCCGGCGAGGACGCCGGCGCTCCCAGGAAGGCACTGTTGGCCCGTGTCCAACGTCGCGACTGTCGCCCGATCCGACCCAAATTGGAGCCACCTGCCGCTTGCCACGCTCCCCGCCCCGTGATACCGTTTCCCGCATCGTGACCCGTCCCGCCGCACGCCCGCCGTCACCCCCCGCTGCGGCCCGCGCCCCCGATGCCCCGGCGTACGCGCTCAGCCGCGAGGCACAGGGCCTCAAGCGCTCGATGATGCGCGAGCTCATCGCCGTCACCGCCCGGCCGGGCATCATCTCGTTCGCCGGCGGCCTGCCGGCCCCCGAGCTGCTGCCGGTGGAAGCGTGGGCCGAGTGCACCGCGCGCGTGCTGGCCGACGACGGGCCGCGGGCGCTGCAGTACGGCCCGCCGTTCCCCCCGCTGCAGGCGCAGATCGCCGACCTGATGCGCCGGCGTGGCGCCGACGTCGCCCCCGAGCAGGTCTTCATCACCAGCGGCTGCCAGCAGGGCCTGCACATCGCCGGTCGGCTCTTGATGGACCCCGACAGCGCCGTGGTACTCGACCGCTACGTGTTCCCCGGCGTCCGACAGGCGTTCACCGGCTTCGCGCGCGACGCCCGCGAGGTTCCGAGCGACGTCGCGGGCGGCCTCGACCTCGACGCCGTCGCCGCGGCCGCCACCCGCCGGCCGGCCCCGCGCGCCATCGCCGTGGTGCCGGACTTCCACAACCCGCTCGGCGTCAGCCTGGGCGAGGCCGCCCGCGACCGCCTGATCGACCTCAGCCGCGACACCGGCGTCCCGCTCGTCGAGGACGATCCTTACGGCTGGCTCCAGTTCGAGGGCGAGCCCGCCCGCCCGCTGGTCGCCCGCGACCCCGACCGCGTGATCTACCTCGGCTCGTTCTCGAAGACCGTGGCGCCGGCGCTGCGGGCCGGCTGGCTCGTCGCGCCGCCGCACCTCTTCGACAAGCTGCGCGTGATCAAGGAGAGCGTCGACCTCGAGACCAGCGCGCTGATCCAGCGCACGCTGTCGGCGTTCCTGGCGGCGGGCCACCTCGACGCACACCTGTCACGCGTCCGCGCGACCTACCACACGCGCCGCGATCGCATGGTCGACCTCATCGCAAGGCACTTCCCGGCCGGCACCCGGTGGTCCGCCCCGCGCGGCGGCATGTTCGTCTGGGCCGAGCTGCCCGAGGGCATCGACACCCTCGCCCTCCTCCCCACCGCCATCGAGGCCGGCGTGGCCTACATCCCCGGCGCCGCCTTTGCGTCCACCGGCGGCCACCACGCCATGCGCCTGAACTTCTCGAACGCGTCGCCCGAGGCCATGGAGACCGGCCTGGCGACGCTGGGCCACGTGCTGCACACAGGGCTGGACCGACCGCCCGGCTGAGGCCGATGGCGCCCGGCAGCCGATTGAGCGATCGCCGCCGCCGGGCTATAATCGGACCATCACAAGGCCACAGGAGGCATGCCATGACGGTTCTGCAAGAGACCACGCGGCCGATCACCCAAGAGGCCGATTTCCTCAAGCTCAAGGACCTGGACCACGTCGAGTTCTGGGTCGGCAACGCCTATCAGGCGGCGTACTTCTGGCAGCACGCGTTCGGCTTCAGGCCCGTGGCGTACTCCGGGCTCGAGACCGGCAACCGCAGCACGTGCAGCTTCGTGCTCGAGCAGGGCAAGGCGCGCTTCGTCGTCACCAGCCCCTACCACCCCGACAGCGAGGTCGGCGCCCACCACCTCGTCCACGGCGACGGCGTCAAGGTCATCGCGTTCCAGGTCGCCGACGTCGAGCAGGCTTTTGAGGCCACGACATCGCGCGGCGCCCAGGGGTTGCTCCAACCGACGGAAACCCGCGACGAGTTCGGTGTGTTGCGCCACGCCAGCATCGCCGCCTACGGCGACACCGTCCACCGCTTCATCGACCGCGGCGACTACGCCGGCGCCTTCCTGCCGACGTACCGGCCGCACCAGCCGCTCGGCGAGGTCAAGCCCGTCGGCCTCGCGCACATCGACCATATGGTCGGCAACGTCCAGCTCGGCAAGATGAACCACTGGGTCAACTGGTACCACCAGGTGATGGGCTTCCGCCAGCTCAAGCACTTCGACGACAAGGACATCTCGACCGAGTACTCGGCCCTCATGAGCAAGGTGATGGAGAACGGCACCGGCCGCATCAAGTTCCCCATCAACGAGCCCGCCGAGGGCCTCCGCAAGAGCCAGATCGAGGAGTACCTGGACTTCTACCACGGCCCCGGCGTGCAGCACATCGCCATGAGCACCGGCGACATCCTGGGCACGGTGGCGGCGCTGCGCGCGCGCGGCGTAGGCTTCCTGCGCGTGCCCGACACGTATTACGACATGCTGCCCGATCGCGTCGGCAAGATCGACGAGGACTTCAACGCCATCCGCGAGCTCGGCATCCTGGTCGACCGCGACGACGAGGGCTACCTGCTGCAGATCTTCACCAAGCCGATCCAGGACCGGCCGACGCTGTTCATCGAGATCATCGAGCGCCACGGCGCGCGCGGCTTCGGCAAGGGCAACTTCAAGGCGCTGTTCGAGTCGCTCGAGGCCGAACAGGCCAAGCGCGGGAACCTGTAGGGGATACCACACGATGTACTACCAGCGCATGGGCCAGATGCCCGCCAAGCGCCACACCCAGTTCCGTCGACCCGACGGCAGCCTGTACCGCGAGGAGGTGATGGGCGTCGCCGGCTTCGCCGGCATCCAGAGCATCCTCTACCACCACTACGACCCCACCCGCGTGCTGCGGGTGGAGAAGGTCGCCGACGCCAAGGTGCAGTACGCCGATTTCGGCCCGCTGCGGCACCGGCACTTCTCGACGCAGAACGTGCCCGCCGGCGGCGACGCCGTCACCGGCCGCCAGGTGCTCATCGGCAACGCCGACATCACCATGGCGGTGGCACGGCCCACCGAGCCGATGACCTACTTCTACCGCAACGGCCAGAACTACGAGTGCATCTTTGTCTGCGAGGGCCGCGGCACGCTGCACAGCATCTTCGGCCGGATGGACTTCGAGCCCGGCGACTACATCACCATCCCGTACAGCGTCACGTGGCGCATGAGCTTCACGACCGACGAGAACCGACTCCTGGTCTTCGAGAGCCCGAGCCAGGTCACCACGCCGCAGCGTTACCGCAACTGGTACGGCCAGCTCCTCGAGCACTCGCCATACTGCGAGCGCGACTTCCGCGGGCCGGCCGCGCTCGAGACGTTCGACGAGCTCGGCGAGTTCGAGATCCGCGTCAAGGCGCGCGACGAGATCACGGCGCACTGGCTCGACCACCATCCCTTCGACGTCGTGGGGTGGGACGGGCACGTCTACCCGTGGATCTTCAACATCCGCGACTTCGAGCCGATCACCGGCCGGGTGCACCAGCCGCCGCCGGTGCACCAGACGTTCGAGGGCGAGGGCTACGTGATCTGCTCGTTCGTCCCGCGGCTCTTCGACTACCACCCGCTGGCGATCCCGGCCCCGTACAACCACGCCAACGTCAACTCCGACGAGGTGCTGTTCTACTTCGACGGCGACTTCATGAGCCGCAAGGGCGTCGGCCAGTACGACATCACGCTGCACCCCTCCGGCCTGCCGCACGGGCCGCACCCCGGCACTGTCGAAGCGTCGATCGGCAAGCCGGCGACGGCCGAGACCGCCGTGATGATGGACACGTTCCGGCCGCTGCACGTCACGGCGGCCGCGCTGGCGCTCGAGAACCCCGACTACGCCTACAGCTGGATCCCCGCCCGACACAACGGGCACGCCGAGGTCACGCCGGCCGACGCCGCGCGCTGAGCGGCCGCGCCAACCGCCGCCCGCCCGTCGGGCGGGCGGCGGGACGGGGGCGGTGGCCCGACCGCCCCCGTCCCGCGCGGCCGTTCCCTCTGATGGCGCCGCCCGAGGCGTTTGACGCCCCGCGGACCGCGTGCTACTGTAACCCAACCGTTACGTTGCCCCCCACGCATCGCCGCGCCGCGGCCCAGACCGTACCCTCGACCCGTCCGTCCAATAGCACAGGAGGCATCCGTGAAGCGAGGCTCGTTGACGGCCCTGCTCGCGCTGGCGCTCGCCCTCGCCACCAGCATGGCGTCGAGCTCCCAGGTCGGCGCGTGGAACCCCATCGGCCCCAAGTGGCCCAACCCGACCGCCCAGTACGACAAGCACACGCTGTCGTCGAGCTGGCAGGACGTCGCCGACTTCGGCGCCGTCCAGTGGGACAACGTCACCCCGTCGCCGTGGGACTGGGTGTCGAACGACAGCAGCAACAACGACATCACGCGCGGCTCGATCGACGGCAGCCGCCGCACCCTCGCCGTGACCAACATCTACTACTCCGGCAACACCATCACGCGCATCACCATGAAGTTCGACTCCGCCGAGAGCTGGTACCTCGGGTCCGGCACGCCCGGCAGCGGCCAGATCGACGGCCGCTCGGTGTCGGCGCACGAGTTCGGGCACGGCATCGGGGTAGGGCACACGCAGTCGACCTACTGCCCGAGCAACAGCAACCGCGCCACCATGTGCGCGTCGTACATCATCGGCACCAGCTACCAGCGGTCGCTCGAGGTCGACGACCGCAACGCCGTCAACAGCCTCTACCCGTGACCGCGGCCACCTCTGACCACACCGGACAAAAGGAGACAGTGATGAACCAGAAGCTTTGGCTGGCCTGCGGCGTCCTGGCGGTCGGCGCGGTGGCGGTGGTGCTGGCGCAGCGGGCGGGGCAGGCCGAGACCGCACGCGGCGCGGCGCCGCAGGTGGTGTCGCACGTCGCCTACGAGCAGCTGACGTTCGACCAGCTCGCGACGACGGCACAAGGGGTGTACGCCGGTACCATTCTGGACGTGTCACCGACCAAGTGGAACCAGGACAGCGGCGCGTACTGGGAAGAGACCATCACGGACGCGCAGGGCCTCGAGACGATCGACGCCGCCTTGCCGTACTACGAGGTCGTGCTCGACGTCGACCAGCCGATCGTCGACGATGTCGGGGCCGTGGCGGACGCCGCCGGCAGCGGTCGGCGCGTGGTCTTCACCGTCATCGGCATGAGCCCGGCCGACGAGGCCGACGCGGTGCGCGAGGCGCTCGGCGTCGGGACCGGCGACGACCACGCCCACATCGCGGCGGGGCAGCCGGCCGTCGTCTTCGCCGAGCGCGCGACCATCGCGTGGCGCGGCGGCAGCCGCACGGTGCTGCAGCTGATCGGCGATCCGAGGCAGTCCGTCGTGCCGGTGGCTGTCGATGGCATGCCGAGCAGCGACGGCCTCGCGGACACCGGCGCGCCGGCGACGCTCGACGGCCTGGTGGCCAAGGTGCGCGCGCTGCGCGCGGACCATCCGACCGACTGACGGCCGCCGCCGTCCGGGGCGCTGCCGGCCGTCGCGTCGGTCACCGGCCTGCCGCCGGCAACCCGGCATCGAGGGGCCGCGTCAAAGGACGCGGCCCCTCGCGCATGCCGGGGGCGTGAGACCGCGTCAGCGGTCGCTTCGACCGCCCCACGCCAGCGGCAGCGCGAGCGGGGCCAGCGGCGCGGGAACGACCGGGAGCGCGAGGTCGGCATCGGGCCCGTTGGCCGGGAAGAGCACCAGGAGCCCCCGGCCGCCTTCGGGCCCGCCGTCGGCATGACGCTCCACCGCGATCGTCACGTGCCCCCGGGCCGGGACCGTGGCCGACCAGCGTTCGGGCCGCCAGCGCAGGCGGGCGTCGTCGTAGCGCAGCCAGCGCGCGGCGCCGGGCGGCTGGTCGGGCACGCTGTCGGCCACGGGCTCGCGCAAGTTGCGCTCGACCAGGTCGCGCTGCCGCACCCGGAAGTCGAACGCCAGCGAGCTGCGCGTCAGCCCGGTGTCGTCGATGACGATCGGCAGGATGGTGTAGCGGCTGTTGAGGTCGACACCGGCGTAGAGGCGCGCCGTGGGAATGCCCACCAGGTCGCCGTCTAGCGGCTCGAGCGCCACCTTGACCCGGCCATTGCGGAAGGTGCCCGTGCGCAGCTCCTCCTCGTCGGCGGTGAAGACCCTGAAGTCCGGTCGACCGTCGCGGTCGGTGTCGAGCTCGATCAGCGTGTCGGTCTCGAGCGGGTGCATGCGCGTGCCGCGCGTGTGGACGAGGAACTCCACCACCGTCAGGCCTTCGCGGTTGGCCTGGGCGCGGACCCCCACCGCGTCGACGTCGACCTTGGACGGCAGCGCCGGCTCGCGCCCGTCGAGCGCGACCAGCGCGAACAGCTCGGCCGGGCCACTTGGGGCCACCATGTTGACCAGACGGATCGCTTCGTCCTCCCGCGCGGGATCGCTGGCGCCAGGCAGCCCTCCCGTCGCCGCGGCCTGCGTCGCGGCGCGCGCCAGGAGGTAGAACGGTACACGCGCGACGGCACGTTCGCGGTCCGACGGCTGCCCGGCGGCCGGATCCAGGACCGACGCCTCGACCCAGCCGTCGATCTCGTTGTCGGCCAGGGCCTCGAGGTCGCCCACGGCAGCACCGCCGGCCAGGCGCCAGGGAGGCAACGCCGCCGGGTTGATGCGCGCCGTCACGCGCGCCGTGCCGACCTCGCCAGGGCCAAGGTCGACCATATCCGGCACGATGTCGAGCACCAGGCCGCGTGGTTCGTCCACGGGGCTCCGGAACCGGGCGCGGAGCCCTATGCGGCGTGGGTCGGCGGCCCCGTTGGTGAGCGTCACGACGGCCGTCAGGGTCACGGGGCGGGTGAGCGCCCGGAACCCCAACCCGAGGTCGGCCAGGCGCCCCGCGCGCGCCACGACCTCGGCCGCTTCGGCCCGCGCCACGTCGAGCGCCCCCGACCCGGTGTGCGCCAGCGGCGGCGTTTCGGCCGCGGCAGCGCTCAGACGGACGGCGGCCGGGTCGGCCGTGTTGACGAGGAGGGCGGCGACATCGCGCGCAGAGGGCGACGCGCCGCGGGCGCGTGCAAGGGACCAGACCCGCGCCGCCGCCCCGCTGACCGCGGGCGCCGCCATCGACGTCCCGGACGCCGCCACGCCCCGCCCGCCTTGGCCGACCGCCGCGCTGTAGATGCGCGACCCGGCCGCGCTCAGATCGGGCTTGAGCCGCCCGGTTCGGGCCGGGCCGCGGCTCGAGAACGCACTGACCACGCCGTCGAGCTCGGGGCGCGGGGCCGCATGGAGGGCGATGGCGAGCGTGACCGACGGCGCGCGCGCGGCGTCGACCACCGCCTGCTCCAATTCGCCGTTGACCATCCAGACCGGGATGTCGACGTCGGGCGCGGCACTCCACTCGCTGGCGACATCGACGCCGAGGCCTGTGCCCATCAGCGCACCCACCGCGCCGGCCGCCTGCAGGCGGGCGACCTGCGCCGCCTCGTGGCACGCCTCGCCGGCGGCGCCCCACGCCATCTGGAACAACGCGACGGCCCCACGCGGGTCGGCCGGAAACGGGTCGCCCGGGCATCCACGACCGACGAAGACCAGGGGCGCGGCCAGCGGGCCGCGCGGCTCGGGCGTCCACGGCTGATGGGCCAGCGCCGGCTCGTCGAACCGGACCGGCGGCGCACCGGTCACGCCGACGTCGGCCGCCCACGCGTGCTGCCCGGGCGGGCGGTGGCTCGCCACGGCGAGCGCGTCCGAAGCGATGGCGGGCGCAGAGACGATGAACGGCAGGTCGCCGTCGTTGCCGGCGGCTGCGACCACCACCGCCCCGGACTCCGTCAGGCGCCGGATGACGCCTTCGTCCTCCATCACCCGTGCGCCGTACGCGATGCCGAGGCTGAGGTTGACGACGTCGATGCGCGGACGCCCGCCGATGCCCATGTTGGCCTCCACCACCCACTCGAGCGCACCGAGCAAGAGATCGGTCGACTCGCCGCTTCCGAAGACCTTGAGCGCGACGAGCCGCGCGCCGGGGGCGACGCCGGCATCGAGGGCGGCGGTGCCTTGGCCGGCGGCGATGCCGGCGACGTGGGTGCCGTGCCCGCCGATGTCGAGCGGATCGGGGTCGGGCCGCGGCGCGGTGCTGCACACGCCCTGCGCCTGCAGGGCGTCGGTGCAACCCGGCGCATAGTTGGGCCCGGCAAAGTCCCAGCCGCCGATCACCGCAATCGTGGGGTAGAGCTGCACGCCCTGCCAGCGGTCGTCGATGGTCTCCGCCGCCGCCGCGGCGGCCCGGTACGCCTCGCGCGTGCCCGGCCCGCCGAAGGCCGCGTGGGTGTAGTCGATGCCGGTGTCGACGACCGCGATGGTCGTCCCGGCTCCCGGCGCCGCGGCGTGCGCGCCTCGGGTGGCGCTGCCGCGGTCGGAGGA
>QEVT01000165.1 GCA_003576755.1 bacterium | reverse complement strand
CATCTTGCCGGCTGGAAGCCGGCGCTCCCAGGATCTGCCACCCGCCGCCCGGGCAGCCTCAGCGCCGAAACGGAACGAACGTTCTGTCACGCCGTCAGACGGGAACCCTGAACGCAGCCACACCACCCTTTGGAGGAGCATCGACCATGCAGCGCACCCTGCTCACCGGCAAGATCCACCGCGCCCGCGTCACGGGGGCGGACGTCAACTACGTCGGCAGCATCACGATCGACGCGGCCCTGATGGACGCGGCGGGCATCCTGCCGCACGAGCGCGTGCAGGTCGTCGACGTCGAGAACGGCGCGCGCCTCGAGACGTACGCCATCCCGGGCGCGCCGGGCAGCGGCACGATCCAGCTCAACGGCGCGGCGGCGCGCCTGGTGGACGTGGGGGACCACGTGATCGTCATGGCGTACGGCCTCTTCGACGACGCCGAGGCGCGGGCTTGGGAGCCGCACGTCGTCCTGGTCGACGCGCGCAACCGCGTGGCCGAGGTGCGCCGCGGGGTCGAGGGCGGGGTGTTCGCGATGGCGTGACGGGGTGGTCCCGTCCGCCCCCCGTCACGCCCGCTCGGCTCCCTCGTCGCCTCGCCACCGCGCGATCACGGCCCCATAGCCCTCGCGATACGTCGCATACCGCGGCTGCCACCCGAGCGCGGCCTTGGCACGGGCGTTGCGGCAGCGCGACGAGGCCAGCAGCACGTCGACGGCGTGGCGCCCGAGGAGCAGCCGCGCGAGCCAGGCCGGGACGCGGCGTGGCGTTCGGCCGCCGAGCGCCCGCGCCGCGAAGCCGACGAGGTCGCGGACCATCACCGGCTCATCGTCGCAGATGTTGAGCACCTCACCCGACGCGAGGCTCGGCGCGGTGGCGGCGCGGCAGACGGCATCGGCGGCGTCGTCGGCGTGGACGATGTTCCAGTGGGCGGTCCCGGACCCGACGATCGGCAGGAAGCCCTTGCGGATGGCCGCCAGCATGTCGCGGGTCTGCGCCGAGTCGTGGGCGTAGAACATGCCGCAGCGCAGCACGGCGCCGGGCAGGCCGCGGTCGGCGGCGGCCGATCGCACGATCGTCTCGAGGTCCACCGCCGAGCGCACCACCGGGCTCAGGTCGCCCGCCGCCGGCGTGTCCTCGTCCACCCAGGCGCCGCCCCGGTCGCCGTAGACGAACGTGACGCTCTGCGCCACGAGGCGCCGGCAACCGTTGCGCACGGCGGCATCGACGAGCGCCCGCGTCCCGTCGCGCCGGATGCGGTCGTTGGCCGCCCAATCGGCCACCGAGGTCCGGGGCTTGGTCGGGATCGCCGTGGCCAGGTGCAGGATGGTGTCGCAGTCGGCGGTGAGCGCCCGCATCGCCGCGGCGTCGAACAGGTCACCCGATCGCGGCTCGGCGCCGTGGGCGTTCAGCCACGCCGCGTTGGCATCGGACCGGCTGAGCCCGGCGACGGCATGGCCACCGGCGACGAGCCGGTCGACCACACGGCGCCCCAGGACGCCGGTGGCGCCGGCCACGAAGATCCGCGCGGGGGCCGTGGGATCATGGGTCGGCATCATCGCTCCTGTTCCGCCTTCGGCAGATACACCGCGGCGCCAGAGCCGCGCAGCGTCACCGGCACGCGCACGACCATCACGCGCCCGCTGCGCTCGGTTACGGTCAACGTGACGAACCCCCCGTCCTCGCCGTTCGACCGCAGCCGCAGCGCCACCGCGGCATCGGCGCCGACCGGCACGCTGCCGATCGACGCGTACGCCCCCGAGAGGAGCCGCAGCGACGGCGAGGCCTTGACGGTCGCCCGGGTGTCCAGCGCCGTGCCGCCGCCGACGTTGCGCAGCACGACCTCGAAGTCGAACACTTCGCCCGGGCGCGCCGGGCCCGCCGGGTAGCGCGTGCCCGCGACGACCAGATAGGCCGGGATCGGCACCCCCGCCGTCGCGTCGCGCGCACGCCGCACCGTGTCGGCGTACGCGCTCGCCGTCGACTGCGCGACGCCCGTCGCGGCGCGGGCGTCGCGCATCGCCGCGGCGTCGGGCGCGAGCAGCACCCGCACGAGGTCCCACTGCAGGTCGAGCCGCGCCGAATGGTGCACCAGCGCCATCTCGGCCAGCTCCCGCCCGACCTCGGCGTGCGCCCCGGCGCTCGCGCCCGTCTCGCGGACGGCCGCGACCGCCGGGCCCCGCTGCTCGCCCAGCGTGCCGACCAGCGCCCGGTCGGCGACCGCCAGCTCGTCGATCAACCGGCCGACGGCGGCCGTATCGCCCCGCGCCAGCGCCGCGTCGAGCCTGCCGACGGTCGAGCGGTAGGCCGCCAGATCGTCGTCCAGCACGGCGTCCTCGGCCGACGTGCGCGCCGGCGCCGCGGCCCTGTCGCCGTTTGCCCACGGCTTGGGTCCGGTCGCCGCCGGCGCCCCGGCCGCCAGGCGTGGCGCGAAGGCCAGCCCCGCCGTCTGGGGGATGGCCCGGCCCCGGTCGACGACCAGCTTCATCGGCTGGTAGGCCACGTGGCCGAGCGTGATGAGCTCGACGACCTTGGTGACCTGGGCCGTGATGGTCGCCACCATCGACAGCGGGTTGGAGCCCGCGCCCGTGGCCAGCGCGACGAGGGTCGCCACGCCGCTGGTCATGCCGACGATGTCCGCGAACCGCATCTCCTGCTTGGCCGTCTCGATCGCCGTGCCCGTGGCCAGCTCTGTGGCCTGGATCGTGTCCGCGACCCGCCGCGCCGCGGTGGCGTCGTCGCCTTCCAGTCGGCCGGCTTGCACGTTGTCCGTCGTCTGGTCCACGGCGCCTTGCGTGCCGAGCACGTACGTGTTCATCGCGAACAAGTCGATGCCGAGGTGGATGCCGGCTTCCTCGATGCGGGCCTTCACCTGCGAGTCCGGCGTGTTGGCGAAGACGTCGAGCAGCGCCGCGTACGCCAGCTTGAGGGAGCCCGCCATCGGGAACGTGCCGGTGTCGGGCACCGTCAGGTCGATCGTCGCGTCGAACATGTCGACCATGGCGTCGGTGAGGATCCGCCGGGCCTCGGCCATGGCCTGCGCGGTCGTGCCGGCCAACGGCAGGCGCGAGGCCCGCGCCGCCCGCTCGAGCGCCGACACGACGCGCACGGTCCCGTCCAACGACATCACCAGCCGCGCCGCGGCGCCGGCCGACGTGTCGCTGAGCTGGACGGACTGGTCGTAGTAGCTCCGGATCGCCTCCTCCGCGGCGATGGCGCGCCGGAGCAGGCGCAGGTCGCGCTCGCTGTAGCCCTGGGCCCGGAAGCGCGCCAGCCACGTCTGCATCTCGTCTTCGTCGTAGCCCACCTGCGGGACGTACGGCCGCCACGGCGCCGGCACGGTCAGGCCGAGCACCTGGACGCCGGGGCGCTCGAGGTATCCCACCAGCGCATCTTTGCGTCCCAGCTCAGGCGGGTTGGCGGGCGGGATCGGCGCCGCCGTGGGCGTCGGCGTGGGGGTGCGGGTGGGGGTGTGCGAAGGTGTCGGCGTCACGGCCTCGACATCGACGATGACGTCCACCAGCGGCCCGAACGCCCCTGCGTCCGACCGCATCTGCCAGCGGCTGACCACCCGGCCGCCCGTGCCCGGTGCGGTCATGCTCAGCACGAAGCTCTGTCCCTGACCGGGCGGGTGCGAGGCGCCTGCCGCGACGTCCACGCGCGCGGCGGCCCCGAGGCGGTCGCCGCCGACGTGCGCCAGGTGGTGCCCGTCCGCGGCGGACCACGTGCACGTGCCGGTGTTGATCAGCACGGGCGCCACCTGGAAGCGCGCACCCGCCGTCACCGTGGCACGGTTGCCGGTCACCAGGCGCGCGTCGTCGGTGCACGGCGGCTTGACGGTATACGGGAACACGGCCACGGCGTGCCCGAAGTCGTCGGCGACGAACGCGTGCTCCCAGACCGGCGTGCGCTGCCCGACGTCGTAGACGTCGATGCGGGCGCCCGCGGTGGCGACGTAGGCCCGGTTCGTCCACGGATCGACGGCGACGTCGACGGCGTCGCCGCTCGTGGCGGCGGGCGCGTCGGCCTGGCGGGATCCGCGGCGTGCGACCCACGCCAGCGGCCCGCTGGCCAGCCCGCGGATATCGCCGGAGATGAACCCGTTGGAGCCGTCGGCGATGTAGAACCGATCCTCCGCCACCGCCACCGCCATGGCCTCGCCGGGCGTTTCGCGGGTCACGAACGGCGTCGGGTCGCCGTTGAGCGTGCCGATGCTCACGAGGTGCACGTCGAAGCCGTCGGCCACCAGCGCGAACGTGCCGCCGATGGCCACGCTGCGCGGCGAGCCGAACGACAGGAAGTCGTCGGTGATCAGGCCTTCGCCGACGCGCCGGGGCTGGGCGGGCGAGGCGATGTCGTACACCAGCAGCGTCTGGGTGCAGCCGCCGGTGAACCCGCCGCACGCGGCCGTCGCGGCCAGCAGGCGGTCGCCCTGGACCGCGAAGGCGGTGACGGCGGCGAGGTCGGCGATCCGGTTGACGCGGGTGACCGAGCGCGGGGCCACGCGGTACACGTCGATCCCGCCCTCCGACGAAATGTCCGCGCCGAATGGCGGTACGCCCTCCCAGCCGACGTAGGCGTACAGGTCGTCGCCCGCGCCGCCCACGAGCGCCGTGCTGCGCGCGTCGGCGGCCCGGCCGTCCACGAGCGGCCCGGCCCGCGACGTGGAGCGCCAGGCCAGCGTGCCGTCCCCGACGATCTCGAAGAGGTGCCAGCCGCCGTCTTGCGACGCGGCCACGATCACGTTGTCGGCGGCGGCGACGTCGGTGTAGGTCGTCGGGCTGTCGGTCTCGGACGGCTCCTTGCGGACCGTCCCGTCGGCCTGGAACACGGGGGGAAAGGCGCTGACGTTGTACAGCGAGAGCAGGCCCGTGCGCGCGGTCTCGCCGCTCGGCCGGTCGTCCGCCGCGACGACGAGGGACATCGGGACGCCGGCGGGATGCGCCGGCCGGGCCGACGCCGGGATTGGGGCGGCCCCACCCATGGCCGCGGCGAGGGCGCCGAGCAGCGCCGCCGTCGCCACGGGGGTCCGGATGGCGCGGGGGAGGTCGACCCGACAGGCAATCGTGCTCATGGTGCCGCTCCTCGTCTACCGCTGTTCAGCCAGGGTTGGGACGTGCCTCGGGGGCGTCCGTCGACGGGTGGGTCTGGGCAGGCGTGATGATATCACCGGATCGGAAACGCATCACGGTCACGAACAGACGTCTTGCCGACCCCGCCGAAATCGTCGCTGCGTTCGTCGCCCGCTGCGCTCAGCCCTGATCTGCCGCATCGATGACGCGTGCTCCGGGCGCACCGCCAAGTCCGGCCACGTGTGCCACCACCGCCACGGCCAGCCACAGCACCACGACGAACACCCCGCTGTAGATCAGGAAGAGCATCCCAGTCGTAGGAGGCGCAAGGACGAACAGCGTGCACATGATGTAGCTCCCGTGCATGAGCACCGCGACAAACAGGCTCGCCGTGCGATCATAGACCCAAACCATGAGTACGCGGTAGGCGGTCAACGCCGCGATGGCCGTGACGAAGTACACGGGCAGGAAGACCTCGGCGGGCACTCCTCCGAACGACGTGCTGCCCACCCACCACATCTGGAGCATGTGCCAGACGCCCCACACCACTCCCACGATGAGCCCGGTGGTGCGCACACTGTACCGCGTCCTCAGGCGCGGGATCGCGAAACCGGTCCACCCCACCTCCTCCAGCAGGCCGCCGACGATTCCGTATGTGATGGCGGGCAGGAGCAGGCCGAGCTTGTCGCTCGAAGTCAGAATCGGGGGCAAGTAGACGGGGTCGCTGAGCGAGAGCGCTGCCAGCACGCCCCCCTGGATGAGTGGAGCGCCAAGCAAGGCGACTGCGTACCACCGGCCATGGACTCGACAGCGGGTCAACCGCGCGAACAGCTCGCGCAGTCCGTCTGTGCCCGAGAAGAGAATCGTGGACAGGATGCCCGCGAGTGGCGGGCCCAGGAGCATCGTCTGGATCGCCGGCAGAAACGTTGGGTCCGTCTGCCAGCTGCTTCCCGCGAAGATGCCTGCCCCGCCGACCATGAGCAGGCCGCCCCAGGAGATGGCGAGCGTCAGCACGAAGTAGGTCCGCACCGGGTGTTGCTTGAGGAAGCCTTGAGTGATCGGCATGCAGTCGCTCCATGCAGTGAGTCGGCCTCAAATCGATACGAGGCGGGCTTGCGCAACACTTCGACGTGTGTGTCCAGCAAGGGGGGCATGTCGACCCGGGTGAACATATACCAGGATATCACGAAGGCTGTTGACTGCCATCCGTCGGAGCCTATCATCCTGGCCCACCTCGAGGACCTCGCGGGAGACGGGGGCCGATGCGGCGAACGCGGCTGGAGGGGCGATTCGTCGACTGGCTTCGTGCCACGATGGCCGGCCTCGCGTCGTTCCGGGCGTGTGGGTGCCGGACACGCATCGTGCTTCCAACATGCGGTTCTGCTCCATGAGCGCGACGTTTCCCGATGCCCACGCCCTCGTCATCGGCGTCAGCGGCTTCGCGTGCGCGCGCCCACCGCTCGCGCCGGCATCCACGTCGACGCCCACCGAGCCGCCCGAGACCCGTGCGGAACACTTCTTGGAGCCGCAGCCATGACGCCGCACGATGCTGGCGGGCAAGTCGTCGTCCACGAGGCGCAGGACGGACAGGTGCGGGTCGATGTGCGGGTCGAGCGCGAGACCTTGTGGCTTTCGCAGCGGCAGATGGCCGAGGTCTTCGACACCTCGACCGACAACGTTGGCCTCCACCTGAAGAACATCTTCAAGGAGGCCGAGCTTTAGGAGTCGGCAACCGCCGAGGAATCCTCGGTAGTTCAGACCGAAGGCAGCCGGACGGTGCGGCGGCACACCGCCTCGAGGAACACCGCCGTGGGGTCCGCCACGTGCCGGACGCCGGCGGCGAGGCCGCGCGGCACCCCCTCGGCCTCGAGCAGGAAGACCGCTGCGCCGCCGAGCCAGCGCTCCCATTCCTCCAGCGTCCGCCCCGCCTCGCGCGCCAGCGTGCTGCCGAACGCCTCGGACGCCTCCGCCAGCGCCTGCAGGCGCACGTCGCGCACGGCGGCGGCGTCGGCCGGCACGGCGCGGCGGGCGGCGGGGTCGATGCCCCCGTCACGCCCCCGGCGCATACCGCTGCGCCACCTCGCGCAGCACCGCCAGGATGTCCGGCCGCCCGGCCAAGGCCACGGCGTCCCACGCACCGCCGCCGTCCAGCACGAACCAGCACGCCGCCCGGATGCGGGCGCGGCCCGTGCGGTTGAGCCCGTCCAGCCAGGCGTAGGCCGCGCGGACGAACGCCGCCTCGGGCCGCGTGTACGCGTTCATCTCGGTGATGTACACCGGCGTGCGGGCGTGCCCCGCGGCCGTCATGACGTCGAGCTGGCGCGTCACCAACGCCTGGAAGTACCCCAGCGGCTCGGCCGGCAGGCCCGGCACCGGCGCCTGCTCCAGCCCGTAGGCGTGCAGCGCCACGCCGTCGACGTCGCCCGGGCCCAGCAGGCGCAACACCGCCGCCAGGTGGTCCGGTCCGCTCATCCAGCGCGCCGGGTGGTCGGCATCGCCCGGCGATACCCCCGCCACCAGCACCGCCACGTCGCCGCGCGGCCGCAGGGCGTCGCGCACGGCCCGGTACACCGCCGCGTAGGCCGCCGGCGCGCACGTCTCCCTCCCCAGCCGGCACTCGGTGTTGCGCCTCGGATCGTCGCCCGCCTCGTCGATGTTGCCCTCGTTGCCCACCACGACGTGCCGCACCCGGCCGCCCGCGGCGCCGATCGTCTTGACGACGAAGTCGACGTACGCCGCCACCGCCGCCGGGTCGTCCGCCGGCGGGATGTGCTGGCCGCGGGCGAAGTCCACGCGCAGGATCACCCGGAACCCCCGCCGGTGCAGGCCGGTCAGCCGCCGTGCCACGGCCTCCGGCGCGCCGTCGGATGCGTAGGCCAGCTCGACTGTCCACCCGGTCCGATCCGGCCCGCCACCGAAGACGTCGGCCGCCGTGTACCGGTCGCCCGCGAAGTGCACGCCGGCGAGGGTGGCGGGGGCGCCGTCGGGGAGGGCGGGGGCAGGCAGCACGGTGGACGTCGCGGACGGCGGCGCGGCCGGCGCCGTAGGTGGCGACGGAACCCCCGCCGCCGCGGCGGTCCCCGGCGTCGGCAGCGGGGTCGCGGTCTCCGATCCGGGACCGGCGACGGGCGTGGCCGAGAGGGGGGGCAGCGCCGGCGCCGTGGCCGTCGCCGTCGCCGTCACCGATCCCACGGCACCGGGCGTGTCGGACGGACGGGGCGCGACGTGCAGTCGCGGGCCAGGCTGCGGGGCGGGCGCGGGCGCCGTGCTCGCGACCGATGGCGCCGGGGCGGTCGCCGCGGCGCCGCCCGCCCCGGCAGGCGTC
>QEVT01000164.1 GCA_003576755.1 bacterium | reverse complement strand
GCCCGCCGCACGCGGCGGACGCCAGCGCGATCAGGGCGGGGCCGACGACGGCCGCGAGCACGCGGCGCGGAGCATGCGGGCGGGGCGGGGCGACGGCAGGCACGTGGCGGCGGGCAACGGCGGCGGCGGCGCCCGCCGGCCCGAGCGCTGGCATGATCATGGCTGGGCTCCTTGCCCTGGGGTGCGGCTCACCGTGGCGTACGCGTCGAGCGCCACGTCCCCTGCGCCGAGCGTTTGCGCGGACCCGTCGGGCCAGCGGATGTCGACGGCGGCGACCGCCGCCCCCGCACCGAGCCCGAAGAGGACGCGCGGGTCTCGGGCCGAGAGGTAGCTGCCGTCGGCGTGGACCCGCCGGCGCAGCGCCCGCCCGTCGGCGAGGCGCAGCGTCGCCACCGCGCCGTAGGCGTCGCGGCCGCCGGCCGTCCCGTCGACGAGCCGGAGCCCGAGCCACGCGGCCGGCGGGCCGAGGCGGTTGACGAGCACCCGCGCCGGGCCGTGGGCGTTGGACATGACGACGTCGGGATCGCCGTCGTCGTCGAGGTCGGCGACGGCCAGGCCGCGGCCGACGTCCGGCGTCGCGAACGCCCCGCCGCCCGCGGCGCTGACGTCGCTGAACGTGCCGTCGCCGCGGTTGAGGAAGAGCTGGTGGCGCTGCCGATACGGGGCGAGCGGGTCGTCGGCCGTGGCGCCGCCGGCGCCGGCGGCGGCGCCGGCGATGTTGACCGCCCCGTTGACGACGACGAAGTCGATCCACCCGTCGCCGTCGAGGTCCAGGCTGCCGAGGCCGAAGCCGGTCTCGGGGAAGCTCGTCGCGGCCAGGCCCGCGCGCTCCGAGACCTCGGTGAACACGGCGTGGCCGTCGTTGACCCACAGCGAGTTGTGCTCGCCGGTGAGGTGGCTGATGAACACGTCGTCGTCGCCGTCGCCGTCGACGTCCTCGGCCACCACGCCCATGCCGGCCTCGGTCGCGCCGTCGGCGTTGTACGCCACGCCCGCCACGCGCGCCGTGTTCTCGAAGCGTGTGCCGCCACGGTTCATCCAGAGCTGGTTCTCCGTGCCGTCGTTGGCCACGAGGAGGTCCGGCCAGCCGTCGTCGTCGAAGTCGCCGGCGACGATGCCGAGGCCGGGGCCGTAGTCCGACGCGTAGCCGGTCGGGCCCGAGCGGTCCTCGAACGTGCCGTCGCCGCGGTTGCGGAACAGCCGGCCCGGCACCGGCTTGTAGCTCTGCGGGCTGCAGTAGTCGCGCGCGCCGGTCGGGCTGTAGCACGGCTTGTGGGTCGCCACCGAGAAGTCGACGTAGTTGACCACGGCCAGGTCCAGCCAGCCGTCGCGGTCGTAGTCGACGAACGCGGCGCTCGTGCTCCAGCGCGGGTCGTCGACGCCGGCGGCGTCGGTGACGTCGGTGAACGTGCCGTCGCCGTCGTTGCGCCAGAGCTGGTTGTGCCCGAAGTTGGTCAGGTACAGGTCGGCGTCGCCGTCGTTGTCGATGTCGCCCACCGCCGCGCCGGCGCCGTACCCGCGCCGTCGGTCGAGCCCTGCCCCGGCGGTGACGTCCTCGAACCCCAGCGTGCCGGTCTCCTTCAGGCGGTTGCGGAAGAGCCGGCCCGGCGCCGCGGCCGCCGCGGCGGCCACCGCGGGGTCGTCGGCATCCGCCACCACGCCGCCCTGGCAGAAGTACAGGTCGACGTCGCCGTCGCCGTCGTAGTCGAAGGCCGCCACGCCCGAGCCGTTGATCTCCGGGAAGTGGTACGTGCCCGCCACGCCGGCGTCGTGGACGAAGTCGACGCCCAGCGCGGCCGCGGCGTCGTCGAAGTACGGGCCGGGCGGGCCGTCCGGGGTCGGGCGGCCGTCGGCCGGCGGACGGTCGCGGTCGTCGCCGGCGCGCCCGGGCTCGGCGGTCAGGGCAGGCGCCGTGGCGGCCGCCATGGTGGCCGGCGACGCGCCCGGTCCCGCCGACGTGCCGGTGTCGCTCGTCCCGCACGCGGCAAGCACCGCGCAGGCGACGACGGTGGCCATGGCGCGGGCAAGGCGTTCCCAGGCCCGGTCGTGGCGTCGCGCGGGGCGCATGGGCGGGGGGGACATGGTGCGGCTTCGGCGGGCGGCGTCAGGCGCCGGCCGGCCGGGCGAGGGCCGCGCGCAGCGCATGCCATGCCAGCGTGGCGCACTTGACGCGCGACGGGTACTCGCGCACGCCCGAGAACGCGTCGAGCGCGCCGAGCTCGGGGTCGAGGTCGTCGATCGAGCCGGGGTCGCCGAGGGCCACGTCTGCCGACCCGGCCGAAGCCCCCGACGGTCCGCCCGCCGCCTCGCCGGTCACGATGCCCAGCATGCGGCGGATCAGCGGCTCGACCTCGGCGACCGGCCGGCCCTTCAGGACCTCGGTCAGCACCGACGCCGACGCCGTCGAGATCGCGCATCCGGCGCCCTCGAAGGCGATGTCCTCGATGGTGCCGTGCTCCACCCGGAGCCGCAGCGTCACGCGGTCGCCGCACAGCGGGTTGTAGCCCTCGGCCACGCGGTTGGCGTCCGGCAGCCCCCGGAAGTTCCGGGGGTGCCGGCTGTGGTCGAGGATGATCTCCTGGTAGAGGTCGAGCAGGTCGGACATGTCGGGCGGCCGCCTTGCCGGCCGCTACACCGCCTCGCGCACCACCTCGCCGCGCGGCAGTCGGTCGAACAGGAACGCCGCCAGGTCGGTGCGCACGGCCGGCACCTTGATGCGGTCGACGATGTCGCTGGCGAACGCGTAGGTCAGGATGCTGCGCGCGGCGTCGGCGCCGATGCCGCGCGAGCGCAGGTAGAATACCGCGTCGTCGTCGAGCTCGCCAACTGTGGACCCGTGCGTGCACCGCACGTCGTCGGCGAAGATCTCGAGCTGCGGGTTGGAGTGCGCGATGGCGTGCGCCGACAGGATGAGGTTGCGGTTGGCCTGCACGGCGTCGGTCTTCTGGGCGCCGGGGTGGACGTGGATGCGGCCGTTGAACACCGACCGCGACCGGCCGTCGAGGATGCCCTTGTACAGCTCGAAGCTCGTGCAGTGCGGCCTGGCGTGCTCGACCAGCATCTGGTTGTCGACGTGCTGCGCGCCGGTGACGACGTACAGCCCGTTGAGGGTGCAGTGGCCGCCCTCGCCGTCGAGCACGGTGCGCACGTCGTTGCGCACCAGCCCGCCGCCCGTGAGCACCGCGTGCGAGTCGAACGTGCTGTCGCGGTCCTGGTGGATCTGCTGCGTGGCCACGTGGTACGCCGCCACGCTCTCCTTTTGGACCTTGTAGTGGTCGACCACGGCGCCGGCGCCGACGACGACCTCGGTGACCGGGCACGTGAGGTACGCGCGCTCGGCCAGCCCGGCGTAGGCCTCGATGACCGTCGCCTGGCTGGCGGCCTCGGCGACGACGAGGAGGCGCGGGTACGTCACCGTCGGCGCGGCGGCGGCCGTCGTGGCAAAGAGCACCAGGATCGGCGTCTCGACCACGGTGCCGCGCGGCACGTGGACGAACGCCCCGTCGCGCACGAAGGCGGTGTTGAGCGCCACGAACGGGTGGTCGAGGCCGGCGTGCCGGGCGAGGTGCGCCTCGACCAGCGCCGGCTGGGCCCGGATGGCGTCGGCCAGGCTGCTCGCCGTGACCCCCGCCGGGAGGCCAGCCATGTCGGACAGGGCGGGCGCGAAGTGGCCGTCGAGGAACACGAGCCGGGCGCAGCCGTCGTACACGTACGGCCGGATGTCCTCCGGGCCGATGCCCGCCGGGGCGGCGGCCGGCCGGTGGAATGCCGTGCCGGCGATGGGCGCGACGTTGGTCAGCCGCCAGGCCTCCTGGCGCGGCGTCGGGAAGCCGAGCGCCTGGAAGCGCTCGATGCCGGCGCGCCGCAGCGCCTTGACGAAGCCCGGCTGGGCGCCGTTGAGCTGTCCGTCCAGCGCCGTCCAGTCGGCGACGAACGGCGCGGTGTGCTTGAGATCGACCGGCGCCGTGGTCATGCCGTCGTCCGCTCCCGGCCGGGCGCGGCCAGGGCGTCGGCCGACTGGTCCTCGGCCCACCCGTAGCCCTGCGCCTCGAGCTCGAGCGCCAGCTCCTTGCCGCCCGAGCGGACGATGCGCCCGTCGACCAGCACGTGGACGACGTCGGGGACGATGTACTCGAGGAGGCGCTGGTAGTGGGTGATGACGACGAAGCCGCGGTCGGGCGCGCGCAGCGCGTTGACGCCGTCGGCGACGACGCGCAGGGCGTCGATGTCGAGGCCCGAGTCGGTCTCGTCGAGGATCGCCAGCCGCGGCTCGAGCACCGCCATGTGGAAGATCTCGTTGCGCTTCTTCTCGCCGCCGGAGAAGCCCTCGTTGAGCGTGCGCTTGACGAGGCTCTCGTCCATCTTGACGAGCTTCATCTTGGCCTTGATGAGGTTCAGGAACGCGACGGCGTCGAGCTCCTTCTCGCCGCGGTGCTTGCGGATGGCGTTGAGCGCGGCCTTGAGGAAGTAGGTGTTGCTGACGCCCGGGATCTCGACCGGGTACTGAAAGGCCAGGAACACGCCCTCGCGGGCGCGGATCTCGGGCTCCATCTCGAGGAGGTCCTCGCCGCGGTAGCGGACGGTGCCTCCGGTGACCGCGTACTCCTCGCGGCCGGCCAGCACCTGGGCCAGCGTGCTCTTGCCGCTGCCGTTGGGGCCCATGATGGCGTGGACCTCGCCGGGCATGACGGTGAGGTCGACGCCCTTGAGGATGGGCGTGCCGTCGATGCCGGCGTGCAGGTCGTGGATCTCGAGCAATGGCTCGCTGTGGGTCATGGTCGATGTCTCCTTGTCTGACGCGAATCGATGCCTGCCGCCGGTCTCCGAACGCTCCGGCTCACCCGACGCTGCCCTCGAGGCTGATCTCGAGCAGCTTCTGCGCCTCGACGGCGAACTCCATCGGCAGCTCGCGGAAGACCTCGCGGCAGAAGCCGTTGACGATCACGCCGAGCGCCTCCTCCTCGTCGAGGCCGCGCTGGCGGCAGTAGAAGATCTGGTCCTCGCCGACCTTGGAGGTGGTCGCCTCGTGCTCCATCTGCGCGGTCGGGTTCTGGACGTCGATGTACGGGAAGGTGTGGGCGCCGCACTGGTCGCCGATGAGCATGCTGTCGCACTGGCTGAAGTTGCGCGCACCGTCGGCGCCCTTCAGGATCCGAACGGCGCCGCGGTACGTGTTCTGGCCGTGCCCGGCGGAGATGCCCTTGCTGATGATGGTGCTCTTGGTGTTCTTGCCGATGTGGATCATCTTGGACCCGGTGTCGGCCTGCTGCCGGCCGCGCGTGACGGCCACGCTGTAGAACTCGCCGACGCTCTCGTCGCCGACGAGCACGCAGCCGGGGTACTTCCACGTGATGGCCGAGCCGGTCTCGACCTGGGTCCACGAGATCTTGCTGCGGCGGCCGGCGCACTTGCCGCGCTTGGTCACGAAGTTGTAGACGCCGCCGCGGCCCTCGGCGTCGCCCGGGTACCAGTTCTGGACGGTCGAGTAGCGGATGGTGGCGTCGTCGAAGGCGACGAGCTCGACGACGGCGGCGTGGAGCTGGTTCTCGTCGCGCATCGGGGCGGTGCAGCCCTCGAGGTAGCTGACCTCGGCGCCGGCCTCGGCCACGATCAGGGTCCGCTCGAACTGGCCGGTGTTGCGGGCGTTGATGCGGAAGTAGGTCGAGAGGTCCATCGGGCACTTGACGCCCTTGGGGATGTACACGAACGACCCGTCGCTGAACACGGCCGAGTTCAGCGCGGCGAAGAAGTTGTCGGTGGCGGGCACGACCGAGCCGAGGTGCTGCCGGACGAGGTCGGGGTGCTCGCGCACGGCCTCCGAGAACGCGCAGAAGATGATGCCCTGCTCGGCGAGCTTGGCCCGGTAGGTCGTGGCCACCGACACGCTGTCGAACACGGCGTCGACGGCGACGCCGGCGAGCATCATCTGCTCTTCGAGCGGGATGCCGAGGCGGTCGTAGGTGCGCTTGATCTCGGGGTCGATCTCGTCGAGGCTCTTGGGCTGGGCGGAGCTGCCCTTGGGCGCGGCATAGTAGATGATCGACTGGTAGTCGATGGGGGGGTAGTGGACGTTGGCCCACGTCGGCTCGGTCATCGTCCGCCAGTGCCGGAACGCGGCCAGCCGCCACTCGAGCAGCCACTCGGGCTCGCCCTTCTTGGCGGAGATCAGGCGGACGACGTCCTCGTCGAGCCCGGGGGGGATGAGGTCCTGCTCGACGTCGGTGACGAAGCCGTAGGCGTACTCGCGCTCGGCGAGGGCTTCGATGGTGCTGGTCGCGGTCTGTGGCATGGTGTCTCTCCAACGGTCTCGATGGTCAGGCGATCACGTCCGGGCCGCCTCGCGCGCCGGCGTCCGCACGGCGATGGCGTCGAGCCGGACGAGCGGCGGCACGGCCGGTCGGCAGAGATCGGCCAGCGTCACGCCTTCCAGGGCTTGGCGGATGGCCTGGCTGATCCGGTGCCAGTGCCCCTGCGTCGGGCAACCGGCGGCGTGGTCGCACTCCTCTGGCCCGTGGGCCAGGCAGTCGGTGAGCGCGATGGGGCCGTCGAGGGCGGTGACGATGGCGGCGACGTCGATGGTCGCCGGGTCGCGGGCGAGGCTGTAGCCGCCGCCGGCACCGCGCTGCGACTCCAGGAGCCCTTCGTGGGCCAGGCGCTTCAGGATCTTGCCGGCCATCGGCAGCGGCAGGCCGGCCGCCGTCGCGAGGTCCGCGGCGGGGTGTACGCGCCCCGGCTCCGCGGCCAGGCGGACCAGGAGGATGAGGCCGTAGTCGGCTTGCTTGGTGATGCGCAGCACGGTCGTCACGCTTCGGGAAGGGATATCGGACTATTTCAGTCCGATTTAGGGGCAATGGTAGCCGTCTGGGGGCCGCACTGCCAACAATAGACCGGAAGCTGCGCGCTCCCCTCGTTCCGAGTGCCTACCGCCCGCCCCGGAACGCCCCCCGCCCCACCACGGCGCCGGTCAATGCCCGCCGCAGCAGCTCCCGCCGCCGCCGCCGGCCGCCGCGGCACCGCCTTCCGCCGTCTTGAACGAGTGGCCGCAGCCGCAGCTCGACACCGCGTTGGGGTTCTCGATCTTGAAGCCGCCGCCCATCAGGCTGTCGACGAAGTCGATGTTGGCGCCCTCGAGGTACTGGATGCTGATCGGGTCGACCAGCACCGTGAGCCCCTGCGTCTCGAACTGGAGGTCGTCGGCCTCACCGCCGTCGGCGTCGAACGCCATGCCGTACTGCAGACCCGAACAACCGCCACCGGTGACGAACACACGCAGCGCGGCGTCCGCCAGGCCCTTGGCGGCCATGACTTCCTTGAGCTTCGCCGCGGCGCCGTCGGTGACGACGACCGGCGTCGCGTCGTGAACCACCTGCGGTGCGAGCATCGTGATGTCTTCGCGAATCATGGGTTCCTCCCCGGGGGACCGGTGATGTGTCGAGTCTGAGCGCGCTCGGATCGCTGGGATCGCCGATCGCGGCGCGTGGCTCAAATCTAGCACGGAAAGCGCATCGCCCGCAACGCGGCGGTCGCCTTGCCGCGCGCTCCGACGGGACGTCGCCTTGCCGCGCTCGCGCGCAGCCGGCCGCGCGGGCCTATCGCCCGCCCCAGAACGCCGAGGGCGGGCACGGCAGGTCGCGGGCCACGGTGCGGTAGATCGTCTCGAGCGTCGCGGGGTCCGCCGCGCGGTACGCGAAGTCCGGGCGGGTGGCCATCAGGACCAGCGCCTCGACGTCGATGTCGTCGCCCAGCCCGATCGTGAACACCACCACGCCGCGTGCCTTGGCCAGCGCCGCACGGGCGACGGCCGCCTCGACCGGCTGCGGGTTGGACCGCCCGTCCGTCAGGAGCACGATCACCGGCTGGTTGGTCGCCACGTGCCGCGGCCCCGCCAGCGCGTTGTCGGCCGCTTCGACCGCGCACACCAGGCACGTCTGCTGCGCCAGCGGGATGGCGGCCAGGGCGCGGGACAGCGCCTGGGCGTCCGACGTCAGCCCTTGGGCCACCCGCGCGTCGGCGTTGAACGTCACGATGGCCGCCTGGTCGCCGCGGGCCAGGTCGAGCTCGTCGATGAAGGCCCGGGCGGCGTCGCGCGCCGCGTCGATCTTCGTCGTCCCACCCGCGATCGGCTCGAGCATGCTGGTCGAGGCGTCGATGATCAGCACGGCGTCGACCCGCCGCCGCTCCGGGGCGCACGACTCGCCGAGCGCCAGCGGCAGGTACGCCGGCCGCGGCTTGGGCGTCGGCGTCGCCGTCGGGGTGTGGGTCGCCGTCGGCGTCGGCGTGTCGGTCGGCGTCGGCGTCGCCGTCGGGGTGTGCGTCGGCGTCGGGGTGTCGGTGGGGGTGGGCGTGTCGGTCGGCGTCGGGGTGTCGGACGGCGTCGGCGACGGCGGGATGCA
>QEVT01000163.1 GCA_003576755.1 bacterium | reverse complement strand
CGCGGGGCACGCGACCAGGCGGCGCGGCTGACGCCGACGGTCACGCTCACCCCGACCTTGGCCGCGACCCTCACCCCGACGCTCCCGCCGGCGACGCCGCGGCCCGCGCAGCGCGACGAGCCGACGGCAGCCCCGCCGCCGGCCACCTCGGCCCCGGAGCCGCCGCCGGTCAACGAGCCCCCGCCGGAGCCGACGCCGTCGGAGCCGGGGACGGATCCCTACCCGTAGGGGTGCGGCGGCGGCCGGCGGGCCAAGGTCCGTCTCCCCCAGGACGCGGGCACCCTGCCCCGGCGTCGAGCGGCAGCACGAGACCGCCCCAGGGACCGCGGGCTTCCGGCCCGCCCCGTCGTCGCGGGGCGGAACCCCGCGGTCCCTGGCTGACCTGGCACGCGTGCGCCCGGCGTCGCTCGTGACGGGCCGCGCGGTCGACGCCACCCGTTTTTCGACCCGCCCGTGACTTTTCCCGATCGGCGCCGACTCTTCCGTCACAAGCGCAACCGATACGGCCGGCGAGGACTGCCGCGAACCTCCCCCCATCGACCGCCCGGCGATGGGGCAAGGCCGTCAAGCCACACCGCACCCGGAGAGAGGACCGACCCATGCAGGCCCATGTCTCGTGCTGCCTATCGACCGCCGCCCGCGTGTCCGCCGTCGCCCTGGCGCTGGCGCTCGCCGGGGCCGGCGTCGCCCGCGCCGAGGATCCCCGCGCCGCCGGCGCGCCGATCCCGGCGGACACCGCCGCCACCACCGACACGACCGCCACCGACGCCGCCACCGCCGACGTGCCCGTCGGCGGCCGCGTCGCCGCCGCCAAGGCGTGCTACGTCCGCCTGCCCGACCTCCCCGCCGGCCGCTACGGCGGCTTCGGGGCCTACAACGACCGCACCGGCGTGCTGGCCTACGCCGGCGGCGCCGACAAGCTCGCCGACGACATCACCCGCGCCTACGGCGACGTGTTCGCCATCCGGCTCGACGGATCCGCCGCGTGGGCCACCGTCGCCGGCGCCGGCGACGCCGGCTACGCGCGCGCCAACGACCGCGGCTGCCGCGAGATGGCCAGCGTGCGCGTCGACGGCGACCGATGGGCGTCGGTGTTCGGCAAGGACGGCTGCGACAACGGCCGGTTCTCGAGCGACGCCATGAACGGCGGCGACATCAAGGAGCTCGTCGTCGGCGCCACCGCGGCGCAGAGCGGCGTGCGCTGGGTGCCCAACAGCGGGGTCCAGCAGCTCGTCGACCGCCTCGTCGACACCGGCGGGCAGCTCTCGCGGCCGTTCGCCGCCTTCGACGGCGCCCGCCAGCGGATCGTGTTCGGCCAGGGCACGTCGGACTCCGGCTCCGACAAGGACACCTACGACGAGGTGTACGCCGCCGCGCGCGTCGGCCACAAGTTCCAGGTGCGCCGGCTGCGGCCGGCCGCCGAGGCCGGGAGCCCCGGCCGCCGCTACGGCGCGTGCGCCGCGTACGTCCGGCAGCCCGACCGCGGCGTCGACGGCATCGTCGTCATCGGCGGCCGGTTCGCCGAGACGTCGTTCGCCGACGTGTGGTGGCTGGACTTCGGCCGATCGGCCGACGGCGCGTGGGTCGACCTGACGCCGCGCATCGCCAACATGGACGCCTTCGGCGCCCGCCGCGAGGGCGCGTGCGCCTACGACGAGGCGTCGGGCCAGCTCTACGCTTGGATGGGCCGCGTCGACGGCGACATCCCCGACGGCGCGTCGCGCTCGTCGGGCGCGTGGCGGCTCGACCTCGGCCGGCTCGCCGACGGCGCCGCGCCGCTGCAGTGGGAGCGCCTGGCGCCCGACAACCTCAAGGGCGTGCCCGGCCGGCACATGATCCCGAGCGTGTGGGACGCCGCCAACCGCCGCATGCTCGCCGTCGGCGGCCGCAAGAGCCTCGAGGCCTACGCCGACGTGTGGGCGATCTACCCCGACGTCGACAAGGCCGCGTGCGAGGCGCTCGACCCGTACGCCCCCTTCCGATCGACCGTGCCGGGGCCCACCGCCCCCGCGCCGACGCCGGCCCCGACGTCGGCCGCGCCCGCCCCCGATCCCGCCGCGCCCATCGTGTGCGCCGGCCTGCGCGGCAAGGTGCCGCCGGCCGTGCTCAACCAGGCGCTTTCCAACCCGCACGGCATCCAGGGGTACGGCGAGCGCCAGTTCCCCAACCTGCCGGCCGGTCCGCAGAACCCGCGCCGGCGCCACCTCCAGCTCCGCAACCCCGGCCTGGCGTGGGACATGCTCTTCAACGGGCTGATCTATCGCGCCGGCTGCTCGTGACCCGGCCGCCCGCCCGCTGACCGACCCCCACCCCCCACAGCCCGACGGAGACGACCGCATGGACCAGACCACCCAGACCACGGCGACCGGACCGGTGGTGATGTACTACTGCCACGACACGTACGGCCTCGGACACCTCAGCCGCACCCGCGCGCTGGCGCGCCAGCTGCGCGCCCGTCGGCCCGACGTCTCGCAGATGATCGTGACGGGCTCGCCCGTGGCGCAGGACCTGCTCGACCCCGGCGACGCCGAGGGCGCCGACTACATCAAGCTGCCGTCGGTCGTCAAGGTCGGCGCCGAGCGCTACGCCGCGCGCTCGCTCGCCACCGCGTTCGCCGCGGTGCGCGACATGCGCGGCGACATCCTGGCCAGCGCGGCGCGCCACCTGCGCCCCGACGTGTTCGTGGTCGACCACGCGCCGGCCGGGCTCAAGGGCGAGGCGCTGCCCGCGCTGCGCCACCTCGCCGCCCGCCGCCCCGGCACGCGTCTGGTGCTCGGCCTGCGCGACATCGTCGACGACCCCGCCGCCGTGCGCGCCGCGTGGCGCGCCGCCGGGGTGTACGAGCTGCTCGACCGGGTGTACG
Organism: bacterium; assembly: GCA_003576755.1. GTDB lineage: Bacteria > Chloroflexota > Anaerolineae > Epilineales > Epilineaceae > UCB3. The sequence continues at coordinate 5,617 of QEVT01000163.1, read as the reverse complement.
ACCGCATCCTGGTCTACGGCCAGCGCGACGTGTTCGACGTGGCGCGCGCCTACGGGCTCTCCGACCGTGCCGCGCGCAAGCTGCGCTACGTCGGGTACCTCGGCCATCGGCCGGCCGGGCGCCCGGCGGCGGGGGACCACCCGGACGCGGCGGGACGGCGCGGCTCCGGCAACGGCGCACGCCCCTTGGTCATGGCCGTGGCCGGCGGCGGCGGCGACGGGTTCGGCCTGCTCGCGGCGCTGCTCGAAGGCCTGCGCGAACGCGAGACGCCGGCCTTCGACTGCCGTCTGGTCGCCGGCCCGCTGATGGACCCGCGCGAGCGGGCGCGCCTGCGCGCGCTGGCCGAGGGGCTCGCGGCGGTCGAGGTCGTCGACTTCGACCCCGGGCTGGCCGCCACGCTCGGCACGGCCGACGCCGTCGTGGCGATGGGCGGCTACAACACGGTGTGCGAGCTCATGGCCAGCCGCCGCCCGGCGCTCATCGTGCCGCGCGTCCACCCGCGGCGCGAGCAGCTCCTGCGGGCCGAGCTGCTGGCGGGGCGCGGGCTGATCCGGATGCTGCACCCCGACCACCTCGCGCCCGACCGCCTCGTGGCGGCCGTCGACGACCTCCTCGCCCGGCCGCCGCGCCCGCGCGTCGGCGTGGCCCTCGACGGCGTGCGCGTCGCCGCGGCCGAGATCGAGGCCCTCATCGACGACCCGGCGCGCGCCGCCGCCGGCACCGACCCCGCCGCCCGCGGCTGGCTCCACCAGACGCGCAGCCTGCCCGCCCTGGCGGCGTCGTGACCGCCGGCGCCGCGCACGCATCGACCCCCGCCCGCGGGCATGGACCGGCGGCGGACCCCACGGAGGGATCCCGGATGGCCAACCTCAAGATCGGCTACGTGCTCAAGATGTACCCGCGCTTCTCGGAGACCTTCATCCTGAGCGAGATCCTCGAGCTCGAGCGCCAGGGCGTCGACGTCCACATCTTCTCGCTCAAGAAGCCCGACGACGGGCGCTTCCACGCCGACCTGTCGCGCGTCAAGGCGCCGGTGACGTACGTGCCCGAGCACCTGCGCGTCGACCCGGGCGCCTTCGCCGCCGCGCACCGCGCCATGGCGTCCCGCCACCCCGCGCGCTACCGCCGGCTGCTGTGGCGCACGCTCTCGCGGCGGCGCACCGGCGCGCTGCGGCGCCTGTCGCAGGCCGCCTACATCGCGCCGATCCTGCAGCGCGAGGGCATCACGCACGTCCACGCGCACTTCGCGTCGAGCGCCACGTCGGTGGCGCACTCCCTGCACCGCCTCGCCGGCGTCCGCTACAGCTTCACCGCGCACGCCAAGGACATCTTCCACGACGAGGTCGACCTGCGGTCGGTGGCGCGCAAGATCGACGGCGCCGCCTTCGTGGTCACCGTCAGCGACTTCAACCGGGCGTTCCTCGGCCAGGTCAGCCCCGGCGCCCGCGTCGAGCGCATCTACAACGGGCTCGACCTCCAGCAGTTCCACCGCAACGGCACCCGCCCCGACGACCTGCCGCTCGTGCTCGGCGTCGGGCGGCTGGTCGAGAAGAAGGGCTTCGACGACCTGATCCGCGCCTGCGCCCGCCTGCGCGACGAGGGCGTGGCGTTCCGCTGCCAGATCGTCGGCAAGGGCGAGCGCGAAGCCGAGCTGCGCCGCCTCGTCGACGCCCTCGGCGTCGCCGACCGCGTGACCCTGGCCGGGCCGATGCCCCGCGACGCCCTCCTCGGGCTCTACCCGCGCGCCGCGGCGCTGGTGGCGCCGTGCGTCGTCGGCGCCGACGGCAACCGCGACGGGCTGCCGACGGTGCTCATCGAGGCCATGGCGCTCGGCGTGCCGGTGGTCAGCACCCCGGTCACCGGCATCCCCGAGCTCGTGACGGACGGCGAGACCGGGCTCCTGGTCGACGAGCGCTCACCCGAGGCGCTGGCGGCCGCCATCCGTGGCCTCGTCGTCGACCGCGCCCGCGCCGCCCGCCTGGCCGACGCGGCGCGGGCGCGCGTCGAGCACGCGTTCGACCTGCGCGCCAACGTGGCCCAGCTGCGGCGGCTGTTCGAGGAGGCGGCGGCATGAACATCGCCTACGTCTGCACCGACTTCGGCATCCCGGTCCACGGGGCCAAGGGCGCGTCGATCCACGTGCGCGAGCTCAGCCGCGCGCTCGCCGAGGCCGGGCACGCGGTGCGCATCTACACGCCGCGCGCCGGCGGGCCGCCGCCGCCCGGGTTCCACGTCGCGGTGCGCGAGGTCCCGCTCGACGCGGCCGGCCGGCGGGTGTTCGACGCCATCGCCGCCGACCCTGCGGCGGGCCGGCCGGTGGCCGCGGCGGTGCGGGCGCTGGCCTACGCCGGCGCGCTGCCGCACCGCATCGCGGCCGAGGTGGCCGCGTTCGCCCCGGACGTGGTCTACGAGCGCCACGCGCTCTTCGGCACCGCCGGCCTGGCGCTCGCCCGGGTGCTCGGGGTGCCGCTGGTGATCGAGGTCAACGCCCCGCTGGCCGACGAGCACGCGCAGCATCGCGGGCTGGCCTTCCCGGAGGCGGCGCGCCTGATCGAGCGCGAGACGCTGCGGGCGGCGGACCACGTCCTGCCGGTGTCGGACGCGCTCGGCGACTGGCTGGCCGGCCTCGGCGTCGACCGGGCGCGCATCACCATGCTGCCCAACGGCGTCGACCCGCGGCGGTTCGCCGTCGGCGACGCGGCGCGGCAGGCGGCGCGCGACGCCATCGGCGTCCCGCTCGACCGGACGGTCGTGGGGTTCGTCGGCACGCTCAAGCCGTGGCACGACGTCGCCGCGCTCGTGCGTGCGGTGGGCGACCTCGCCGGCCGCGGCGCCGCCGTCCACCTGCTCGTCGTCGGCGACGGCCCGGAGCGCGCGGCGCTCGAGGCGCTGGCCGGCGCGTGCGGGCTGGCCGGGGCCGCCACGTTCACCGGCGCCGTGCCGCACGACGCCGTGCCGGCCTGGACGGCGGCGATGGACGTGGCGGTGGCGCCGTACGCCGCCGGCGATGACGCGTACTTCTCGCCGCTCAAGGTGTTCGAGGCCATGGCCGCCGGGCGCCCGGTGGTCGCCGCCGCCGTCGGGCAGCTCCCGCGGGTGGTCCGCCACGGCGAGACCGGCCTCCTGTACGACCCGGCAGACGCCACGTCGCTCGCCGCCGCCCTCCGCGCCCTGGTCGACGACCCCGGCCTCGCGGGCTGGCTCGGCGCCGCCGGCCGCGAGTGGGTGGCGCGCCACCGCACATGGCGCCACAACGCCGACCGTGTCGCCGACATCGCCGCCGGGCTGGCGCATGCGCCCGTGCGGGCGGTGCTCGGCGCGGCCCGTGGCGGCGACGCCCGCGACGTCCCGCCGCCCGCGGCCGCGAGGATCGCGTGATGGCCGCCGACACCACCCGCCAGCTCCGCCGTCAGGCCGACGGCCTCGGCACGTCGCTGTCGCTGATCCGCCGCTTCGGCCCGCTCCTGGCCGGGCACCGGCGCCCGATGGGCACGGCGCTCGGCGCGTCGCTGGCCTACACCGCCGCCAGCCTGGCCGAGCCGTGGCCGCTCAAGCTCATCCTCGACCACGTGCTGCCCGGCAAGCCGCTCGCCACCGGGTCGGCGGCGCTCGACGCGTGGCTGGCCGGGGGGCCGATGCGCCTGCTCGGGCTGTCGGTCGGGGTGATCCTGGTGCTCGCCGCGCTGCGCGGGTACTTCTACTACCAGCGCAACGTCCACGCCAGCCGCGTCGGCCACGTGCTGGTCACCGACGTCCGCCGGCAGCTCTTCGCGCACATGCAGCGGCTGTCGCTGCGGTTCCACCACCGCCACGCCACGGGCGACCTGCTGACGCGCCTGACGGGCGACATCGTGCTCCTGCGCGAGCTCATGGTCGCATCGATCGTGACGTTGCTGTCGGAGGGCATCATCCTCGTCGGCTACGTGCTGGTGATGTTGGCCATGGCCTGGGAGCTGGCGCTGGTGTCGCTGGTGGCGATGCCGGTGATCTTCGGGCTCTTGACGGTGTACTCGGGGAGGATCCGGGCCGCCACGCGCAAGCAGCGGCGCAGCGAGAGCAAGCTGGCCGCGCGGGCGCACGAGGTGCTGGCGGGCATCCACGTGGTGCAGGCCTTCGCCCGCGAGGACGCCGAGGACGCGGCGCTCGGCAAGCTCGCCAAGCGCAGCCTCAAGAGCAGCCTGACGACGACGCGGCTCGAGGCCGGGCTCAACCGGTCGGTCGAGCTGGCGATCGCCGCCGCCACGGCGGTGGCGATGTGGTTCGGGGTGCGCCAGGTGCTGGCGGGCGACCTCTCGGTCGGCGACCTCGTGGTGTTCGTGGCCTACATGAAGGGCTTCTACCGCCCGCTGCGCCGCATCTCGCAGGTGGCGGAGCGCGGCAGCAAGGCGGGCACGTGCATCGAGCGCGTGACCGAGGTGCTCGACCAGTCGCCCGAGGTCCCCGACGGCCGCGAGCCCGCGCCGGCGCTGCGCGGCGAGATCCACTTCGACGGCATCGACTTCGGCTACGCCGCGGACCGGCCGGTGCTGCGCGGCGTCGACCTGCGCATCCGGGCCGGCGAGACCGTCGCGCTGGTCGGGCCGTCGGGCGCGGGCAAGACGACGCTGCTCTCGCTGATCCCGCGCTTCTACGACCCGGTCGCCGGCGTGGTGCGCGTCGACGGCGCCGACGCCCGCCGCTACACGCTGCGCTCGCTGCGCGAGCAGATCGCGCTCGTGCCGCAGGACGGGATGCTGTTCGCCGGGACGATCCGCGACAACATCGCCTACGGGCGCCTGGACGCCACCGACGCCGAGATCGAGGCGGCCGCGCGCGCGGCCGACATCCACGACCACATCGCGTCGCTGCCGGGCGGCTACGACGCCGCGGTGGGCGAGCGCGGCGTGACGCTCTCGGGCGGCCAGCGCCAGCGGCTGGCGATCGCCCGTGCGCTGGTGCGCGACGCCCCGATCGTCCTGCTCGACGAGCCGACGACGGGCCTCGACACCGCGGCCGAGGCCCAGGTGCTGGCGGCGATGGACCGGCTGCTGGCCGGCCGCACGGCGGTGGTCATCGCCCACCGCCTGGCCACGGTCCGCCGGGCCGACCGCATCGTCGTGATGGACGGCGGCCGCGTGGTGGGGGAGGGCCGGCACGACGCGCTGCTGGCCTCGTGCGCGCTGTACCGCGCGCTCTACAGCCGCCAGCTGGCGACGGACGGGGAGGCGCCGGTGCAAGTCACGGAGGCCGCGGACGGGATCCCGCGCCTTGCCGTGCGCCGGGCCGCGCCGCGGGGTGCACGGGCTTGATCCCGCCGCTGCCCGCCGACCCGCGCCTGCCGGCGCTGGAGGCGGTGTTCGACGGCCCGCGGGTCGCCGCGCTCCTCGCGCGGCACCTCGCGGCGTGGGCCGAAGGCGCCGGCGACCCCGGCGGGTTCCGGGCGGCGTACGTGCGCTACAAGCCCGGCACGCGCTGCCTGGTCCGCTTCGAGGGCCCGCCGGCGGGTTCGCACGACTTCTTCGTCGTGGTGTATTCGGCCGGCATGGCCGAGCGCGTCGCGGCGCGGCCGTCGCTGGCCCGGCTGGCCGCGCGGGCGGCACGCCACCACCCGGCGGGCCCCGCGGCGCGGACGGCGTGG
>QEVT01000162.1 GCA_003576755.1 bacterium | reverse complement strand
TCACGGCCGGCACGGTCGCCGTGCTCGACGTGACCGAGGGCGCGGCCGTCGCCGCGGCCGTCGCGCGCTGGCGCCCGACGGCGGTCATCCACGCCGCGGCCGCCAACCCCGGGACGCCGGATGCGGCCCTCTGGCCGGTCAACGTCGACGGGTCGCGCCACGTGGCGGCCGCGGCGGCGCGCGTCGGCGCGCGGCTGGTGCACGTGTCGTCCGACGTGGTGTTCGACGGCCGCCTCGCCCCCTACGCCGACGGCGCGACCCCATCGCCGGTGAACGCCTACGGCCGCGCCAAGGCGGCGGCCGAGGCGGCGGTCGCCGCAGCCCACCCCGGCGCGGCGATCGTCCGGACGTCGCTGATCTACGGCCTGGCCGAGATCGACCGCTCGACCGCGGGCTTTGCCGCGCGCCTGGCGCACGGCGGCCGCCTCACGCTGTGGACCGACGTCATCCGGCAGCCGGTCGAGGCAGGGCACCTGGCGGACGCGCTCGTGGCGCTCGCGCTGGATCTGCCGGCGGTCGCCGGAACGGTCAACGTCGCCGGCACGCAGGCGATCAGCCGCCATGCCTTCGGGCGGCGGATGCTCGCCTTCTGGGGCGTGGGCGGCCTCGACCGGATCGAGGCCGGCCGCGCGGCCGAGCTTCCGGATGGCGGCGTGCCCCTCGACCTCCGGCTCGACCTCACGCGGGCGCGCGGGCTGTTCCCGACCTTGCTGTCGGGCGTGGACGACCACGTGCCGGCATGACCGGCACGTGGGTGCCCGTGGAACGGCCCGACGGCCCCCCCGACTACGGGCAGGGCGCCGTCCCCGCCGGCCAGGCGACGTAGTTGCCGACGATGCGGCGGCTGCTGGTCACGGCGCCGCTGCCGGTGCCGCCGCGGGTGTTGGCAGGCCGGAGGACCGTCGTGATCTGGCCGGTGTAGGTGCCGCGCACGTAGTCGGGCTGCAGGAACGTGCCGCGGAGCATGATGCCGGTCGTCGGGTAGTCGGCGCACGACCCGCGCCCGGCTCCCGGGCGGTCGCGGCCCGAAGCGCCCGGCAGGCAGCCCGGGCCGGTGCACCGCGTCGGCTCGCACCGGTCGCGGCTGGCATCGCCGCCGCGGAAGATGAACTTGTCGTCGGCGATCTGGGCGCGCGCCACGACCACGGTGCCCTCGGCCGACGAGAGCGAGCCGCGGTCGGTGTCGACCGCGATCGACTCGACGAACCGCCCGTCGGTCGACACCGTCAGCCGCACCACGCCGCCGTCGGCCAGGCCGCACCACTGGCCGGGCACGGGCGGGAGCGAGGCGCGCGACTGTGCAGCCGCGGGCTGCGGGCCGATGAGCCCCGCCAGCGCGGAAAGCACGCCTGCCACCAGCACCCGCTGCCTCCACCGCGTCGGCGCGGGCCGCTGCACGATCTCGTTCATCGCATGCTCCTTACATGTCGGTCCGGCCGCGCCGGCCGGCACCGGCGCCCGCGCGTCCGGACGGGTTGAGGGTAGGACGGCCGGGGCTGCGTATCCCTTACATGCTGGACAGCCGGCCGGGACGCCACCACGCTGGCGTCGGGGCGTTCCCACGAGGGCGCCGGCGCACCGCGCCGCTCAGCGCGACCGCGCACGGTCCCCCGCGAGCGTGCGCACCCCTTCGTTCTTCAACGCCGGCAGGTAGGCCTGCGGCCGCAGCGCACCCGGCGTAGGTGAAACCTCCGGGTCGGGCGTCGATGTGCGCGAAGCGGTCGCCGGCGCCAGGGTCCGGGTGGCCGTCGGCGTCCGCGTCGCCGTCGGCGTGCGGGTGGCCGAAGGCGTCACCGGCGCCGTCGCCGTGCGCGTCGGCGTCGCCGTGCGCGTGGCGGTCGCCGTCGCCGTCGGCGTGACCGTCGGGGCGCCGCCGAAGATCGACACCGGCTCCGACGGCTTGAACAGGTTGCCGGCCTTGTCGCGGAACGCCACCGTGTAGCGGTACGCCGTGCCGCCGGTCAGCGTCGCGTCGACGTAGGTGTTCTGCGCCAGCGGCACCGTCGCCACCGGCCGGAAGGCCCCGGAGCCCTCGGCGCGCGCGACGACGTAGCTCTGGATCACGGTGGCGTCGGTCAGGTCCTTGGCCCACGTCAGCTCCGCCCCGCCGCCGGCCGTCGGGACGGCCGCCAGCCGGCGCGGCGCGTTCTCGTTGCGGCTGTCGCTGACGTTGCCCGGCTTGAGCGGCGCGCCCTCGGGGCCGTAGAGGTTGGCGTAGTACGAGGCGTCGCCGCGCACGTAGTACTGGAGCCACGCCGTCATGAGGCCGCGGATCGCCGTGATCGGCTGCCCGCTCGGGTTGCCGCACAAGAGCCCGCCGTCGCGGTACGGCGGCTCCTGGAAGTCGAGCGGGCTGGCGTCGGGGAACATCAGCCCCGCCTTGTGCACCACGCCCGACCCGAAGTAGACGTCGTCCCACGACTGGCCCAGCGGGCAGAAGAACCCGCCCTCCGACACGCCCCCCAGCCCGAGGTACGGCACGCCGACCTCGTACCGTCCCTGGCCGGGGCCGAACGTCGAGGCGTGGAGCGAGACCACCGCGTTGAAGCGCGGGTCCTCGAGCGCCGCCGCCAGCGCCGCCGTGCCGCCGAAGTGCGCCCCGACGACGGCGGCGCGGTCGGTGAAGCGCCCGGCGACCTGGCTGGCGGCGCGGACCGCGTCGAGCGCCAGCACCGCACGGTGGCCGACCCGCGCGAAGCCGCTCGCGTCGTCGATCAGCCCGTCGCGCACCACCGCGACCACGAAGCCCCAGCTCGCCAGGTGCTCGGCGTGGCCGACGTGGTTCGCGGCGCCGCCCATCGAGCCCGAGGGCAGGATGACGACGATCGGCCCGGGCGGCCCGGCGGTCGGCCACGTGAGGTCGGCGACCCGTTGGCGGTCGGCGTCGGTGTAGGTGATCTCGGCCTTGGCGAAGGCCTGCGGGCCGCGGACGGCCGGGTCGCCGGCGGCGTGCGCCGGTCGAGGCCGCTCGCCGGCGCCGTCCGGCGCCGGCCCGCCGAGGGCCGTGGCCGCCAGCGCGACGGCCGCGGCGAGGGAGGTGCGTCGCAGCATGTCGGTCTCCTTTGCATCGGGCGCCTCGATGGGCGCGGGCGGCGCCGGGCCGCGCCCGCTCACGTCACCGCCGCGCGCGTCCGGTAGGCCGGCGTGTCCCACGCGCGGGTCGCGAGCACGTCGCGCAGCGCCTCGACGGCGTCCCACACGTCGACGTGCCGGACGTACAACGGCGCGAAGCCAAACCGCATCACGTCGGGTTCGCGGAAGTCGCCGATGACCCCGCGCGCGATCAGCGCCTGCATGACGGCGTAGGCCTCGGGGTGCGCCAGCGCGACCTGACTGCCGCGCACCGCCGCGTCGCGCGGCGAGGCGAGCGCCAGGCCGTGGCCCGCGCAGCGCGCGTCGACCAGCGCGACGAACAGCTCGGTGAGATCCACGCTCTTGGCGCGTACGGCGGCCATGTCGACCCGGTCCCAGACCTCGAGCGCGGCCTCGAGGGCGACGAGCGCCAAGATGGGCGGCGTGCCGACCAGGTGCCGGCGGATGCCGGGCGCCGGCGTGTAGCGCGGGTCGAACGCGAACGGCGCCGCGTGGCCCATCCACCCGCTCAGCGCCGGCGCGAGCGCGTCCTGGATCGACGGGGCGACGTACAGGAACGCCGGCGCCCCGGGGCCGCCGTTCAGGTACTTGTAGGTGCAGCCCACGGCCAGGTCCGCCCCGGCGCCCGCCAGGTCCACCGGCACGGCGCCGGCGCTGTGCGCCAGGTCCCACAGCACCAGCGCCCCCGCCGCGTGGGCCGCCCGCGTCACGGCGGCCATGTCGTGCATGCGGCCCGACCGGTAGTCGACGTGCGTCAGCATCACCAGCGCGGTGTCGGCGTCGATGGCGTCGACCACGGCGTCGCCGCGGGCGTAGCGGATGGCGCGCGGCCCCGGCAGCACGTCGAGCGCGCCCTGGGCCATGTAGAGGTCGGTCGGGAAGTTGCCGCCCTCGGTGACGATGAGGCCGCGGTCGGGGCGCGCGCGGAGCGCCGCGACGACCAGCTTGAACACGTTGACCGACGTGCTGTCGCACACCGCCACGCTGCCCGGCGGGGCGCCGATGAGGCGGGCGATCTTGTCGCCGAGCCGCAGCGGCGCGTCGATCCAGCCGGCCGTGTTCCAGCTGCGGATCAGCCCGGTGCCCCACGCGCCGTCGATGGCGGCGGCCATGCGCTCGCGGACGCCGGCGACCGGCGGGCCGAGCGAGTTGCCGTCGAGGTAGACCACGCCGGCGGGCAGCGTGAACGCGTCGCGCAGCGGGGCGAGCGGGTCGGCCCGGTCGAGCGCGGCGCAGGCGGCGCGGTCGACCGTCGCCGGCGCCCCGCCGGCGACGGCACCGCGGTCCGGCGGCCGGGCGGCGTCGATGCCGGTGCTCTCCGGCCCCGTCGCTGCGCTCATGCGACGTACACCGTCTTGACGTTGACGAACTCGCGGATCCCGAAGGCGCCCATCTCGCGGCCGTAGCCGGAGTGCTTGATGCCGCCGAACGGCAGCCGGGGGTCGGACTTGACGAACGCGTTGACGAAGCACGACCCGGCGTCGAGGTCGTCGGCGGCGATCCGCTCGCCGGCCGCGACGTCCGCGGTGTACACCGCGGCGCCGAGGCCGTAGGCGGTGTCGTTGGCGATGCGCAGCGCGTCGGCGGTGTCGCGCGCCGCGATGACGGCCGCCACCGGGCCGAAGGTCTCCTCGGCGTACGCCGGCATGCCGGGCGCGACGTCGGCCAGCACCGTGACGGGATAGTAGGCGCCCGGACCCGCGGGGACCGCGCCGCCGAGGAGGGGCCGCGCGCCGGCCGCCACGCTGGCCGCGACCTGCCCGTGCAGGGTGTCGCGCAGGTCGAGCCGCGCCAGCGGGCCGACGTCGGTGTCGTCGGCCAGGGGGTCGCCGACGCACGCGGCCGCGAGGTGCGCGACGAGCCGCTCGGTGAACGCCGCGCGGACGGCGTCGACGACGACGAAGCGCTTGGCGGCGATGCAGCTCTGGCCGCCGTTGATCAGCCGCGACGCCGCGCACGCGCGCGCCGCGGCGTCGACGTCGGCGTCGGCCAGCACGACGGACGGGTCGCTGCCGCCGAGCTCGAGCACGGTCTTCTTGACGTGGGCCCCCGCCCGCGCGGCCACGGCCCGCCCGGCACGGGTGCTGCCGGTCAGCGTGACGGCCTGGACCGCCGGGTGGGCGACGAGCGCGGCGACCGCGGCGTCGACGTCCGCGGGCGCGATCCGCAGCACGCCGAACAGCCCCTCGGGCAGGCCGGCCTCGTGCCACAGCGCGGCGATGGCCTCGGCGCAGCCCGTGACGTTGGGCGCATGCTTGAGGACCACGGCGTTGCCGGCGACGAGGGCGGGGGCGGCGAAGCGCAGGACCTGCCAGTACGGGAAGTTCCACGGCATGATGCCGAGCACGACGCCGAGCGGCCGGAACGCGACGTAGCTCCGCCGGCCGTCGGTGGGCACGGCCTCGGGCGCGAGGAAGCCCGGGCCGTGGTCGGCGAAGTACGCGCAGGCCCACGCGCACTTGTCGATCTCGGCGCGGCTTTGGGCGATGGGCTTGCCCATCTCGAGCGTCATGCCGCGCGCGAGGGCCTCGCGGTCGCGGGCCAAGAGCGCGGCGACGCGGCGGACGACCGCGGCCCGGTCGTCGATGCCGGTGCGGCGCCACGCCGCCTGGGCACGGCCGGCGGCGTCGACGACGGCGGCACATGCCGCCGCGTCCATGGCCGGCCACGTCCGGAGGACGGCGCCGGTCGCGGGGTTGATCGATTGGAGGGTCATCGGCACGGACCTCGCGGGCGCGGGCGGCCGGGGCGGCGCACGGGGCGCCGACCGGCCGCGCGCGGGTGTTCGACCGACGCGTGCCATGTTATCCTATCCGGCATGCGCATCCAAGAACCGATGACGACGCTGACCGACGCGATCCTGGCGGTCGAGTGCTGGGTGCTGGCCGGCTGGCTCGTCACCGGCCCCACCGCCGGCGAGGACGCCGTGCGGTGGTGGGCGCTGGCGCTGGCGGCGCTCGGCGTGGGGGCGGCGAGCGGCGCGGCGGCGCACGGCCTGGTCGACCACCTCTCGGCGCGCGCGCAGCACGGGGTGTGGCTCCTCTCGCTGGCGGCCATCGGGGCGGCCGGCGCGGGCATGCTGGCCGCGGTGCTGCGCGCCACGGTGCCGGCCCCCGCCCAGGGCTGGCTGATCGCGCTGACCGCGGCGAAGCTCATGGTCTACCTGGTCCGGCTCGCGCGCCGGCCGGTGTTCCGCACGGCGATCGTCGACTACGGGACCGCCATGCTGGCGGTCGCGCTGCTCCAGGCCTGGTCGGCGTGGCGGGGCGACGCGCCGGCGGCGCCGTGGATCCTCGGGGCGGTGGGGCTGTCGCTGGCCGGGTCGGCGGTCCAGCAGGCCAGGCTCGGGCTCGGCCCGCGCTTCAACCACAACGACGTGTACCACGTGATCCAGATGGTCGCGCTCTACGTGTTCTACCGCGGCGGGGCGCTGCTGGTGGACCGGTAGGCGGCGCCGGCCGCGCACTTGCGCCGGCGTGTCGACCGGGGCACAATACGCGCCACACCTTCGCCCGTCGTCGGGGGACATCCCGCGCCACCCACGCCGATCTTCCGGAGCAGCGACATGCAGACCGATATCGACGCCCTGCAGCGTAACAAGTTCTTCCAGGACCTCTCGAGCGAGCACCTCGCCCGGCTGGCGATGCATGTGCAGCACCGGCACTTCAACGCCGGCGACGTCATCTTCGAGGAGGGCGACCCCGGCAACGCCGTGTTCCTGATCGGCGACGGCGAGGTCAAGATCGCCGTCAAGTCGCCGACGGACCGCGACATCACGCTGGCGCTGCTCGGGCCGGGCGACGCCTTCGGCGAGCTGTCGCTCCTCGACAACTCGCCGCGCTCGGCGACGGCGACGGCCACGGCGCCGACGACGCTGCTCGTGGTGCACCGCCGCGACTTCATGTCGCTGGTCGAGTCGGACATGACGGCGCTGCGCGGCCTCTTGTCGGCGCTGTCGCGCATCATCCGCAACATGAACCAGCGGCTGGCGGACATCGCGATGCTCGACGTGCACGGGCGCATGGCCAAGGCCCTGTTCGAGCTGGCGGCGCGGCACGGGCAGAAGACCGACGACGGGCTGGTCATCGACCGCGACGTCACCATCGACGACCTGGCGGGCCTGGTCGGCATGTACCCGGTGCAGGTCGAGCGCCTGATGCGCGACTACCAGTACGAGTATCTGCTGAAGTACGAGAACCGGCGCATCACCATCCTGCGCGAGGACGCGTTCCGCACGGCGCTGGGCGAGGGGCGGGGGTAGGACGTGGCAGGTCGGAAGTAGGAAGGTAGGCGTTCAGCAGGGGGATCGGCAGTCCCCCGGCGGCACCTTCCGGCGGCGCATGTAGGGGCGAAGCATCCGCCGAAATCACCATGGCCCTCTGCCATCCGGTCCGTCGGCGGATGCGTCGCCCTGGATGACCCATCGCCCTCCGCTGCCTCGCCAGGCGGCCGCGGGCGGGGGCGGTGGGCGGGTCCGTGGGATCCGACTGGGCGTGTACGATCGGGTTCGCCGGCTGTGGCGCCCGCGTTGCACGTCCTGCGCCAGCTTCGCTGCGCTTCACGCTTTCGCCCGTTGCTTCCAGCGCTTGACCACCGTGGCCGCGCTGAAGCCCGCGTGGCGGGCGTACGCCAGCGGCCATAGCGGGCCGCGCGCGAGGTCGGGATAGCGGTCGGCGAGGTCCCAGCGCCCGGGCAGGACGATGAACCGCCACACCGCCAGCATCTCGGCGGCCGAGGTCGGCCAGATCCGCGGCACCTCGAGCAGGGCGCGCGCGGCGCCGTCGCGGCCGAAATAGCCGAGGGCGTCGACGTCGGCGGCGGCCACCCACGCGGCGAGGGCGGGCCGGACGGCGGTGCGCAGGTCAGCCATGGTCGCGGTGTCGATGGGCGCGCAGACGGCGCGCTCGGCCAACGCCAGCGCCGGCCAGACGAACCGGGCGTGCGCGGGCGGCGCGGCAAGGGCGCGGACAGCGGCCCAGTTGACGGCCCCGAGCCCGGCGGCGAGGCGCGCGACGTCGGCGAGCTGGATGAGCCGCAGGCGTCGGCCGAGCATGTCGACGCTGGCATGCATCGCCACGTGCACGAACGCCAGCGCGGGCGGCCACGGGGCGGCGGGTCGGTTGAGGCCAAGGTGGGCGGTGACGTCCATCCCGATGCCGCGGAACGACTCGGCGACGCGGGTGTGGAGCTCGACGGGGCGCGGGTTGTCGGGGTGCTCGCCGCGGCCGTCGACGACGGCCGTGTTGTCGGGGCGCAGGAAGCGTCGGTGCTTCGCCGACGTGCCGACGTGCCGGTAGCCGAGGCCGGCGAGCACGCGGGCGGCGGCCGCCGCGGCCGCGGGGGGCACGACCACGTCGACGTCGGCCATCGGGCGGGCTGCGGGTGGATCGTAGTGCCGGGGGGCGAGCCAGGCACCCTTGAGGAAGGCGAAGGGGACGCCGGCGGCCGCGAGCGCGGCGCCGAGGGCATCGATGTCGCGGGCCATGCGCCGCCCGCGCGCGAGCGTGCGGCCTGCGGCGTCGGCGATGGCGGCGCGGGCGTCGGGCGGGGC
>QEVT01000005.1 GCA_003576755.1 bacterium | reverse complement strand
CGGGATGCCGAGCGTCCGCGCCCACAGGTACGCCAGCGGTTGCAGCGCCAGCCCGATGCCGGCGGCCAGTCCCAGCCGGACGCCCGGGTCGATGGCCCACGGCGCCGGGGAGCGGGGTGCAGACGCCGAAGCATCCCGGTCCGCCGCGGCCGCATCGCCGCCGGCGCCCCCACCCGGCGTCCCGAGCGCGGCCAGCACCGCCAGGCCCGGCCCGATCAGCAGCGCCGCGTACAGCCCGACCGCGAGCGCCGTCCGCGCGTCACCCGGCACCTTCGCGCCCCTCCGGCGCCGCGTGGTGCGCCCAGCGCCCGGCCAGCACGACGACGCCGAGCGCTTCGGCGCCGGCGCTGCCGCGGACGTGGATCGGAAACCGGCGGTGGTGGTAGTCGAAGGCGTGCGACAGCGTGTCGTCGTAGCAGCTCACCGAGATCTCGTACGTCCCGGCGATCAGCGGCAGCGCCGCGAGGTGGTAGTCGATCGCGCCGGCGCCCTCGACGAACGGGATGTCCAGCCCCCCGAGGCGCGTGTTGGGCCCCGTGACGTGCACCCCGTCGATGCGGTGGATGCCGAGCCCGAACACCGGCCGCTCGACCCGGCCGCGCGCCGCATAGCGCACCCGGATGGTCGCCGGCGCGCCGGTGTGGAGCACGTGGTGCGGCGTGCCGTCCGGGCCGAGGAACTCCACCCCCGTGATGTCGACGTCGCCCGTGCCCCAGCGGTCCACGGCGCCGTCCGCGTCGCCCTCGGCGGCGTGCTCGGCCGCCTCGGCGGCGAGCCGGGCCTCTTCGCGCGCCACCATGCTGGCGTGATAGGCCTCGACGACGCCGTCGGTCTCGCCGTACGCCCGGACCTTGCCCCGTTCGAGCCACAGCGCGTGGTGGCACAGCTCGCGGATGGCGTGGTTGTCGTGCGACACCAGCACGATGCTGACGCCGTCGCGCCGCAGCTCGGCGATGCGGTCGCGGCACTTGTACTGGAACGCCTGGTCGCCCACGGCCAGCACCTCGTCGATCAGGAGGATCTCGGCGTCGAGGTGGATCGCCGTGGCGAACCCCAGACGCATGTACATGCCAGACGAGTAATGCTTGACCGGCATGTCGACGAACCGCCCGAGCTCCGAGAAGTCGACGATGCGCCCGATGCGCGCCTCCATCTCGCGCTGCGTGAAGCCGAGCATCGACCCGTTGAGGTACACGTTCTCGCGGCCGGTCAGGTCGGGATGGAAGCCCGCGCCCAGCTCGAGCAGCGCCGCGACCCGCCCGTCGATGACCACGCGGCCGGCGCTGGGCTCGAGGATGCGCGCGACGAGCTTGAGCACCGTGCTCTTGCCGGTGCCGTTGGGCCCGACGAGCCCCAGCGAGTCGCCGCGGGCCAGCTCGAACGACACGCCGTCGAGGGCCAGCAGCTCGTCGTCGTCGCGCGGCGCGCGGCGCACGGCGCCGACGAACGCCTCCTTCCACGAGCGCGCCCGCCCCCGCGCCAGCGCGAAGCGCTTGGTGACGTCCTCGAACCGGATGGCGGCGCTCATCGATCGCCTCGCGGGCCGGCATCCGCGGCGTCGGCGGCGGGGGCGGGCGCGAGGACCAGGCCGGCCAACGCCAGCGCCGACGCGAAGAGCCCCCACAGCAAGCCCGCGGTCGCCGCCGGCGGGTACGGCAGCGTGCCGAGCACGTGGCGCGCGCCGGACCGCCACCCCGGGCGGTACACCGCCCGGAAGGCCAGGTCGCCGCCGGTGGCGCGGCCGTCGATCGCCAGCGCGCCCGGCGGGTAGACGTCGCCGGCGGTGGTCCAGGCCGTGACCGGCCGGCCGCCGCCGCCACGGCGCAGCACGAGCGTCAGCAACGTGCCCGCCGGCAGGTCGAGCGGGGCCGCGAGCCGAAAGCGGTGCCACGCGTTGTCGACGACACGCGCACCCGCCAGCCGCCAGCGCGCGACGTCGCGGCCGTGCGCGTCGTGCAGATGCGCCTCGAGCGTGCCGTCGGCCGTGCGGGCGTAGTTGGCGAGGTGGACGTCGAGCGCCGCCAGGCCGTCCACGACCACCGGGAACGACTGCGCCAGCACGACCCCGCCGACCAGCGGCGGGCCGGGCGCCTCGGCCACGATCTGGCCGTCGACGACCACGCGCCCGCCGGCGGCGAGCGTCGCGCCGGCGAGCGCGGCGGCCGCGAGCGCGACGGCGGCGGCGCGGATCAGACCTCCTCCCCGAACCGGCCGCTGTGGCGGAGGAACGCCCAGTAGCCCACGGCCAGCACCGCCACGGCGGTGGCCGCCGTCCGCCCGAGGAACAACAGGTCCGGCTGCCCCGGAGGGCCGAGGTTCGAGCCGTACAAGGCCACCCGGTAGCTCGAGATCAGGCTGGCCATCGGGTTGAGGATGTACGCCAGCCGCATGGCCGAGACGTCGGTGCCGCCGATCGACACGTGCATGGCGTCGAGGTTGCCCATGGGGTACACGACGGGCGTCAGGAAGAACCACGCCGTCAGCACGACGTTCATGATGATGGCGGTGTCGCGGTAGTAGACGTTCGCCGTGGCGAGGAGCAGCACGATGCCGAGCGTGAACACGCCCTGGATCGCGACGATCGGCGCCAGCCACAGCGCGTGCGGCGTCGGCGCGATGCCCGATGCCCAGGTGATGGCCAGCAGCACGGGCAGCGCGAGGGCGAAGTTGACGAGCTCGCTCAGCACGATGCTGATCGGCAGCACCTCGCGCGGGAAGTAGACCTTGTTGATCAGGGCCGCGTTGCCGACGATGCTGTCGATGCCGCCGGCCACCGCAGCGCTGAACCAGTTCCACGGCAGGATGGCCACCAGGACGAACACGTGGAACGCCTTGCCGGGCTGCCCCATCCAGAGGCCGAACACGACCCAGAACACCAGCATCATCAGCAGCGGGCTCGCCAGCGACCAGAAGAAGCCGAGCACCGAGTTCTTGTAGCGCACCTTGAGGTCGCGGATGACGAGGTTGCGGACCATCGGCCGGTAGCGCCACAGCTCGGCCAGCCGTTCGGACAGACGGCGCCGACCCGCCGCCTCGACCACGATCGGGCCGTGGTGGGGGCGTGCCGCGCCTCCCGCGTCCCCGGCGGCCGCACCGGGCGGGCGCACGCGCGCCGGGCTCACGCGACCACGGCCCGCAGGGCGTGCGCCCGCGCGGCGCGGTCGTACGCCTGAAGCAGCAGCTCGCCGCCGCGCACCCAGTCGAACTCGGCGACCGCCCGCGCGCGCAAGCGGCTGCCCATGGCGGCGGCGCGGTCGGGGTGCGCGACGAGGTCGAGGATGCCGTCCGCCATGGCCGCCGCGTCGCCCGCCGCGACGCACACCGCGTCGTCCCGCAGGTACTCGCGGCTGACCGGCAGGTCGAACGCCACCGTCGGCAGGCCCATGGCCATGTAGTTGAGCAGCTTGCCGCTGCCCTCGGTGGTGCTGATCTTGGGGGCGACCGCGATGTCGCCGAGGGCCAGGTTCTGCGGCGCGTCTCCGTACGGCACCCGCCCGGTGAACGTGACGTGCGCGGACAGGCCCAGCGCGGCGGCCTGCGCCGCGTACACCTCGGTCCCGGGGAAGCCCATGACCAGGAACCGCACATCCGGTCGGGCGTCGACCACCCGCCGGGCGGCCTGCAGCAAGAGGTCGGTGCCCTGATGGCGGGCCAGAAGGCCGAGGTACACCACCACCGGCGCGTCCGGAGCGATGCCCAGCGCGCGGCGGGTGGCGGCGCGGTCGGCGTCGGCCAGCACCCCCGGCCGAAACGCCTCGGCGTTGACGCAGTCCGGCAGCACCAGCACGCGCCGCCGCGGCAGCCCGAAGTCCTCCACCAGGTGGCGTGCGGCGTTGAAGCTGCTGGTCACGATGGCCTGCGGCAGCCGGTCGATGTGGTGCTCGAGGCGGCGCACGAGGCCGTGCGCACGCCCTTCGCGCCGCAGGAAGCCGTGGTCGACCATCTCGGCCGTCAGGCTTCCCTGGAAGTCGAACACCAGCGGGCGGCCCATCAGCCGAGCCACCAGCCCGCCGATCAACGCGCCCTCGTGCAGGTGCCCGTGGACGACGTCCGGCCGGAACCGGAGCGCCGTGCGCAAGGCCGTGCCGACCAGGAGCGCGTCGAGGCCCAGCTTGTGGCGCGACGACCCCACCTCGTAGGCACGCCGCCACGGCACCGGGAGCGTGCGCCGGATGTCGAGCCCGTCGACGTCGCGCCCGTTGAAGTACGTGACCAGCGTGACCTGGTGCCCGAGGCGGCGCAGGACGCGCGCCTCCTCGAGGATGCGGACGTGGCAGCCGTAGTCCGCGAAGAACGACGTCGGCGCGACCATCAAGACGCGGCGGATCGGGCGGCGCGCCGTCGCGCTCGGCAGGGCGGGGGCGGCGATGTTCGGGGCGCGCTCGGCGGCGGCGTTGCCAAGAGGGGGGCGGATCACGATGGGCTATTGTACGGTGGACGGCGGCGGTCAGCCAACAAGCCGGGGCACGGGCGATGGCGGGCGACGGCGCGTGTAAGAATCCGTCGCCTCCTTCCGTCTATACCTGCGAACCGACCTTCCTCCCGCAAGACACGGGTCGGGGACGCAAACTATCTCCTCCTCCTTGCAGGAAGGGGCCGGACCAGGGGCAGGTCCGGCCCCTTCATCTTTGCCCCGCGCTCGCGCCACCCGCCGCGGGCGGCCCCACCCCTGCCGGCGCCAGCTCCGTCGCCCGCATCCCGATCCCCACCGTCAGCCACAGCAGGGCCGCGGCGTGGGGATAGGTGAAGAAGTAGTGGTCGAACACGCCGCTGACGAGCGCGGCGACCAGGCCGGCCAGGCAGCCCAGCACCACCGCGCGCAGGCCTCCGGGGGGCATCCGCAGCCAGGCGCGAACCAGCCGCAGCCCCAGGAGCGCCATGAGCAGCCCGAACGCGGCCAGCCCGACCAGCCCCATCGTCTCGGCGATGATGAGGTAGAGGCTCGACACGCCGCGGTAGAGGTCGACGTCGCCCGGGTCGCCGAAGCCCACGCCGAACACCGGATAGCGCTCGATCAGGCGCGCGGCGTCGCGGAACTCGCCCATCCGCATCTGGGTCGCCCGGTCCTGGTTCTGCAGGCCGGCCGTGAAATGCTGCACGTAGGCTGCCGTCCACGGCAGCGCCGGTGCGATCAGCACCAGCGCCACCCCCAGCCCCAGGCACGCCACCAGGAGCCGGCGGTCGCGGAACAGGCCGATGACGGCGAGCGCGGCGGCCAGGCCGAGCAGCGACCCGCGCGAGACCGTGGCGAGGAGCGCCGCGCACAGGCAGACCGCCATGATCGCCGCCCATCGCCGGGGGATCAGCGGGGCGTGGCCCACGAGCTGCGGCAGCGCCAGCGCCGCGACGAGCGCGAGCATGCCGCCGAAGGAGTTGGGGTCGATGGACGTGCCGGTCGCCCGCTGGAGGCGCGCCGGATCGTCGTTGATGAACCGCAGGACCCCCGGCCCGGACGGGTAGTCGACCACCCGCAGCGTCGAGAGGATCTGCACCTGCCAGGCATCGGGCAGCACGTACAGCCCGAGCCCGATCACGGCCGAGGCGGTGCCCAGCCCCGCGACGGCGAGGAACACCCGCCGCAGGCCCGCCGCGTCGCGGATGAGGTTGCCGACCACCAGGAAGAGGCCCGCCGCCAGCAGCATCTCGGCGAAGACCCGCATCTGGTTGCGGGTGGGCGTGCCGTGCGCCAGCCCGGCGACGAACGCCGTGGCCATGAGCCCCATGAAGAGCAGCACCGCGCCGGTCAGCGGCGGGCGGTGCAGTCGCGCCTGCTCGCGCGTGACCAGGCGCATGCCCCAGATCAGGTAGAGCGCGCCCAGGGCGAGGTCGAGGAACGTCGGGTTGAAGCCCACCCCGAGCGGGATGGCGGCGAACGGCAGCAGCATGACGACCGCCACGACCCCGACGAACGCCGCGTCGACGTCGCGCAGCACGAACGGGGCGATCGCCAGCCCGACCACGCCCGCCAGGGCCACGGCCGGGTGGACGAACGCCGCCACGGCCGCGGCCGCCACGACCGCGAGCGCGGCGCCCGCGACGACGGCGCGCCGGCGTGCGGCCGGGTCGCCCGTGCGCAGGCGGCGGACCGCGATCACGCCGCGACGCCGCGTCCCGACGGCCTTCTCACGCCGAGGGCGCCGTCGTCGGGTCCTTGACGCCCAGCACGCGCGCGAACATCGGGAAGGCCGCCGACCACAGGAAGCCGTCCTTGACCGCCCCGAACACGAACTGCGGGGTCAATCGCGCGTCGCCGGCCACGGCTTGCGCCGACGCGTACGACGCGATGCCGAGCACCAGCGAGATCCCGAGGATCTGGCGGCGCAGCGGGGTCTTGGGCAGCACGCCCGTCAGGATCGAGAGCCAGAAGCTGAGCAGCACGCCGAGGATCTGGGCCGCGAGCCCGACGCCGTGCACCTTCCACGTGTCGACCAGCGACGGCGTGGCCGGCGGCACCTCGAGCTCCTCGCCCGCCTGCAGCGCAGCCGTGGTCGAGGTCTTGTCGTTGGCGTCGGCGAGCGCCGCCGGGTCGATGGACATCGACCCCGCGACGCTCTCGATGGTGTCGCCGGCCTGGGCCGTGTAGGTCGTGCGAACCGCGTCGGGCGCGGGCGGCGCGGGCAGGAAGCCACGGGTCCACCACGCGACGGAGACGATGACCACCAGGAGGACGGCGGCCGCGAGGTACAGGGCGGCGGCTCTCATGACGCCGGCCCCTGCGGCGTGCGCCACGCGGTGGCCACCAGCCCGACGGTCAGCCAGGCCCCGATGCCGGCGGCCAGGCCGCCGAGCGGCGAGCCGGCCCACAGCAGCGCGAAGCCGACGACCCAGACGGCGAGGACGAGCGTCAGGGCCAACACCGCCGTGCGGAACGGCCACGGCATGCGATCATCCATCCCCGGACTCCTTTCTCACGTGCCCGGCAACGGGCGGCGGCAGTCACGCATGCGATGCCTGGCTGCGCAGGATCAAAGTCGGGCTGTCGGCGTGGCGGATCAAGCGGTCCGCGACGCTGCCGTACGCCCAGCGGCTGAGGCCGCCCCGGCCATGCGTGGTCAGCGCGACCAGGTCGATGTCGCCGCGCCCGACGCGGTGCAGCAGCACCTCGGCCGGGTTCTCGCCGGCGAGCATCTCGCTCTCGGCCGTCACGCCGGCCGCACGCAGGCGCTCGACCTGCTCGGCGAGGTAGGCGGCCATCCGCTCGACCTCGCGCTGCTGCGCCTCGGTCATCTTGGCCGTCTCCATGCCCAGGCGGGCCTCCTGCGACACGAACGCCAGCGTGACCAGCGATCCGAAGGCGGTGGCGAGGCGCGTGACGCTCGGGAGCACGGCCTCGGCCAGCCGCGACCCGTCGAGCGGCACCAGGATCTGGTCGAAGTCGGGCGTGATGTGTCGCGTCCCCGCGCGGACCACCAGGACCGGCGCCGCCGCGGTCTGGAGCACCTTGTCGGCCACGCTCCCCAGCGCCCAGCGGGTGAGCCCGCCGCGGCCGTGGGTGGCCATGACGATGAGCCACGCCTCCTCGTCCTCGGCGGCCTGGACGATCGCGCGCGCCGGCATGTCGTCGATGACCACGGTCGACACCGTCAGCCCCTGAGGCTCGAGCGCCGCCTGCTGGGCGGCGAGGAAGTCGGCCGCGGCGCGGCGGGCCTCGGCCATGAGCTCGGTGATCGGCACCATCGGCAGCGTCGCCTCGGGCGCGGCGCCCGTGTACCACGCCATGTCCAGGCCGTACACTTCGGGGGCGGTGACGAGCGTCAGCCGCGCGTTCGCCCGGCTCGCGATGGCGACGGCCAGGTCCCGGGCCTGGTTCGACAGGTCGGAGCCGTCGAGCGGCAGGATGATCGTCGGCTGCGCTGGTGTCATGCTCGTCCTCCTCGGGAAGATGCCGGGTGTGTGCACCGTTTCGACATGATGATACCGCAAGCCCGAGCCCAACGGCATCCGCCGTGCGGCGGACGCGGGGCGGTCCTGGACAACTCGCCGTGACTTCCGAGGCCCTCGCGACGTCTGAACGGTTGGGCAGCCCATTGTGGCGCGACGCGCCGGCGTTGCCCATCTCCCCCGAAGCGGTCCGGGCCGGCCAAGGTGGGTCATTGGGATTCGGGTTCGCGCCGTTGCGATTTCGGATGGTCTTGGCATGCGGTTTTCGAGCATCTGTGGTCCTTTGCCAATCGCGCGCACGCCGCGCCCGCGCGTCGGTCGCCCGTTCGATGGTCGAGCCGGGGGACCGTCGGGGCGACGTCCGGCGACGGTGTTCGCGTGGCGGGCCAACCGGGCGGCGGCGCTCGTCGTCGCCACGACGACGGGACTGGCGGCCGCCGTGTCCGGTGCCCCCGCCTCGACGGCGCGTCAGGTGGACCCCGCGCCGATCCGCCTGCTGCATTCCGACGCCGCGCGGATCGTGGTGGCGCTCGACACGCCGCGCTACTCCTTGGTCGAGCGCCCCGCGGGCGGCCCGGGCGCCGTGGCGATCCAGGCGCCCCGGTTGGCGGCGTCGAGCGAGCCGGGGCGGCCCCAGGTGCCGGTCGCGGCCGCCTTGCTCGGGATCCCGCCCCACGGCACGCCCAGGGTCGCGGTGACCCCCCTGGGCGAACCGGCGTCAATCGACCGCGTGCGGATCGCGCCCGCGCCGAGCCCCAACGGCGATGCGGTCGAGGCCGTCTGGGCCGATCCCGGTGCGCGCGGACGGCCCGACCCGTCGCCGCCAACCGTCATGCGCCGCGACGCCCGCGCGTACGCCGCCGGGGCAGCCTATCCCGCCGAGCTGGCGACCATCACCGACGTCGGCTGGATCCGAGGCCAGCGCGTGGCCCGGATCGAGATCCGCCCGTTCCAGTATCACGCCCGCACCGAGCGCCTCGTGGTCTGGCCCCGGCTCGAGGTCGAGGTATCGATGGATGCCCCGGACGGCGCGGGCGCACCGCCGGCGGCGCGCGCGCCCGCCGTGGGTGGGCCTCCCGACGCGTTCGACGCCATCATCGACGCGTCGCTCCTCAACGCGGCCTCGGCGCGTGCGTGGCGCGTCGACCGGCCCCGCGAGGTGTTGCCGCCCGCGGAGCCGCCCACCGTGCCGGCGGACGTGCAGCCGGTGTGGAACATCGCCGTCGCGGAAGAGGGGCTGTACCGCGTGACCGGCGCCGACCTGGCGCTGGCGGGGCTCCCGATCGACGCCATCGACCCGCGCCGCCTGCAGCTGTACGCCGGAGGGCAGCCGGTGGCCATGCACGTCGAGGGCGAGGGCGACGCCCTCCTGAACGCTTCGGACGCGGTGGTCTTCTTCGGGCGGCCGACGGCGTCACGTTACGCGGCGTTGAACGTCTACCAGCTGGCCTACGGCGCCGTCCCCGGGCTGCGGATGCCGCGGCGCGACGGCGCGCCCGGTCTGGCGCCGGCGGCGGAGGCCTACACGGCGACGCTGCACCTCGAACAAGACCAGCTCTACCGCTCGGACTACCCGCGTCCGGCGCTTGACGGCACGCCGCCCGAGCCCGTGGACCACTTCTTCTGGCAACAGCTCAGCGCGCCGCAGTCGCTGGCGCACACCGTGGCGCTGACCGGCGTGGCGCCCGGGGCGTGGGCGGGTCGGTTGAGCCTCGCCCTGGTCGGCAAGTCCGCGTTCCCGACCCAGGCGCCCGACCACCGGGTGCGGGTGCACGTGGCCGGCCGGCAGGTCGGCGAGGCCGACTGGGACGGCAACACCTCGGTGGCGCGCGTCGCGTTCGACGTCCCCGCCGACCTGCTGCGGGGCCCGACGACCGAGATCCGCGTCGAGGCCCCCGGGATGCCCGGAGCGGCCTACGACCACTTCTTCGTCGACACGATCGACCTCGCCTACCGCCGTGTGTTCCGGGCGGCCGGGTCGGGCCAGCTCGCCTTCGTCACCGATGCGGCGCCCGAGCAGGGGATCGCCGTCGACGGCCTCGGCGAAGCGGCGGTCGACCTCGTGGACGTCGGCGACCCGCGGCGCCCGGCGTGGGTGGACGGCGCGGATGTCGTCGAGGCCGGGGCCGCGTACCGCATGCGCTTCCGCGACCTGCCGGGAGGCGGCCGGCCGTATCGCATCGTGCTGCGCGGCGGTTACCTGCGCGCCGCCCGGATCGAGGCGCGCCCGGCGGCCGGCCTGCTGGCGCCGGCGCGGGGCGCCGACTACTTGATGATCGCGCCGGCGGCCTTCCATGCCGCGCTCAAGCCACTTGTCGACCACCACGTGCGTGCCGGGCGGCGGGTGGCCGTGGTCGACGTGCAGGGCGTGTACGACGTGTTCAACGGCGGGGTGGCCTCCGCCGAGGCCATCCGCGCCTTCGTGGCCCACGCATTTGCAGCGTGGCCCGAGCCGGCGCCGAGCCACGTGCTGCTGGTCGGCGACGGCACGTACGACCCGCGCAACCGGCTGGGGACCGGGCCGGCGACGCTCATCCCGCCGTTCCTCAAGGAGGCCGACCCCTGGCTCGGGGAGGTGGCGGTCGAGAACGCCTTCGTGACGGTGAGCGGCGACGACGTCTTCCCCGACCTGTTTCTCGGCCGGCTGCCGGCCAACTCGGCCGCCGAGGTCACGGCGATGGTGTCGAAGATCGTGGCCTACGGCGCGACGGCCGACGTCGAGCCGTGGCAGCGCAAGCTGCTGTTCGCCACCGACGATCCCGACAGCGCCGGCGACTTCTACGCGTTGTCGGACGACGTCATCGACCACCACGTCCCCCCGGGATACACCGTCGACCGCGTCTACCTCAAGCGCACCCACGCCGACGCCGCGGCCGCGGGCGAAGCCCTGAGGGCCGGCTTCATGGACGGCTACCTGCTCGCGCAATACGTCGGGCACGGGCTGATCACCGGCTGGGCGCAGGAGCAGATGTGGACCGGCCGCGACGTGCGCGTCCTCAAGAACGGACGGCGGCTGCCGGTGCTGCTCGACATGACGTGCATGACCGGGTTCTTCAGCGACCCGCGGCTGTTCTCGATCTCGGAGTCCGCCGTCCGCACGGCCGGCGGCGGCGCCATCGCGGCGTTCTCGCCGACGGGGTTCGGGGTCGCCACCGGCCACGACCACATGAACCGCGCGTTCGCCGACCAGCTGCTCGGCGGCGGCGTGCGGCACCTCGGCCAGGTGGTCGTGGGGAGCAAGCTGGCGCTCAGCACCGCGTCGACGGGCTACCGCGACCTGATCGAGACGTACGCCCTGTTCGGCGACCCGGCCCTCGACGTCCGCGTGCCGTTCACCGCGCCAACGGCGACCGCCGACCCCGGTTCGACGGAGCCGCCGCCGCCTAGCCCCACGGCCGAGCCCGTCGAGCCCACCGCGACCGGCGCGCCAACGGCGACCGCCGACCCCGGTTCGACGGAGCCGCCGCCGCCTAGCCCCACGGCCGAGCCCGCCGAGCCCACCGCGACCGGCGAGCCACTGGCGCCCACCGCCACCGGCGCGCCGCCGGAGTCGACGCCCACGCCGACGACCGACGTGAAGTCGACCCCGCCGTCGCATGCGAACACCGCGACGCCGTGGCCGCCGACGGCGACGGCGACGCAGACGGCGCGTCCGAGCCCGACGGCGACGGCAATGCCCTCCCCGAGCGCGCCGCCCCGCGTGACGAAACGCTACCTGCCGCTGGCGCTGGCCCATCGGCGTTCGGCACGGCGCTAGACAGATCGCGTCAGGACCATGCCATCGACCACGCCCCACCGCCCGGCCCCGCGCTCCCGTCGCTGGCGGCCGGTGACCTGCGTGGCGTTGGCGGCCATGCTGGGATGGTTGGGCGGGCCGGCGCCGTTGCGCGCATCCGCCGGCGCCTACACCGCCGTCGCCACGTGGCCCGAAGGCCGCCCCGGTCTGCCGGCAGACGCGTGGCCGGCGGCATCGGGCGTGGCCGTCGACCGGGCCGGGCGCATCTACGTGGCCGACGCCACGACGGCACGGATCTCGGTGATCGAGCCGGGCGGCGCCGTGCGCCTGCTCCACCCGCCCGGCGCGGATCCGGGCCTGGTGACGCCGCGCGACCTGGCCGTCGACGACGGCCGGCAGCGGGTGTACGCCGCCGACCCCGGCGCGCAGGCCGTCGTCGTGTTCGGCATGGACGGCGCGCGGCTGGCCGAATGGGACGCCGCGGCCGGGCTCGCGGGCATCGGGGTCGCGCCGGACGGCACGGTGTACACCGGCTCGGCCAGCACCGGCGAGGTGCACCGGTTCACGCCGGACGGCGCACCGCTGGGCGCCTGGCGCGCCGTCCGCGCCGACGGCATCACCGCCGACCTGATCGGGGGGCTGGACGTCTCGGCCGACGGCACGCTCGCCGTGCTCGACGGACGCGCACCTCGGCTGCTGCTGTTCGACCGGCGCGGACAGCGCACCGACACCATCCTCCTGCCGGGCGCCGTCAACGACGTCGTCGTCGACGACAACGTCGGCATCGTCACCCGACGCTGGCTCTGGTTCACCACCGACACGGGGCTCTTGTTCCACGACCCCGTGCGGCAGCAGTGGAATGCCGGCACGGTGGGGCGGCTCACGGCCTTGGCCGTGAACCCGAGGTCCGGGCTGGTCGTCGTTCAACCGGGCGGCGGTGGCGCCGCGTCGAAGGTCCACCGGTACCCTTACGGCGTCACGGCGCTCGCCGGGCCGCCCACCGCGTCCTGGGGTGGCCCGATCGCGCCGGCCGGCGTGCTCGACGGCCCCGACACGCTGCAGGTCGGCGCCGACGGGCACGTGTACGTGCTCGACCGCGCGCCGCGGGCACAGTGGTTCACGCCGGCCGGGCAGAGCCGGGGACAGGTGAGCACCGGCGCATCGGCCGCCGTCGACGCCGGGCCCGACGGCACCGTCTTCACGACCGACGGCGTGCGCGTGTTCGCGCGCACGGCGGCCGGGACGCTGCGCTGGCAGGCCGCGGTCGGGCCGGACGCCACGACGTCGGTGGCGGCGCTCGTGTTCGACCGCGCGACCGCCCAGATCGTGGCGCTGGACGCCGGCGGGGGGGCGCTCCACCGCTTCAGCGCCGCCGGCGCGCGCCTCGGCAACACGGCGCTGCCGGCGGTACCGGGGAGACCCTCGGTGTGGACCGACCTGGCCACCGGCGCCGCCGGGACGGCGTACGTGCTCGACCGCTACGCGTCGGAAGTGGTGCGCGTCGGCCCCGGCGGCATGGCGCGCTTCACCGCCGCGTCGGGCGCCCGCCGCGTGGCGACGCGCGACGACGGCGTGGTGCTCGTCCTGGGTCGCGACGGCTGGGTGCGGGGGTATGACGGCGGCGGCGCGCGCGTGCTGGCGTTCGACGCCCGGCGCCCAGACCTGACGCCGCGGTCCGCGCCTGCCGACCTGGCGGTGGATGCCGGCGGGGACGTGTTCGTGGCGGACCGCGACGCCGACGTCGTCACGCGCTACCGGTGGGACTCGGTCGCCGCCGGCGCCGATCCTCCCGAGAACCAGGCCCGCTGCGAAAGCGCCGGCGACAAGACCGCCGCGCCGGGCACGATCGACCTCGGCGCCACGGTCGAGGTCACGCTCGGCGTGGGCGGCACGTGCACGGCTCAGGTGGCCACGGTCCCGCTCGACATCCTGCTCATCATCGACCGCTCGGGCTCGATGCTCGGCGAGCGCATCCAGCTCGCGCGCGAGGCCGCGGCGGACTTCGTGTCAAACGCCGACCTGGCCGTCTCGCGGATCGGCATCGTCTCGTTCAACGACGGCGCGACGCTCGACGCGCCGCTCACGCCCGACGAGGCGCTGCTGCGGCGGGCGCTCGCCGGGCTCGTGGCGCGGGGCGGCACCCGCATCGACCAGGGGCTGGCGGTGGCCAACGCCGAGCTTTCGCGCAACGGCCGGCCCGGCGCCGCACCCGTGTTGATCCTGTTGTCCGACGGCGGCAGCGACCCCGCGCCCGCCTTGCGCGAAGCCGCCCGCGCCAAACAGGCCGGTGCCGAGGTCTTCACCATCAACGTGCAGGGAGACGTCGGCCTCCTGACGGCGATCGCGTCGGGACCCGACCACCACCATCCGGTCCAGAGCGCACGGGCGCTCGGGGCGATCTTCGAACGCATCGGCGACCAGATCAGCGCTTCGGCCTTGTTCCGGCGCCTCGACATCACCGACCGCCTCCCCGCCAACATGCGCTTCGTCGCCGGCAGCGATGTCCCCGCCGCGGCCTTCGACCCGGCCGCCGGCACGCTCCGCTGGACCCTCGACGGCGTTCCGCTGGGTGGCGTGCGGCTGCGCTACCGGCTCGAGCCGCTCGCCGCCGGCGAGTGGCCGACCAACGTCGAGGCCTGGGCCGACTACGTCGACGGGTACGGGCGCGCGGGCCGATTGGACTTCCCGGTGCCGCGCGTGCAGGTGATCGGCCCGCCGGCGACGCCGACGGCGACCCCCACCCCGCCCGCGTCGGCCACCGCGACCGCCACCGCCACGCCGACCCGGACCCCGCGGCCGTCCGCGACCCCGACACGCCGCACGCGTCCCCGCGGGCCGGTGTACCTCCCGCTGGCCGTGCGCGAGCGGTGCGTGCCGGGCGAGCGGCGGACGGACGTGATGCTCGTCATCGATACCTCCAACAGCATGGCCGGGGAGGGCCTTGCGGCCGCACGGGCGGCCGCCGCGCAGTTCCTCGGCCTGCTGAACCTGCCGGCCGACCAGGCCGGCGTCGTGGCCTTCAACACCCAGGCGGCGCTGATCAGCCGCCTCACCGGCAACCGTGCCGCGCTGGACGTCGCGCTGGCCGGCCTGTCGCAGACGCAGCCGGGCACGCGCATCGACCGCGGGCTGGATCGGGCCCGGCTCGAGCTGCTCGGCCCGCGCGCCCGGCCGGCGAGCCAGCCCGTGATCGTGCTCCTGACCGACGGCGAACAGGTCGAGTCGCCGGAGGCGGCGGGGCGCGCGGCGCGGGCGGTCCGGCAGGCCCGGGTGCGGATGTACGCCGTCGGGCTGGGCGCCCAGGTCGATCCAACGGCGCTGGCGGCGCTGACGGGAGAGCCGGCGCAGGTGTACATCGCGCCGTCGCCGGCCGAGCTTGCCGCGATCTACGCCCAGGTGGCGGGAGAGATCCCGTGTCCGCGCGCGGCGTTCTGGGGTGGGCGGTAGGGTCGGCGGAGCACCGCCGGCATGAAAAGGGGGGGCGCAACGCACCCCCCCTCGATCTCGTTCATCTTCGCGGCTCGGCCACCCGCACGACGGCGGTGCCTCGCGCCGCGCCCGTCACTCCGGAGCGCCGGGACCGCTCCTGCGGCGGGGGCGCGTGGCGCGCAGCTGGCGCCGCCGGGCCCGGCGCTCGGCCTTCTTCTTGGCCAGGCGCCGCTCTTCGCTGGGCGGGGTGAACCATCGCTTGCGCCGGAACGTGCTCAGGATCCTCGACTTCGACACTTCCTTGCGGAAGCGCTTCAGCAGGCCTTCGAACGACTCGCCGGATCGCAGGTCGACTGTCATGGGCTCTCACCTCCTTTCCCGGAGACTATGGCGTACGGGCGCCAACCGCGCAATCATAAAGCATGGTGCCGGCAGCGGGCAAATCGCCGGCCGGAAGCCGGCGCCGGGTGGTCGCATTTGACACCCGACCGCGATCGCCTATCGTTCCCGACGTCGGCGGATGGGGTGGGATGCGAGGGTGGCGCGAGCGATGACGCAGACAATCCTGTGCGGTTGGTTCCTCTATCTCGCGGTGCTGGCCGGCCTCATGGCGGCGTCGGCAGGTCCTCGGACATGGCTGGGCCGGCTCGGCGGGCTCGCGGCCGGCGCGGCGCTGGCCCGCGTGGTGGTGTTGTGGCGCCCGATCGCCGGGGTGACCGTCGATCGCGGCCCGCTCGCGGGGATCGAGCTCGTCGCGCTGGGGATGGAAGCGTGCGCGCTGGCGGCCGGGCTGGCCGGGCTGGTCGCGGGCCGCCGCCAGGATACCCGGCTGATCGCGCTCCTGCTGGCCGGGGCCGCCGTCTTCCCGATCGCGCTGTACTTCTGGCGGCCGGGCTGACACGGCGGCGCGCGGAGCGCCCGCGCCGCCCGCCATCCCGTGTCCCGCCGCCGGGCCGCGCGACCAGCCGACGCCCCGCCTGCACGACGAGGAGATGGAGAGTCCCATGCGCCTTTCGATCCGCCGCCTGGTCGCCGCCGCCGTGCTCGGGACGGCTGCCCTGTGGGGCCTCGCCTTCCTGCGCTCGGCGACGCTGGCCGACTGGCTGCGCGCCAACACGGGCGAAGAGTCGTGGTGGGAGGGGATCAAGGGCGCCGGCGCGCTGGCGGTGCTGGCGGTGACCGGGCCGGAGCTCGACCTGGCGCCAGACGCGCCCATCCACCACAAGGGTGCCAACCGCTTCGGCGTCAACACGTTCGTGCAGCTCGAAGCCGACCCCGCGAACGTACGCCGTTCGTTCGCCATGCTGCGCGACGCCGGCATCGGCTGGGCGCGCCAGCAGTTCCCATGGGAGGACATCGAGATCCACGGCCGGGGCGATTTCGAGGACCGCCGCAACGCGCCGCCGCGCTCGGCGTGGGACAAGTACGATCGGATCGTCCAAACCGCCACCGACCATGGCGTCCAGCTGCTGGTCCGGCTCGACGATCCCCCCGACTGGGCGTACGCGCATCCCGAACAGCAAGGCGCCAAGAAGGGCCCGCCCGACGACCTCGAGGACTTCGGCAACTTCGTGGCCGCCGTGGTCGAGCGCTACTGCGGGCGCGTGCGGTACTACCAGATCTGGAACGAGCCGAACATCTACCCCGAATGGGGCGAGCGCGACGTCGACCCCGAGGGCTACGCCCGGCTGTTGGGCGTGGCCTCGCAGCGCGCGCACGCGGCATGCGACGACGTGGTCGTGGTCAGCGCCGCGCTGGCGCCGACCACCGAGCCGGGCGGCCGCAACATGGACGACCTGCGCTACCTCGACGCCCTGTACCGCGCCGGGTGGCAGAACGAGTTCGACGTGCTCGCTGTCCAGGCCTTCGGGTTGTGGACCGGCCCGACCGATCGCCGCGCGAGCGCGGACCGCGTGAACTTCTCGCGGCCGATGCTGCTGCGCGACGTCATGGTCCGGCACAACGACGCCGACAAGGCGGTGTGGATCACCGAGTTCGGGTGGGACAGCCCCCCGCCGCTGATGGCGGCGCCGTACGGGCGCGTCGACGAGTCGCTGCGGGCCGTCTACACTCGGCAAGCCTACGACCGCATGGCGGAGGAGTGGCCGTGGGTCGGCACGGCCTTCCTGTGGTTCCTGCGGCGCCCGGATTGGGAGTGGCATCGCCGTCCGGAGGGCTACTTCCGGGTGCTGGAGCCCGACTGGCGCAAGACCGAGACGTACCTGGCGCTCGCAGGGCTGGCCAACCGGTATCCCGTGCTCCGGCGCGGGCGGCATGCGCCGGATGCCGTGGCGCTGCAGTACAACGGTCCATGGCGGAACGTGCCCGAGTCGGGGCCGCTCGACCAGAAGGTCGGCGCCGAGACGGCCGAGCTCCAGCTCAGCTTCGCCGGCACGGGGTTCCGACTCAGCCTCTCGCGGCGGCCGGTGACCGTCGGCGGCGGCACGGCGGCGGGCGCGGCGGCGGCGGACGGCGCCGTGAACCCCTCCCTCGGCGACGCGCCGCGCCTGTTCGTGGTGCTCGACGACATCAGCCGCACGCTGGTGCCCGCGGCCACCGACGACGGCTTCACGCTCGAGCACTCGGACCTGCTCGACGATCCCGGGGATTGGCACCGCGGCCGGCGCGAGCTCGACGCCGGCGAGCACCTCCTGATCGTGCGGGTCGATGCCGGCGAGGCGTGGATCGACCACATCCAGGTCTTCGGTCCGCCGCCGCCGGCGCCGTTCGACCCGCTGTGGGCGTGGCTGCTGCGCAACGCGCTGCGATGGGCGCTGCTCGGTGGCATCCCGGTCATGGCATGGCTGGTGTGGCGCCGCATGCGCGCCGGCGGGCGCGCCCACGGCGACGGTGACGCTCCGGCGGACGTCGAGCCCGTCCCGTCGTGACACGCTGGCGCACGGCCATGGCGGTCGGCGTGCTGGCCGCGTTCGCGCTGCGCGTCTTCCGGCTGGGCGAGCAGAACGTCTGGTGGGACGAGGCCCTGGCGATCTGGGCGGTGCGCCAGTCGTTTGCCGGCGTGACGGCGTGGACGGCTTCCGACGTCCACCCCCCGCTGTTCTTCTGGACGCTGTGGGGCTGGGTGCGCCTGGTGGGCCAGACCGAGCTCGCGGCCCGCTTCCTGACGGTCGTCTGGGGCGTGCTGACCGTGGCGCTGGCCGGCGCCATCGGCCTTCGGCTGGCCGGTCGGCCGGCGGGCGTGATCGCAGTGGTGCTGGTGGCGGTCTCACCCTTCGAGGTCGCGTGGTCCCAGGAGCTGCGCATGTACATGCTGGCCAGCCTCGCCGGCCTGGCCGCCGTGTACGCGGCGTTTCGCTGGGTCGACGACGGCGGGCGCTGGCTGTTCGCCTACGCGGTCGCCGCGCTCGCCGCGCTGCACACCGTCTACCTGGCCGGCGTGACCGTGGCCGTCCTCAACCTCGGCATCGTGGCCACCGCGGCGGCCGGGCGGATCGACCGGCGGCGGCTTGCGGCCTGGCTCGCGGCCCACGTCGCGATCGTCGGCTTGTTCCTGCCGTGGTGGGGATACGCCGCCGGTCGGATGCAGTCGTGGCAGGTGGCCGAGGCGCCCGCCGCGCCGGGGTTCATCGCCCGCCTGTGGGCGACGCTGCTGGCCACGGGAGTGTCGACCGACATCGAGCGTGCCGGACCGGCGACGGCGGCGTGTGGGGCGGCGCTCACGATCGCCGCGGTGCGGGCGTGGGGTCGCCTTCCCCGTTGGCGGCCGAGGTGGTCCGCGCCGCCCTCCCGGCCGCCCGGGCCGGACCTCCGATCGAGCGTCTGGAGCTTCCCCTGGATCGCGCTGGCGCTCTTCGTGGTCCTCCCGCCCGCCGCGGTGTGGCTGGCGACGCGGCCGCGGTCGTTGTTCTATGCACCTGCGGTCGAGGCGCGCTACTTCGTGCCGTTCGCGGCGCCGGCATACGTGCTGGCGGGCGTCGTGCTGGCACGGGCGTGGCGCCGGGGCGCCGCCCTTGGCGCGGTCCTGGTGGCCGTCGTCGTCCTGACCGCGCTGGCCCATCTCGCGCCGCACTTCGCCGGGCGGCGCTGGCGCGACGAGACGCGGGCCATGGCGCTGGCGATCTGGACCCAGGCCGAGCCCGGCGACGCGGTCGTGCTGGTCAGCGGCAACCGCTACCCGATGTTCCTCTACGACTACGACATGCCGTGGGACCGGGGTGGGCGGGCGCCGGCGATCGCCTTGCCGGACGACGGTCGGCCTGGGAGCGCGAACCGGCCGCCGGTGATCCCCTTCCCGAGCCGCGGCAGCGACCAGATCGGCGAAGTCGGCTGGCAGGCCGGCCTCGAGGCCATCGTCGCGGGGCACGATCGCGTGTGGCTCGCCGCGGTCGACCGCCACCTGCAGGATCCCGACGGGCGGCTCGAAGCCTGGCTCGACGACCGTCTGCCGCGGGTGCTCAGCGAAGCGTACGGCGCCGACGCGCTCCATCTGTATGCCCGAGACGGCCGGGCACCGCGGCTGACGATGCTCTCGAGCGCGATGCCCGGGCTGTCCGCGACGCGCGCGCCGCGGCTGCCGGCGTTCGGCGAGCCGGCGCGCGTCGGGCTGCCGGGCGATCGTCTGGACGTCACGCTGTTCCTCGCCGGCGCCGGCAGTGCCGGTGGCGCGCCGGGCGCCGGCGCCGGCGGACCGCCGGCCACGCTGCGCCTCGTCGCGGCCGAGGGCGACGTGCCGGTGTGGGAGCAGGCCGTGCCCGGCGCGCCGCCCGGCACCGCGCTCCAACGCCGCCGGGCGGTGATCGACGTCAGCGAGCGCCTCCCGACAGGCAGCCTCGGGCTGCGGCTGGACTGGGGCTCGGCCGGAGATGGTCGTGGCGCCGCGGCGACGCCGCTCGTCCGGGTCGGCGTTCGCGGCGGGCTGCCGGCGCCCGATCCGCCGTTCGCCTGGCCATCCCCGCCGCCGGCAGGCGCGCCGTTGGCCGACGTCGGCTTTGCGAGGCTCGTCGACTTCCGCGTGGCCCCGAAAGCCATCGCGCCCGGCGCGCCGGTGGCCGTCGACCTGCTGTGGGAGGTCGGCGGGTCGCCGATCCCGGCCACCGCACCCGTGGTGTTCGTCCACGTCCTCGGCCCGCCGCGCCCCGAGACCGGCGACCCCGTGTGGGCGGGTCACGACGGCCCCCCGTCGTCCGGACCGTGGCGAACGGGGGCGGTGTTCGACCGCCACGTCGTACGCGTCGATCCCGCGGCGCCCGCGGGGACGTACTTGGTCGAGGTCGGGGCGTACGACCCGTCCAACCTGGAGCGCTATCCGATATCCGGTCCGGCGGCGGACACCGCCGGCCGCCGGGCCATCCTCGACGAGGTGGAGGTGAGATGACCGCCAACCGCTTGGACGCCTTCGAGGCGTACCGCGCCCGGATGAACGCCCGCATCGCCGAGATCGACCACCTCGGCATCCGGCGGTTCTTCAACCTCGACACCGCCGCGTACCGCGACGGGGCGCTCGACGGCCGCACCAAGGAGCTCCTGGGCTTGGTGGCCAGCGCCGTGCTGCGCTGCAACGACTGCATCGACTACCACGTGCTGCAGTGCGCCGACGCCGGCTGGTCCGACGACGAGATCCACGACGCGCTCAACGTCGCCCTCGTCGTCGGCGGCAGCATCGTCATCCCGCACCTGCGGCACGCCGTGGAGACGCTCGACCTGGCGCGAGCGCGGACGCGGGGAGCGAGCGGCGGTTAGATCGCCCGCGGCCTCCTAACGCGCCCCCGCAGGCTTCACGTCGACCCGTCCCGCGACGATGGCGTCGCCGCCGGCGGCGCGCGCCGGCGCGCTGCCCATCCCGCTCACCGCGAGCCGCGTGCCCGTGGCCGGATCGTAGAGCCCGAGTTGAAGCGTGTAGGCCCCGGGCGCCGCGTCCGGCGGTACGCGGAGGCCGATGCGGTCGACGTGGCCGGCGCCGGCCACGGCCGCATCCGCCGACTCCAGGGACGGCACCGCCGACAGCCGCTCTGCCAGGGCGGCCACGCCCGACACGCCGATGGGCGGCCACCGGGACGTCGACGCGCTGCCACCGATGGGCCGCATGTCGCGCCCCGCGACGCGCCGCCCGGCCGCGTCGAGGAGGTGCACGAACACGGTGTAGTCGGCCCGCGGCGCGGCCGCGGCCGCCCACACCGCCTCGATCGTCACGACCTCGCCCGCGGCGACCGCCGGCGGTCCGGCGGCCAGGGCCACCAGCACGAGCTCGTCGGACCCGAACACCGGCCTGCCCACCGGCTGCGGGGTCAGCGGCCTGCGCGCCGCCGCCCACATCGCCAGGCGCACGCCCCCGTGCCAGGCATCGAACACCTTGTGGCGGTGCGCGTTCAACCAGCCCTCGACGAGCCCCTCGGGGTCGCTCTCGGCCGTGGCCCACAGCACGCCGTAGAGGTCGCGGTGCCGCCCGCCGATGTCGGCCACGTCGGCGAGCGTCGCGGCGCGATCGGGCGGGCGCTGGCGCGGCAGCGGATACAGCACATGCCGGCCGCGGTCGTAGTAGCCGAAGACCTCGACCTGGGTGGGGGCGTTCAGGATCACGGCATCGTCCGGGCCCGCCGCCGCATCGACGGCGGCGGCGATGCCGCGGTAGTCGTCGCGCTGGTGGGCAGGATCGCCGTACATCGCCCCGAGGGCGGCGACCCGCGGCCATGCGATCGCGGCCGCGGCGCCGACCACGGCCAGCCCGGCGCAGGCCGGGCCGACGATGCCGGCGAGCACGGGCGCAGCGCCGGAGCCGAGGCCAGCCGTGCGCCACCGCCGCGCCGCCGCCGTGCCGAGCCGCCCGGCGCACGCCGCAAGCCCAACCACGCCGGCGCCGACCAGCAGGTCGAACCCCAACGCGCCCCCGATGAGGAACTTGGGGTTCCACGCCGGCCGCGAGGCCGACACCGCCAGGAGCAGAACCAGCGGCGTGCCGGCCCACGCCGCCGCGATCGCCCCCGCGCGGTGCGAGCCGTCGCGGCCGCGGTACAACACGCCCGCGACGGCGACGATGCCCGCCAGCGTCAGGGCTGCGGTCCCGACCGAAGCGCTCGCCGGCGTGCCGGCCGTGAAGGCGGCGAGCGCATCGCGCACGGTCCGCCCGATGGGCACCGGCGGGCCCAGGGCCGGCCAATCGCGGATGGCCGGCCACGCGAGGCGCAGCCACGGCGCGAAGAGCGCGGCGGCCGTGGCGTTCGCCAACGCCCAGGCGCCGAGGAACCGGCGGTCCGCCGCGGCCGCCGGGCGCCCCGAACCCCACACGCCGAGCGCGATGATCGTGTTCGACGTGGCCACCGCCCCGAGGCCGACCAGATAGTGGGTGTAGAGGGCGGCCGTCGCACACGCCGTCCACGGTGCCCACACGCGCCATCCTCGGCGCGCCGCCGGCGCCGCCGTGCCGGAGGGGCTCGGCGCCGCCTGGGGCATGGGCTTCGGCCGGAGTCCGAGCGCCTGCCACACCAACGCCGCACCCCACGCCGCAGCCAGCATGTACATCCGCACCTCCTGGCCGTACCAGACCAGAAAGGGCGAGGACGCCGCCGCCGACCCGGCGGCCAGGCCGACCGCCGTCCCCCACAGGCGTCTTCCGACGGCCATCACGCCCGCCACGGCGAGCATGCCGGCGACCGCCGAGAAGGACCGCAGCGCCACCACCCCGTCGCCGAAGACCCTCGCCCACAGCGCGAGGAGCCAGTAGTAGAGGGGCGGATGGATGTCGCCCGCCGCACCGCGGGCGATCTCGGCCAGCGAGCGATGGACCAGCGCGGCGCTCGTCCCCTCGTCGTACCACAGGCTCTGGGCGTCGGCGCCGAAGAGCCGCAAGCCTGCCGCGGCGAGCAGCACGCTGCCGGCAGCGACGGCCGGCACCGCGCGCCGCACCCATGGGGCGCCGGCGGACGCACCACCGGGGGCGTTCACGACGCGGCCGCGTCAGGCCGAGGGGCTGTCGTCCGGGACGTCGTGCGCCACCGCGATGCCATACTGGTGGCGGGCCGCTTGGAGCACGCGCAG
This sequence comes from bacterium, assembly GCA_003576755.1. Taxonomy (GTDB): domain Bacteria; phylum Chloroflexota; class Anaerolineae; order Epilineales; family Epilineaceae; genus UCB3. The sequence continues at coordinate 22,270 of QEVT01000005.1, read as the reverse complement.
CAGGGTCTGGGGCGTGCCGCGGTTGATGCGCCGCTGCATGTCGACGGCCGACATCGGTCGGTTGAGGTTCTCGATCAACAGGCGCAGCACGGCGTTGGTCAACGGCGTGGTCGGCGTGATGTAGTCAGGGGTGTGCGCCTGGTCCAACAGCACCCGGACCCAGAGCGGGTTCAGCTGGTGCACCTCTGCAGTGCCGGGATCGACGTAATCGAGCGGCTCGGCCCCAGTGGCCCGATCGATCTTGGGATCGCCGAGGATCTCGGCGAGGAAGCGGTCGAAGTTCCGGCCTTGCCGGGACCACCACTGCATGTCGATGTGGAAGGGGGTGTGGATGTCGGTGCGGGCGTGCAACATCAGGTGTGCCTCACACGGGCGCGGTCAGGGCCCACAACGGCGCCTCGACGGCGCCGACGTTGCGGAACCGGCTGTCGGCCTGGAGCGACAGCTCGAGCGCCAGCGCCCGGGTTTCGAGCGGCACGCTGTCGTCGAGGTCGAGGTCCTTGAGGAGATGCTCGGCCGGCAACGGCTCGCCGGCGAGCATGATGACCGCTTCGGCCAGGTTGAGATGTCCGGCGTTGACCTGGGGCAGCAACGACCGCAACGACCAACGGTCGCCGAGTGAAAGCCAGTCGGGCTCGCGGGTCAACGTGGCGGCGAGCTGCGGCGCGATGACCGGGGCGTAGCGCTCGGCCAGCACGTCGGCATCGAGATCCTGGTCCATCTGCGACAGCGCGTGCTCCCACGTGAGGCCTGCGGCGAACTCGCGGGTGATGCCGTCGATGTCCACGCCGATCACATCATACTTGCCGTAAGCGGGATTGTTGCCTGCGCGTACCGCGGTGACCACGCCGGACGCACCGTCGAGGGCCGGGAAGACGAGCTTCTGGCCGACATCGTAGCGATCGGCCGGCCGATACACCGTGCCCGATGCCTTGCGGTGCTTGAGGCGGGAAGCCAGCGTCGCCTCGACCCGCCGGCGGACCACCTGCTCGGCGAGGACCTCGATGCCGACCGGCTGGTTGACCTCGATCATGAACTCGTACAACGCGTCCAGATCCGCCCTGGACGGTTTGAAGCTCTCGATCCAGTACTCTGGCGTATGGATACCGGGCTGCATGGAGCGGGCGGTGCCTCGACTGGGCGATGACCGATGACCGGCGCGCAAGGGCGCCGAATAGGAACCAGACCCATAATCTAGCACCATCGGTCGCGCGGCGTCAAAGTCCGGCCGCGGGCCGCGGCGTCAAGGGGCGTCTGCCGCCGGCGCCTCAAGACCGTCGTAGACGGTCTGCAACACGGCCGCCGCGCGTGCCACGGGGTCGGGACCTGCCCTGGGCGCCGCCACCACGTGCACCCCACGCGCCACGGCACGGGCACGCTCGTCCGCCGAGAAGCCGCTCGGCGGGGGCAGGAACACATCCACCGAGAACGGCCGATCGGCGAGCACGGTCGCGATGGGAGATCCGGCGCCGTCGACAAACAGCACCGTGCTGTTGCGTGCCGCCTGGTCGAGCGCGTGGTCGAGGAACATCGGGCCGCTCACCGACGGGGCGCGCCCACGGCCCGCCGCCTCGGCGGCATCGCGGGCCATGCGCTCCCATGCCGCGGCATCGTCGTCGCCGACACCCCCGGCCGCCGGGATGATGCTGCCGTCGGCGATCACCGGGACGAAGGCCACCACGCCGAGGCCCGTGGCCGCCGACAACAAGCGCCGGAAGTCCGAAGGGTGGAGCAGGCCTTGGTACACGCTGACCTGGGTCCTGCGCTCGGGCGCCAGCCAGCGCTCGGTCACACGCGCACGGCACACGCCGTCTTCGACGTGCTCGAGCACGGTGGACCATGCCCAACCCGAGTTGTCGAGCACCACCAACGCATCGCCGGGCCGCAGCCCCCGCTCACGCACGCGGTCGGCGTCGGCGCCGCCGAGCACGACGACCGGGCCTTGACAGCTTCCGGGGGCGACGAACATCCGGGGCGCCGCGGGTTCGTTCGTCACGCGGGTGGCCCCGCGGCATCCGCGCCGTGCGCTGCCGCGCGCCGTGCGACCAACGCCACCCAGTCCCCCGCAGCGCGGCGGGCGGGCGGGCCGCAGCCCGCGGCCTGCATGGCCGCCGCGACGCCGTCGGCCTGCTCCGCCAAGATGCCGCTCGCGATCAGCACCCCTCCGGGGCGCAGGTGCGCGGCGAGCACCGTTGCCAACGCGACGACGGTCGGGGCGAGGATGTTGGCCACGACCACGTCGAACGGCGCCGACGCGGCCGGCGGCGTGACGCCGCCGGCGTCGAAGTCGATCGCCACGCCGTTGAGCGCCGCGTTCGCCCGCGCGCTGTCGATGGCACGGGCGTCGATGTCGACGCCGCGGACGTAGGCCGCGCCCAGGCGTGCGGCCGCGATGGCGAGGATCCCGCTGCCGGTGCCGGCGTCGAGCACCCGGGCGCCAGGCCGAACGTGGTCGGCCAGCGCCGCCAGGCACAGCTGCGTGGTGGGGTGCAGCCCGGTCCCGAACGCCATGCCGGGGTCCAGCCGCACGACGTGCTCGCCGGGACGCGCGCCGGCTTCGGCCGGGTCGATCCAGGCCGGCACCACCACGAAGCCGCCGGGCAGGTGCAGGGGGGTGAAATGCGCCTTCCAGGCCTCGGCCCAGTCGGCCTCGGCCACCTCGCGCACCACGGCCTCCGGGATGGGGTGGATCTGGCTCAGATGCCACAGGCCGACCTCGACGCGCAGGCGGGCCCCGGGGTCATCGGCCGGCACGTAGGTCCGCAGCCACGTGGTGGCGCCGAGGCCGCCCGGGTCGTCGTGCACCGGGTCGGCGACGCGGACCTCGACCACGGCGCCTCCCCCGTGGCGTTCGAACAGCTCGTGGACGGCCTCGGCCGCCTCGCCGTCCACCGCGACGCTGATCTCGGTGAGGGCGCCCGCGGACATGGTCAGCGGAACCGCTCGCGCAGACGGTCCCAGAAGCCGGTGTTGCTGCGCTCGACGACGCCCGACCCCGGCAACGTCGCCCGCAGCTGCTCGAGGAGCTGGCGCTGCTCGCGGGTCAGCTTGTCGGGAATCGCGACGAACGTGGTCACCAACAGCTTGCCGCGCCCCGCGCGCCGAAGGAACGGCACCCCGAGGCCGTCGACCTCGAAGGTGTCGCCGGTCTGCGTGCCCGGCGGAATGTTGACGGTCACCGTTCGGTCGTGGTCCAGCGTGGGCACCGTGACCGCGGCCCCGAGCGCCGCGTCGGCCGGGTTCAGGCGCAGCTCGACCACAAGGTCGTTGCCGCGGCGCTCGAACACCGCGTGCGGCTCGACCGACAAGGCCACGTAGAGGTCGCCGGGCGGACCACCCCACAGGCCGTGCTCGCCTTCGCCGCTCAAGCGGATCTGCGTGCCGTCCTCGACGCCGGCAGGGATGTCGACCTCGAGGGTGCGCGAGCGCTGGCTGCGTCCCTGGCCGCGGCAGGCCTCGCACGGATCGGCGATGACCTCGCCGCGGCCCCGACACTGCTGACAGGTCTGGACGTTGACGAACGAGCCGAACACGCTCTGCTGGGCCTTCCGGACATCGCCGGTGCCCTTGCAAACCGTGCATCGCACCGGCTGGGTGCCGGGCTTGGCGCCGCTGCCGGCGCACACGTCGCACGTCTCGCGCCGCACCAGCTCGATCTGACGGCGCGCCCCGAACACGCTCTCGTCGAAGGTGAGCTTGATCCGGGTCCGCAGATCGGCCCCGCGCTCGGCCGCCGGACCGGTCCGGGCACGGCCGCGCCCGCCGAAGCCGAAGAACTCCTCGAGGATGTCGCCGAGGTCGCCGAAGTCCGAGCGAAAGTCCGGCGCGGCGCCGCGCGCCTGGACGCCCGCCGCGCCGAAGCGGTCGTAGAGCGCCCGCTTCTGCGGATCGCGCAGCACCTCGTAGGCCTCGTTGATCGCCTTGAACCGGGCGTCGGCCTGCGGGTCGTCGCGGTTGAGGTCGGGGTGGTGGGCCTTGGCCAGCCGGCGATAGGCGCGCCGCAAGTCGTCGGTGCTCGCATCGCGGGCGACGCCGAGAAGCTCGTAGTAGTCCTGGGTCATGGGTTCGCGTACCATCTCACACGGCGGTGCTTGCCATCAGCTGATCCATCAGGCGTGCCACGTAGCCCACCGTGGGCACCGCCCGCTCGTAGGCCAGGCGCGGCGGCCCGACCACCCCGATCACGCCACCCGACCGCGGCGATGGCCCGAACCGTGCCAACACCAACGCGACGTGAGGCGTGCGCTCCAACGGCGGCTCGCCGCCGATGATGACCTGTACGCCGGTCTGCGGCAGCCGATCGAGGATCGGCTCCAGGCCGCGACCGTGCTCGAGCAGCTCGACGACGACGCGCAGCCGGTCGCCGGTGGCGAACTCCGGGGCGTACAAGATCTGCGTCAGGCCAGCATGGTAGAGTTGCGGGGGCGCCATCGCGCTGTCGGTCTCGCGCCGGGCAACGAGGCCCACCACTCCGGACACACGCGCCACCACGGCGGCTGCCAGGCGCATCCAGCGGTCGAGGTCCGTCCCGGCCTGGTGAAACTGGTGCCGGATGGTCCGGCGCTCGTTGACCGGGAGCTCGGCGGCGCGCATCAGGTGCTCGACGAAATAGCGGTAGCCCGCCACCGTCGGCACGCGCCCGGCCGAGGTGTGGGGTTGCATCAACAGCCCCAGGCTCTCGAGCACGGCAAGCTCGCTCCGCACGGTGGCCGTGCCGACCCCGAGGTCGTAGCGCCGCACCAGCGACCCCGAGGCCACCGGTTGGGCCGCCTGCACGTGTTCGTGCACCACCAGGGCCAGTATGCGCTGCTGTCGATCGGTAAGCTGCGCGTCCATGGGTCCAACCCACCTCTGCTGTGCATGGCCGGCGGCGGCGCGGGCGCACCCGCGGCTCGGCCCCGGCTGGAAGGACAATGCTAGCGATCGGCCGGAGCCTGGTCAATACGCGTTGGGGTCGTGGAAGCCCGAGAGCACGGTCTTGAGGATGATCTTGACGTCGAGGAGCAGCGACCAGTTCTCGATGTAATAGAGGTCGTACTGGGTGCGGGCCTCGATCGACGTGTTTCCGCGCAGGCCGTTGACCTGGGCCCAGCCGGTGATGCCGCCCTTCTCGCGATGGCGTTCCATGTACCGGGGCATGTGCCGTCGAAACTCCGAGACGAACTCGGGCCGCTCAGGGCGGGGGCCGACGATGCTCATGTGTCCGAGGAGCACGTTGATGAACTGCGGCAGCTCATCGAGGTTGTGCTCGCGCATGAAGCGCCCGACGCGGGTGCGGCGGGGGTCGTCACGGCGGGCCCAAACGGCGCCGGAGGCGGCTTCGGCGCCGATGCGCATCGACCGGAACTTCAGCATCGGGAACGGTCGGGCATCCAGGCCCATGCGCTCCTGGACGTAGAACGCAGGGCCTGGCGATTCGAGCTTGATCAGGATGCCCAAGAGCACCATCAGCGGCGCCAGGCCGATCAAGATCGCCACGCTGACGACGACGTCGAAGCCACGCTTGAGGGTCTGCCGCCAACCGCGCAGGGCCACGTCGCGGACGCTGAGCAGCGGCAGCCCGTCGAGCGCGCTGATCTGCAGCTCGCCCGCCATCAGCTGGAACACGTCGGGCAGCATCCGGATCGACACGCCTTCGCGCTGCACCTGGCTGATCAGGCCGATCAGCGCCTGGCGCGACGCCTCCGGCATGGCGATGATCACCTCGTCGACGTGGTGCACGTCGACGAGCGTGCCGAGCTCCGAGGTGCGGCCGACGATCGGCACGCCGCGGGCCTTGGACCGCGCCGGCGTATCGTCCACGAGGCCCACGATCGCGTAGCCCAGCTCGGGCCGGCGGTGGATGCGGGTGATGAGGTCTTGCCCTGCCGCCCCCGCACCGACGATCAGGACGCGCGCCCGCGCCCAGCCGGCCCGCCAAAGCGCCCCCCAGATGGCGCGGTGCGCCAGGCGCAGGCCCATCACGCACGCCAACGTGGTGGCCCAATCGTAGAACGGCAGCCGTCGGGCATAGGCCAAGTCCGGGAACAAGAAGGTCGTCAGCGCGAACGTCAGGATCACGCCGATCGACACCGCACGGAGCACGTAGACCGCCAGGTCGACGCGCGACGTGCCGCGCGGCAGGTGGTACATCTGGCCGAGGAAGAACACCACGGCCATCACGCCGACCTGGGTGCCGAGGAGCGCGCCGAACGCCGTGAACTGCGGCAGCGTCACGAGCGTCGGGTCGTCGAAGGTCAAGCGCGTGAAGAGCGCATGTGCGAGCCGCAGCCCGGCGGCGAACGCGGCGACGTCCAGCGCCACCAGCGACACCCGCTCGGGCCAGCCGTGCCGATGCCGCAGCGCCGGGCGCAGCTCGTGCCACCCTTGTGCCAGCCGGGTGTCGTGCGGGTGGACCGGGGCGTGGCTCATGCCGGGTCGCCTCGATCCGATCGCATGGCCCGCACCAAGCGCGGCCCGCCGCGCAGCGCCAGCCCCAGCACGACGAGCGCGTGCGTCCAGCGCGGTGTCGAAGCGGCATAGTGCTTTTGGTAGAAGAGCCACATGGCACGTTGGAACTCGAACGCGGCACGCGGGCTCCGCCGGCTTGCCGCCCGCTTGACGTGGTGGACGACGACGTGAGGACGATAGACGACCCGCCAACCGGCCCTTCGGACCCGCAACGCCCAGTCGAGGTCTTCGCCGTACATCCAGAACCGCTCGTCGAGGAGCCCGACGTCGGCGATGGCCGCGCCGCGGACGAGCATGCAGGCACCGACCACGCTGTCGACGTCGGACGGCGTGTCGGGATCCAGGAAGGTCATGTTGTAGCGCCCGAACCGCCGGCTCTTCGGAAAGAGCCGCGCCAGGCCCGTGAAGCGGTAGAACGCGACCGCCGGCGTGGGAAACGCGCGGCGGCACGCCAGGTCGAGCGTGCCATCGGCGAGGACCAGCTTCGGCCCCACGATGCCGACGTCGGGCTCGGCGTCGAGCACCGCGACCAGCTTGGCGACGGCCTCGGGCGGCACCACGGTGTCGGGGTTGAGCACCAGCGCGTGGCGGGCGGGCGGCACGGCATCGTCACGCGCTGCGACCCGCGCTCCGTCTCCCGGACGGGCGGCGAAGCCGGCCGCCTGCAGGGCCCGGTTGTTGGCGCCGGAAAAGCCGAGGTTGACGGCGCTGGCGATGAGCCGCACCCCAGGGTGCCGTTCGCGCACCCGGGCCACGCTCCCGTCGGTCGAGGCGTTGTCGACGACCCACACCCCCGCGGTCACGCCGGCGAGGCCACCTTGCGCGAGCGACGTGAGGCACGCATCGAGGAGGTCGGCCGTGTTGTGGCTGACGATGACGACGGCGACGTCAAGCACGGCCATCCTCCTTCGCGCCGCCGTCGCCCCCGCCGACCGGGGGCGACGCCGCCGCCGCGACAGTTGCCGGCGCGCCGAACCGCATGCGCAGGTCGCCGACCCGCCGCGTGATCCGAAGGCGGTCGAAGTGCTCGAGCACGGCCAGGGCGTACTTGCGGCTCGTCTCGAAACGGTCGCGCAGGTCGGCCACCGTGATCGTGCCCCTGGCGTCGAGGTGCGCGAGCACGCCGTCACGCAACGCCGTGTAGGCCGGGCGATCGAACAGCACGTCCGGGCCCACCGGTACGAGGTCCCCGCAGGCGATCAGCGCGCCGAGCACCGCGGCGCCGACCGCCGCCTCGGCGTCCTTGCGCGACGGACCTTTGAACGGTTCGTCGCGGTACCGCGCCATGAGATCGGCCACGCCCGACGCCTCTTCCGCCGAGAAGCGGACGGCATGCGTCGGCAGGTGGAGCGTATCGCCGCGGCGCGCCAGCCAGCCCTCCACAACGGCGCGCTCGATCACCGCGCCGAACGCCGCGGCCGGCAGGTTGGCCTGCTCGCGCAAGGCCTCGAGCGGGGGACCGACGCGCAAGGGATAGCGGGCATGGTACCGCGACAGGATGCGCTCGATCCGTTGCCGGAGCGTTTGCCAGCCCGCGTCGGTGATCCATTGGTCGCCGAGGGCGAGCACGCGCCCGGCAGCGGCGAGGTTCGCCAGGGTTGCGTCGCGCACGTCGGGCTCGATGCCCAGGTCGGTCGCCTCGAGCCGCTCGGCCCGGCAAGGCTCGCGCTCGGCCAACATGTGCCACACCACGACGGCCGGGTCGCGGGTGGCCAGGTCGTCGAACCGGTCGACCACCGTCGGCCGGAACCGCCGCCGCCGCACGCCGGGGTGGGGGTCCAGCACGGTGCCGCCGCCGACCGTGCGCGACGGCGAGGGCAAGCGCACGACGAAGCGGTCGCCGGCCGCCACCACCGCGGGGGCGGCGAGCCGGATCTGCACCGCGCCGGACGCCCCCGGCGCGATCTCGCGCCGGCCGATCACCCGAACGTGTCCCGCGATCTCGGCCGCGCCGTGGAACACGTTCACCGCGAGGTCGTGGGTCACCGGCGCGGCGTCGGCCAGCACCTCGAGCGTGCCGTCGAACAGCCGGGTGGGCCGATACGTGCCTGGATGGCAGACCACCATCCCGCGCGTGATGGCGGCGGCCTCGACACCGACGAGGTTGAGCGCCGTGCGGGTGCCCGGCCGGGCACGGTCCACGGCGCGACCATGGCTCTGTGTGCCGCGCACGCGCACCCGGATGCCGGGCGGAAGGATCTCGACCGTGTCGCCCGGGGCGATCTCGCCGTCGCGCAGCGTGCCGGTGACCACGGTGCCGAACCCGGCCACGGCAAACGAGCGATCCACCGACAACCGAGGGCGTTGGAAGGCTCCGGCCGGCGGCACCTCGGTCAGCACGGCCTCCAGCGCGTCGACCAGCGCGTCGATGCCCATGCCCGTCGTGCTGCTGACCGGCACGACCGGCGCGTGCGCCAGCCCGGTCCCGGCGATCAGGCCGCGGACGTCGTCGGCCACCATGGCCAGCCAGTCGGCGTCCACCAGGTCCGCCTTGGTCAACGCCACGACCCCGCGGTGGACGCCGAGCAGGTCGAGGATGGCCAGGTGCTCGCGGGTCTGCGGCATCGGTCCCTCGTCCGCCGCGATCACGAGGATGGCTGCGTCGACGCCCCCCGCTCCGGCCAGCATGTTGCGGATGAAGTCCTCGTGGCCGGGGACGTCGACCAGGCTCAGCACGGTGCCGCTGGGAAGCGTGCGCCACGCGAATCCGAGGTCGATGGTCAGCCCACGGGCCTTCTCCTCGGCGAGCCGGTCGGGATCGGTGCCGGTCAGCGCCCGCACGAGCGCGCTCTTGCCGTGGTCGACGTGCCCGGCCGTGCCGACGACGACCACCCGGTCGTGCGCCAGCGGGATCGCCATGTTCAGCTCCCTTGCGGGCCGCGGCGCGCGCGCAGGGCGCGTCGCAGCGCCTGCCGTCGCTCGACCGACACCACGGTCGGGTGCGAGGACGGGAGCTCCACCGCCAGGGCCTGCGCGGCTTCGGTGGCCGTGTCGCGCCACTGCCGGCTGACCCCGGCCAGGATCTGCTTCAACTCGGTGAGGTCCTTGCCCAGGGCCTCGAAGCCCGCTTCGAGAGCCGCCTGCAGCGCCTCGGCCTCGGCGGTCGCAGCCTCGCTGGAGGCGGTGATGTCGGCGCGCAGGGCCTGTTCGCGGGCCGCCGTGTCGCGGGCCAGGACGTCCCAGTCCCGTTGTCGCTCGACCAGGAAGCGCGCCCAGCGGGCCTCGATCTCATCACGCATGGCCTGGAGCGTCGACTCGACCCGGCCTTCGGCAAGCCGCTGGGCCTCGGCCGCGGCCCGCTGCGCCTGCTGCATGTGAGCGGCCTCCTCGCGCAATCCTTCCGCAAGCTGGCGGGCCTCGCGCACGAGCTCCACCTGATGCTCGATCCGTGCCCGCCAGCCCACGACCTCGTCGTGCAGCGCTTCGATGGCCTGGGCTTGCTGCGCCACGGATGAGGCCACCGTGTGCTCGCTGCGTCGCACCGACTCGTGCAACTGCGCGAAGGACGATTCGACGTGGTCGAACCGTGTCTCCACGGCGTGGAGCTGTTGGCGCAGCTCGCGATGTTGGTGCTGGAAGGCCTCGACATGGACGGACAGGCGCTCGGCGTCGGCGACGCGCTCCCCCAGCGCATGGAGCTGGTCGTTGACGTGCGCCACGTCGGCCTGCCGTTGTTGCGCCTGCGCCGCCGTGTCCACGCGAGCGGATCGCTCGCGCGCCTCGAGCTCGTTGACGAGCTCGGCGCGCAGCTGCGTGACCCGCGAGTCCAACTGGTCGAAGCGCCCCAGCTCTTGGCCGAGGCGCTGCAGCCGCCCCTCGGTCTCGCGGTGAATCTCGCGGAGGGCATCGATCTGCGCGGCGAGCTGATCCACCCGCTGCAACCGCTCCACGGCCGCCGCCACGTGCTCGAGGTGCTCGGCCGTTCGCCGCTGAATGGTCTGGGTCTCCCCGAGGTGGTGGTCGAGGTCGTCGACCCGCCCCCGGAGGTGGACGAACTCCGCCCGCACGGCCTCCACGGTCTCGACCGCCTGCCGCACGGCCTCGGCGAGCGATTCGGCGGACACGTCTTCAGGCGGTCTTGGGATGGTCACGTCGGCGACTCCAGGCGTGCGCTCCGGACGGCGAGGGCCGGCGATCGATCTTGCGGCTGTGGTCGCGGGGCCCGCCGTGTCCGCCGGCCGCCTTTCCCGACACCGGTGGCGCCGCGCCGGCGCGGGCCGCTCAACCGTTGAGCTCGGTGAGCTCGCCGGTGACGAGGAACACGATGCGTTCGCCGATGTTGGTCACGTGGTCGCCCGCGCGTTCGATGCTCTTGGCGACCCACAACAGGCGGCTGATGTCCTGGATGGCCTGCGGGCCGCGGCTCATCATGGCGGCGATGAGGCTGTGGTAGATCCCGCTGTAGAGGTCGTCGATCTCGTTGTCACGCGCGGCGACGACGCGCGCGGCCTCGGCGTCGCGGTGTGCGAACGCCGCCATCTCGGCCGCGAGGAGCGAGCGCATCAGCTCGGCCATGCGCAGGATGTTGACCAGCAGGTCCGGATCGGGGGCGCGGTCGAGCGCGAGGACGGCGCGGCTGACGCTCTTGGCATGGTCGCCGATGCGTTCGAGGTCCGTGGCGATGGCCGAGACGGCCAGGATCTCGCGCAGGTCGGACGCCATCGGCTGTTGCCGCGCGATGATCTCCATCGTCTCCCGCTCGACGCGGATCCAGAGCTGGTTGATCCGCTCGTCGTCGGCGATGACGGCACGCGCGGCGTCCAAGTCGTGTGCCTCCAGCGCCTCGACGGCACGCTGGATCGCACCGCCCGCCAAGTCCGCCATGGCCATCGCATGGTCGTCCATGGCGAGCATCTCGGTCTTGAACGCGGTTCGGATGGCCAATCTCGGCTCCCCGGCGCGCGGCGCGCGCGGCGTGGCACGGTTCTGTCCAGGATCGGCCCATTATACGGGCATGGTGGGTGCCGGGCAATCCTATGGGTCGAGGTCGCGTTGCCAGCCCAGCCAAGGGAACACGAGCCGCGGGCGCGCGAAGATGCGCGCCGTCAGGTCCCACCGTCCGCCGGCGTCGTCGGTCAGGACGGCCCGGTTGACGAGGTCCCCTCCCACCCAGGTGGTCACACGTGCGAAGTACGACAACGAGGCGGTGCGGCCGGGCGTGAGCTCGACGCCGTGCCAGATGATGCGGCCGAGGGCATCGACGGTGGCATCTCCCACCTCGGGGGTGAGGCTGCTCGGCACGAGCGTCAGGCCTGCGGGGAGCGTGTCCGTCACGACAAACGCCCGGGCGGGCCGCGTGCCGAGGTTGACCACGTTGACCACGAACTTGACGGCCGTGCCGTGGTCGCGCACACGCTGGTCGTCCGGGACGCTCTTGCTCGATGCGCCGAGATCCGATGCGTTGACCCGCCACGCGACCTGGCGCGCGACGGTGATGCCTTCGCCCGTCAGGCGCGCCTCTGCCGCCATGGTGGCACCGTCGCCGGGCTCCCGATCGAGGGCGAACGGGACGACGACGACGACGGATTGGAACGGGCCGAGGCGGCCGGACCAGCCCAACACCCGGCTCATCGCGTCCCAGCGCCAGCCGGGCGGCAAGCCTGCGGGGTTGGGCTCGCCCCCGACGGGCAGATGCCACTGCACGCGGGCATCGTCGATCGACCGCGGGCCGCTGTTCGCGAACTTGAGCCGCAAGCGCAGGACTTCGCTGCCGGCGAACGCCCGGCGGATCTCGGGCTGGCCGGCGGCGTCGACGATCTCGAGCGTGCTCGGATGCAGCGGGCTGAACCAGTCCAGCGTCCGGCCCACGAGCGCTGTCGCACACGACGAATCGAGGCCACCGGCGTCGAACGCCAGAAACAGCGACTTGAAGCCGCCTGCGGCTTCGTGCTGCGTCGCCACCGGCTGGCCGTAGATGTCGACCAGCGCCGGCGCGGACAGTCGGTCGGGGCGGGGAACCAACCGATCGCTGAAGTCGTCGTCCGGGTCCAGGGGCGGAAGCCGACAGCCCTCGAGCCCGGCGAGCACCGATCCCTCGACGCCCTGCATCGGACCGGCCGCCGCGGCTCCGCCGTCGTCGAGGAAGTCCGACACGCCGAGGAAGTCGCGGTGGAAGAGGCGATCGTCGCGGTACGGGGTGCGGCCCCAGAGGCGAAGGAAGTCCTCCGCCGACAGGAGCAGGCGTCCTCCGGCCTGCAAGTAGTCGGCAAGGCGGCGCTGGCCGTCGATGCCCAGGCTCCCCCCCGGCCGCAGGATGTCGTAGCCGGTGAACCAGATCACGGCCGGGTAGGATCTCAGCGTGGCGGTCGTGGGCAGCTTGGGGTTGACCGTGAAGAAGCCGAGCTCCCAGACGTCGTACGCCACGCCGTTCTGGTCGAGCGCGGACAGGTAGCGCGCTTCGCTGTTGCGATTGTAGTCGCCGTCGACGACGAGCACGGGCGCCGGTGTACGGGTGCGCACCGCCACGGTGCGGGAGAAGGCGCCGCCCGCTTCGGCGACCTCGACGTGCGCGGTGTCGACCGAACCGCGCGGCGTCCCATCCGGCACGCGGACGCGCACCACCACCGGCCGGGGCGTGCACGGCGCGAGCGTCAGCGTCCCGCTCAATGGGCGGGTGAGCCCGGCCTCCCACAGCTCGGTCGGCCACCGATGGCCGCGCGCGGCCATCGACACCGCGGCCGGCAGCGCGCCGATGTTGTGGAGCGTCAACGTGTAGTCCGCCGTGGCGCCAGGGGGGCGCGTCAACGCGGCGCGCTCGGGCGCCACGTGCACGCCGTGCTCGGCCGGCGCGGCGGTCAGCACGTCGATGGCGCGCTGAAGGAATCGGTCGCGCGCGGCGGCCCCGGTGACACCTTCGAGCCCGAAGCCTGCCACCACCGCGCGGAACGGCACGCAGGTGCCGGTCAGCACGACCGCACCGCTCCCGTCGCCGTAGGTCGCGATCAGGCGGCCATGGAGCGGATCCGTCACGTCGAACACGTCGGGCGCCAACTGGTTGGCCATGCTCCCCGGACCGTTGAGCGTCAGCGTGATGCCGTCCAACGGGCCGCCGGGGAGCCCCTCGACGTCGAGGCTGGCCGCGCGATCCCGCACGACCCGCAGGCCGAGCTTCTGGCGCACATAGGGGTGCGGCTGGGCATTCGGCGCGCAAGGCTGCTCGCCCACGTCGCGCCCGGCATCGTAGCACGCCGCATCCTGGCCCGAGAGGAGGAGTCGGCCGCCTTGCTCGAGATACGTCGCGATCTCCCACGCACCCATCACGCTGTTGGGGCTGGACAGGGCGTTGGACCAGATCACGACGTCGTAGCGGCCCATCGTGCCGGCCAGGGGTGGGCCGCCGGGCTGACCGGGGCCGGCACGATCGTTGGTGACGCGGTGCTCGTCGTACACGTATCCGAGCCGGTCGAGCGACGCCCGGTAGAAGTCGATGGCGCCGTTGTAGGCCCACGCATCCCCATCGACCAGGAGGATCTTCGGCGCCGGATCCAGGCGGTACACGACAGACAGCGTCTCGCCGGCGAGGATCTTCACCACGTCGGTCTTGCGGCGATAGCCGAACTTCTCGATGCGCACGGCATACGTCTGCGGCGGCAGGTTCTGGCTGAAGCCGAGCGTCTCGTCGCTGTCGATGTCGAACGGCACGCCGTCGAGCTGGAGCTCGCCGGGCAGCGGCGCCCCTGTCTGCGCATCCACCAGCCGTCCGCGGAACACCCCCATGGGTTCGTCCAGCGCCAACCGGAAGTCGAGCTCCGTTTCGTGGCGCGCCTGGACCGTGATGCGCTGGGTCTGGCTGCGGAACGCGAACGCCCGGGCGATGATCAAGTAGCGGCCGGGCTCGAGGTCGACCGCATAGCGGCCATCCGTGGCATCCACGATGACCTCGGACAGCGGGTTCCCGACCTCGTCGGCCACCACGACGCGCGCCCACGGGATCGCCTTGCCGTCGGCCTCGCGGGTGACCGTGCCGCGCACCGTCCCGACATCGGACACCGACACCACGGCCGCATAGGCGTTGACCAGGCCCCACCCCGCCGCCGGGTCCGGGCGGGTCGGGGACAGCGGGGTGGCGGTGCGGGTCAGGATGCGCTTGACGTCTGCCGGCGACAGGTCGGGGCGCGCCTGGAGGAGCAGCGCCACCACGCCGCTGACGTGGGGCGTGGCCATGCTCGTCCCGGTGTTGCGAAGGCGCCCCCCGCCCGGCACCGTCGACGTGATGCCGGTCCCGGGCGCGACCAGGTCGGGCTTGGGTTCCCGCCACGCCGACACCCCGCGGGCGCTGTCCTGCCAAACCACGCCGGCATCGGTGCTCGCGCCGACGCCGATGGTCGACGTGAAGCTGGCCGGCGCCTGGAGGATGCCGGCGTGGTTGCCGCTGGCCGCCACGACCACGATCCCGAGCGCGTGAAGACGGTTGAACACCGGGAGGAAGAGGCCGGCCTCTATCGGGTTGTCGGTGCCCAGGCTGACGTTGACGACGTCGGGCTGGCGATCGTGCTTCAGCGAGAGCAGCCACTGCACGGACCCGATGATCCAACCGGCCGGGCAGTTGCGGCCGGCGCAGGCACGGGCGGCGATCCAGCGCGCGCCCGGCGCCACCCCGATGCCGTCGCCGGCGACGATCGTTCCGGCGACGTGGGTGCCGTGGCCGAAGCCGTCGACCGGGTAGCGTGCGCCGACGCCGCAGAACACGTCGTCGCGGGTGCACCACCAGTTGTCGTCGTTGACGGGCATCGCGCCATCGACGTGGCCGCGATAGCGCGTCTGGAGCTCGGGGTGGAAGTAGTCCACGCCAGTGTCGACCACCGCGATCGTCACGCCGGTGCCGTCGATCCGCAGGCGTTGCCACACCGCGTTGGCCTGGATGGCGCGGATGTTCCAGAGCGGGGCAGGGACGCCGGTGGGCAGTGCGGCGGCGCTGGGAGCCTCCCGCTCGCGGCCGATCGCCGCGGCCGCACCCCCCGCGGCTTGGTGCGCGGGTACGGTCGCGCCAAGCCGCCCGGCGCCGTCGGCGCGCGGCGCGACCGTCAGGACCGGCTCTCGGGCGATGCGCCGCACGGCCGGATGGCCGGCCAGCGCCCACACCGCCCCGGGGGATGCCGTCACCACGAGGGCGTCCGCAAGCCAGAGGTCGTCGGCACGCGTGATGCGCCCGGCCAGGCGTTCGCGCGCGATCGCGTCGCGAAGCGGGGCCGCGGCGACGGCCAGGCCCTGTCGCCACGCGGCCACGCGCGCCCCGCGATAGGCTTGCCGGTCCATCCGCGCGCGGTCCGCGACGCGCGGCGCGGCGGCGGCCGCGTCGAGCATCAGCATCACCGAGATCGGTCGGGCCGGCTCGGCCAGCAGGGCGGCCCGCACGTCGGGGTCGATGACCGCCGCCGATCGGCCCGACCCGACCAGACCCCCAGCCGACGCGGGCCCAGCGGCGGACCAGGCCAGGCCGCCGAGCGCCACGCCTGCCCCGAGCATCGCGGCGGCCACCGCCGCCACCAGGCGGGCCCGGCGCACCGATCGCGGCCGCCCTGGCCCGTGCCGGAGCCAATGGTCGCCACGCGGCCAGTGCAGCGCCGTCATCCGCGCCGGGTCTCAGGTGTCGGCTTTGCCGGAATCGGCATCCCGTGCTGCCGAATCCGGCGCCACCGGCCGTGGCAGCGCCATGCCGTCTCGGACGACCGCCACGACCGTGGCGCCCCGCTCGGAGCTCAGCGTGACCGCGCTGTCGGCCGGGACCACGAGCATCTGGCTGCCGGCGACGTCGTCGGTGCCCGTGTCGGTCGCGTAGTCCACGACCCCGCGATACACCAGCAGCACGAGCGACCCGGTCGGCGACACGTACGGCTCGCTGCGGCCCCACAGGCGCGTGGCCGCAACCGCGCAACCGCCGGCGGTGCCGAGCACGAGCCAGCTGAACAGCCCTTGACCATGCACGTCGGCCGCCACGTTGACCTTGCGGATCTCGCCGCGCGGCGCGTCCGGCGGCAACGGGTGCCCGTTGGCATGGATGTCGGTTGGCGCCTCGTGGAACACCACCACCACCGAACGCATGCCGGCACCGAGGTTGTGGCCAACCTGACCGGGAATCAGCGCGATCTCACCTTCGTTGACGACCTGCCGGCCGCCAGGCCCGTCGACCGTGATCACACCCTCCAACACCAGCAGGATCTGGTGTTTGGGCTCGCGCCGGTGCCACGTGTGCTTGTCGTGGCACGTGAAGAGCGCCGCCTCGAACCCGCCCGCGGCGGCCAGCCGGACGGGCCGATACGGCTGCTCGATCTCCTCGGCCAGTGCCGCCAGGTCCAACTTCTCTATCATGGCGAGGGCTCCCAACCAGCCCGTGGGTGCTGGCATGGCCGGACGGACCCGACTCGGGGGTCGGGGCGGACGCGACGATTCCGCAATGAAGGCCTTAGATTATAGGTGGCGCATCCGACGCCCGCAAGGACCGTGCCGCCACGATCACCCGCGCGGGGTCGATGACACGCACACACGGATGCTCGCGCGGGTTCGGCCAGTCGAGCCGCCCGCACGGCACGCAAGGGACGTCCGCGCGCACCACGGCGTGCCGGCCTGGGGGCCCCCACGGGCCGAAGCGGCAGGCGGAAGCAGGCCCGAACAGGTGGACCGTCGGCGTGCCGACGGCCACGGCGAGGTGCAGCGGGCCGGAGTCGGGGCCGAGGACGACCCGACAGCGGGCGAACACCGCCGCCAGGGTGCCAAGCTCGGTTCGGCCGGCGAGGTTGCGGACCGGGCGGTCGGTCTGCGCTGCGATGTCGGAGGCCAGCCGGCGCTCGCTGTCCGATCCGGTCAACACCACGGGTTCGCCCGGCGCGGCCAGCGCGGCGATGACAGCGGCCCAGGCCTCGGCCCGCCACCGCTTGACCGGCGCGCCGGAGCCGGCGTGGATGGCGATCGGCCGCCCGGCGCCGGCCAGCAGCGCCGCAGCCGATGTCCGGTCCTCGGCGTCGACCATGAGCTGCAGCGGATCGCTCGCGGGCGTTGCCGGCGCGCCGTCGCCGCAAAGGGCCGCGACGAGCGCGACGCCTGCGGCTGCGGAGTGGTCTGGTCGCGCCGCGGCCGGCAGGCTGTGGGTGACGAAGGGCAGCACCGCCGGGTCGGCATGCCCGGCACGGACCGGGATCCCTGCCAGCGCCGTCAGCCAGGCGCCCCACCAGTCGTCGTCGCGCAGGACGACCGCCACGTCGAAGCGCCTGCGCAGCCGTCGCGCCGCCCGCACCAGGCGCGTGTACGGCCGCCACACGGGGCCTTTCGGCCTGCGGTCGAACCACGGGAACGCCAGCGTCTCGACGGCATCGACCCCCGGCAGGCGCGCCGCCACGGGCGCCGACCACGGCCCGACGAGGAGGGTGACATGGGCATCCGGCCATGCGCTGCGCAGCCGTCGAACGGCAGGGCCGACAAACAGGACGTCACCGAGGTGGTCGGGACGGAGCAGCACCACCCGCGGCCCGGCCGGCAGCGATACCGGCGCGGGCAGCCGTGTGGCGGCGCGCCCCGCGCCCGGCGCGACGCGCACGAGCCGAGCACGCCAGCGCGCTCGCCGATCGCTCACGGCGGGTCGCCGCCATAGAGCGCCTCGATGGCCGGGACGAGCCGGTCCCAGCGGAAGTCGGCCACGGCGCGCGCGCGGGCTCGGCGGCCCAGCTCCCGCCGTCGGCCCGCGTCCGCCACCAGCCCCGCGATGGCGGCGGCCAGGTCGACCGGCGTGTCGCGGACAACGGCCTCGCGCCCGTCCACGATCCCGAGGCCCTCCACGGCGAGGGACGTCGCGGCGATGGCCTTGCCCATGGCCATGGCTTCGAGCACCTTGAGGCGGGTGCCGCCGCCGACCCGCAACGGCACCACGATCACGCCGGCCCGGCCGATCCACGGCCGGACGTCGGGCACGGCGCCGACGACCTCGACGCCTGCGGATGCGTTGGCGAGGGACGCCACGCGAGGGGCCGGGTCGCGCCCGACGATGGCCAACCTGGCGGCGGGGACCGCGTCACGCACGCGCGGCCAGACTTCGGTGCACAACCAGGCCACCGCATCGATGTTGGGCCGGAAGTCCATCTTGCCGGTAAAGACGCACAGCGCGGGATCGACGGCACCGGGGTCGGACGGGGTGTAGTGGTCGGTGTCGACGCCGTTGGGGACGATGGCGATCGGCGGCCGGGCACGCCCGGCGATCGCCCGCAGCGCCGCGGCGTCGGCCGCGCTGACCGCAACGACCGCGTCGCAGGCCGCCACGAGCCGATGCTCGAAGCGCCGGAGCTTCCAGGTCTGTACGGCCGAGTAGAACGCGCCCGGCCAGGTTCGCGGCCGGCGCGCATCGGTGCGCCACGCCCGATGCTGCAGCAGCCACTCGGCATTGTGGCCGTCGTAGATCAGCCGTGGCGGCCGTGCCAGGCGCCCGGCCAGCGCCGCATGGGCCGAAAGGCCGTGGAGCGCCATCTCGAGGCCCTCGATCTGGACGACGCCGAACGGGCGAGGGTCGGGTCCGGCGTCGGCCAGCGCCGCGACGGCGGCGTCCATGGCGGGCGACGCCAGTCGGCGCGCGAGGTCGGGGACGGGCGTGACGACGAGGTCCAGGGCACGGACCCCGAGCGAGCGAGGCGGCGGGGGTGGGACGACGTGCGTGCGGATGCCGAGGTCCGGGAGCGGGCCGAGGGGCGCCCCGGGGTCGCCGAAGGCCAGCAGGGTGAGATCGTGCCGCAGTGCCAAGACGCGAAGGATGTTGTAGTTGCGCAAGCTGGTGCCCTGGTGGGGCGGCCACGGCACCTGCGGTGCGACGACGAGGACCTTCATGGCCGCCGCCGGGATACGCGGCCGGCATGGGCCTGGAGCGCGGCCTCGTAGGCGGCCAACGTGCCGCGTGCCTGTCGTTCGCAGGTGTATTGCGCCGCGCGTGCACGCCCGGCGGCGCGGAGCTGGTCGGCCAGGCCGGCGTCGGCGAGGACGCGCGCGAGGGCGTCGGCCCATGCCGCGCCGTCGGCGGGCGCGACGCGCAGCCCGGCGTCGCCGACGACTTCCGGCAGGCTCCCGGCATCGCTGACCACGACCGGCGTCCCGGCCGCCATGGCCTCGGCCGGGGTGAACCCGAAGCCCTCGTCGTGGGCCGGGTGGGCCAGCACGGCGGCCCTGCGGTACAGGGCGGCGAGCGCGTCGTCGGAAACGAAGCCGAGGAAGTGGACCCGCTCGCCCAGCCCGAGCGTGCGCGCGGCGGCGTAGACCTCGGCGCTGTGCCAGCCGTCGGCGCCGGCCAGCACAAGGTCGGCGTCCACCCCGGCGTCGAGCAGATGCCGGAAGGCGTCGAGGAGTGTCGCGACGTTCTTCCGCGGCTCGATGGTGCTGACGAACAAGACGAACGGTCGGGCCAGCCCCAGCGCGGAGACCGCTGCCGCGTCGGCGGCGGGATCGCCGCCGGCGCGGTAGCGCGGGTGCACGGCGTTGGGCACGACGTGGATCCGCGCGGGATCCACGTCGGTGAGCGCCAGCAGCTCGCGCCGGGTGTGCTCGGACACGACGACGACGGCATCGGCCCGGCGCACCGATCGGAACACGCCGCCGTCGGGTTGTCGGAGGGCACCGGCCGTGGCCGCCACCCGACCGACTGCCGGCTCCGCGGGGCGCCGATCCCGCGATCGGGCCCAGCTCGCGATGCGCACGGCGTCGGCGGTGCCCGCATAGTAGCGCCGGCTGTCGGCGGTCAAGAACTCGGGGTGACGGAGGAAGGCGACGTCGTGGACGGTGACCACGCTGGCGCCGAACCACGCGCGCGGCGCGACGACGTCGGGCGAGTGCAGGAGGTCGAGCCGCAGCGGCCACAGCTCGGCGGGCAGCACCCACCCCTCGAGGCGATGGTGCGGCGGCGTGAAGAGGGCACGGTGCTCGAACCCCCGGCGCGCGCCACGGTCGGGCGCACGCGTCCGAGCCGCCTCCGCTCGAGGCGCGCGCCGATGCTCGAGCACGACGAACGTGGCCTCGGCGTCGACCGTCGCCAGCCCGTCGATCAGCCGCGAGACGTGCTCGGCGATCCCGCCGGCGCGGTACGCGCGCAGCCGCGCGTCGATCCCGATGCGCGGCGTCACGATGGACGGTGGAGCGCCGGGACGTAGATCACGGGCCGCGGGGTGAGGGTGGGGGTGGCCGTGGGGGTGGCGGTCTCGGTGGCCACCGGCGTGGCGGAAGGCACCGCGGTGTCCGTCGGCGTCGGCGTGGCGGGCGGCACCGCGGTGTCCGTCGGCGTCGGCGTGGCGGGCGGCACCGCCGTGTCCGTCGGCGGAACGGGGTCGAAGGTGACCTCGAAGAGGCGCGGCCAATCCTTGCCGGTGACGAGGAAGTGCCCGGTGGCAGGGTCCCAGGCGATGCCGTTGAGCACATAGGCGCCGACCTGCTCCTCGGGCGTCAGCAGGCCCGCGGCGTCGATCTCGGTGACGACCTCGCCGGTGCGCGGGTCGATCTCGACGATGGTGTCCGTCCGGAACACGTTGCCGTAGACGGTGTCGCCGACGCACTCGAGCTCGTTGACCTCGCGCAGCGGCCGACCGCGCGACGTGATCTCGACCTGCCCGACGGCCTCGAACGTGTCGGGGTCGCGAAAGTACATCGTGCTGGTGCCGTCGGTCATCACCAGGCGCGTGCCGTCGTAGCACAAGCCCCAGCCGTCGGTGTCGTAGCTGTGCCGCCCGACCTCGCGGAACGTGGCGCGGTCGTACACGAAGGCGACCCGGTTCTGCCATGTGAGCTGGATCAGGCGGTCGCCGACCAGGGCGAGACCCTCGGCGAAAATCGTGTCGGGCAGGTTGAGCCGCTGCTTCACCACGCCGGTCAGCGGGTCGACCCGCCGCAAGCTCGATCGCCGGAAGTCGCCCGCGCTCTCGTAGAGCTCGCCCGCGTGGAGCACGAGGCCCTGGGTGTAGGCGGTGCGGTCGTGGGGCCGGCTGGAGATGACGTTGACCCGGCGCAGCTCAGGCTCCCGGGCCTGGTCGTGCGACCGCAATCGCGGTTCGGCCATCGAGCGCGGCCTCGGTGCGGCGCCGGTGTCCATGGCGCCCCAGGCGAGCAGCGCCGCGGCCAGCGCGCCGCCGAGGCCCACGGCCGCGCCGCGCTCACGGCTCAAAGCGCACCTCGAACAGCTTGGGCCACAGCTTCCCGGTGATGAGGAACGTCTCGGCGTCAGGGTCCCAGGCGATGCCGTTCAACACGTCGGCCGTGGCCCGCTCACCGGGCGTGAGCAGACCCGACGCGTCGATCACGGCATCGACGACGCCGGTGGCCGGGTCGACGCGCACGATGGTGTCGGTCTGCCAGACGTTGGCGTAGACGCGGTTGCCGACGCATTCGAGCTCGTTCAGCATGTCGCGCGGCGCGCCGTTGAGCGTCACCGCCACCTGGCCGACGACCTCGAACGTCGCCGGGTTCCGAAAGTAGAGCGTGCTCGTCCCGTCGCTCATCACCAGCCGGCGTCCGTCGTGGCACAGGCCCCAGCCTTCGGTGTCGTAGGCATGCCGCCCGATCTCGCGGAACGTGGTGCGGTCGTATACGTACGCCACCCGGTTCTGCCATGTCAGCTGGATCAGGCGATCGCCGACGCGCGCCAACCCCTCGGCGAACACCGTCTCCGGCAGGTCGACGCGCTGCAGGACCGCGCCGGTGTCGGGGTCGACGCGCCGAAGGGTGGACTCACCGTTGAGCCCGGTGCTCTCGAAGAGCACGCCGTCCGCCAGGAAGAGCCCTTGCGTGAAGGCCTGTGGGTCGTGGGGCCGGGTGGCGAGGACCTTGGCCCGCAGCGCGAGCGGCGTCGCGCCGGGCGCCGCCGTGG
>QEVT01000161.1 GCA_003576755.1 bacterium | reverse complement strand
GACCGGGCCCGGCGCGCTGGTGTCGGCCGCCGGGAGCGCCCTCGCGGGCGGCCTGGCGGGCCTGGGGCTGGCGTGGCGGCGCGCCCGCCGGGCTACCACATCGTGAGCGCGATGGCGGCGGCCGCGAGGATCGCCGTGACCGCGGCGAGCGGTGCGTTGGCGCGCAGGGCGTCGATCCAGCCCGAGGCCGGCTCGAGGCGCCCGGCCGGGACCGCGCCAGTCAGGAGCCGGCGCAGCGCCTCGGCCGATGCCGGCCGGTCGTCGGGGTGCAGCGCCATCGCCGACGCCACGGCGTGCGCGACCGGGGACGACACGTCCGGCCGCAACACCTGGAGCGGCTCGAGCGGTCGGCCGAGGAAGCGCTCCTGGGCCGAGGGCGGCGCATGACCGGTCAAGAGGTGGTAGAGCGTCGCACCGAGGGCATACACGTCGGCGCGGGCGTCGATGTGCGCGCCGTCGCCGTACTGCTCGAGCGGCTGGTAGGGCCGCGAGCCGGCACCCGTCACCACCGTCACGGTCCGGCCATCGGCGGCCTCGACGGGGTGGGCCAGGCCGAAGTCGACCAGCTTGATCTGCCCGTCAGGGGTCAGCTTGACGTTGGCGGGCTTGATGTCGCGGTGCGCGATGGGCGGGTCCTGGGCGTGGAGGTAGGTCAGCGCGCCGCACACGTCCTCGGCCCAGCGCACCACCTGGCGCTCGTCGAGCTGCCGGCGGCGGCTCAGCGCGTCGACGAGGATCGCGCGGAGGTCCTGCCCGGCGACGAAGTCCATCACCAGCCAGGCGCCGTCATCCGACTCGAAGTAGTCGGAGACCTTCGGGAGCGCCGGGTGGTCGAGGCGGGCGAGGATCGCCGCCTCGCGCAGGAAGCGCTCGCCCTCGGCCCGCGCGATGCCGGCCGCTCGGTGCCCGTGCCAGGCGACGTGCTTGACCGCGCAGCGCCGGCCGGGCAGCCGGAGGTCCTCGGCCAGGTAGACCGTGCCCATACCGCCTTCGCCCACGGCCGCCTCGAGCCGATAGCGCTCGCGCAACACCATCCCGATCGGATCCCCCATGACGGGCGGAAGGCTAGTGCCGGCCACGATCCACGTCAAGCCGGCCGCGGGAAGGGCCGCCCGGCGACCACGGCGCGGGGTCGTGCGGCGGCAGCCGCCTCACCATCCGCCCTGCGCCGCGCAGGGACCGACCGAGCCCCCCAACGCCGCGCATCCAACCCACGGAGAACGCCATGTCCAGCCCAGCGCTCTTGATCCTGCACGACGCGGTGGGCGCGGTCGCCCAACGCTGGGTGCTCGACGCGCCCGCCATGACCATCGGCCGCGACGAGGCCAACGCGGTGGTGCTCGCCGACCGCGAGGTGTCGCGCCGGCACGCGCAGATCGACCACGACGGGGACCACTACACCTTGACCGACCTCGGCAGCAAGAACGGCACGTTCGTCAACGGCACGCCCGTGCACCGCGCGACCGTGCTGCGCGACGGCGACGAGATCCTGATCGCGCCCCGCCATCGGCTGATCTTCGTCGACAGCGAGGCCACCGTGCCGGCTCAGCGCCCGCCGCGAGGGCTGCGCATCGACGCCGCCTCGCGCGGCGTGACCATCGACGGGCAACCGATCGATCCGCCGCTCACGGCCACGCAGTTCGCGCTGCTGACGCTGCTGGCGCGCGAGCCGGGGCGCGTGTACACCCGCGACGAGGTGATCGAGGCCTGCTACCCGTTCGAGGACGGCGTGTCCGACCAGGCCGTGGACGGGCTCGTGCGCCGGGTCCGGTCCCGCATCGCGGCGATCGACCCGTCCCGCGAGTACGTCGTCGTGGTGCGCGGGCACGGTGTGCGGCTGGTCCCGGAGCCGTGACGTCTCAATCGATCCACTGGTCCAGGGCCAGGAGCGCGAACAACAGCGGCAGGTAGTACACCGACGCCTTGAGCAGGCGGCGCGCGGCGATGCCCGTCCGTTCGCGCGCCAGGGCCACGCCGCACGCGAGGTAGGCCACCCCGAGCACGACGGCCCCGAAGAAGTAGACGTGGCCCGCCAGCCCGACGATCGACGGCAGCATGCTGGCCGGCAGGAGCGCGAGGCCGTAGTTGACCACGTGGCGCGAGACGGCGTCGCCCGAGGGATCCTCGGTGGAGAGAACCTTGAAGCCCGCGCGGGCGTAGTCGGCGCGGTACATCCAGGCGATGGCCAGGAAGTGCGGCAGCTGCCAGAGGAAGAGGATGGTGAACAGCGTCCAGGCATGGAGGTCGAGGCTGTCGCGGGCCGCGGCCCAGCCCATCAGCACCGGCACGGCGCCGGGCACGGCGCCGACGACGGTGGCGAGGGTGGTGACCGGCTTGAGGGGCGTGTACACCAACACGTAGACCAGCCACCCCAGGGCAGCGCTCAGGGCGGTCAAGCGGTTGACGCCGACCACGAGGATCGCCAGGCCGCCGAGCGTCAGCGCCAGGCCATACGCCGCCGCCGCCCGGCGCGTCATGCGCCCGGCAGGCAGCGGCCGGCCCATCGTGCGCTTCATCTGCGCGTCGGCGTCGCGCTCCATGACCTGGTTCAGCGCGCTGGCCCCGCACAGCGACAGCATGGCGCCGGCGACGAGGGCCGTGAACGCCCCGGCATGGAACGCCGGCGGCCGGGCCGCGGCATACGAAAGCACCACCATGATCAGGCCGAGCACGGCCAGCCGCGGCCGCGCCAGCGCCACCAGGTCGGCGGAGAGCGGCGGGCGGGCGGCGTCGATGGGTGGGTCGGACACGGGCATGGTCACGAGGGCCCTTCCAGGGGCGAGCATCGCGCGACGCCGGGGTGCACGAAGGCGACGCCACCCCATTATACTACGTCCGGCCGCACGACCGGCTGCGGCGCCGGACCGCGGCGCACCCACAGAACCTTTGGTCAGCCTCGCCTCCATCCCCAACCTGACCGGCACAAGACGGCCCATCACAGACAACGCTGACCGTCTGTCAGCACATTGTCTGAATCCCGTCACGGTTTGGTCAACCTCTCTTTGGTACACTAAGGCGCCGCGCGATTCGGCGGGGTCCGGGGGCGATCCGAGGCCGGACCCGACGCGACGCTGGATCGTCGTCGCCTTGTGCCGCCCCGGCATATTCCATACAATACGGCCGAAGCGCGTCGCCGACGCGTCGCGCCGACATACACCGTAGGAGGAGACCCGCTGATGCCTGCATTCCGCACCTCAAGGCATGCTCATGCCTGGCGCTTGTCGTTGCTCGTGCTCCTGGCACCGTTGACCGCGGGCTGCGACAGCATCCCCAACCCGTTCGCCGAGGAGCCGCCACCGGAGATCCTCGTCGAGACCCAGGGCAGCTACGCCGCTTGCCTGCCATGGTACGGGCAGAGCGTCATCGCGGCCGCCATGGACGACGCGGGCAACCGCGTGATGTACCTCACGGCCGACAAGCCTCCAACGTTGCCGGAAGAGCAATCGTGGGGCAGCACCGACCGCGCGGTCATCGTCCAGGACAAGCAGGCCAGCGGCGCGTACAACGAGCGCCACATCCTCACGACGTGGGATCCCATCGACTCCATCCCGCAGTATGCCACGGCGATCCCGGGCACGCCGTCGCCGGAAGGGGTGGGGATCGCCGAGGACATGGTGGACCTCCAGCTCGATCAGGCGGGCAACCGATTCGTCGTCGCGGTCGACATGAAGACGATCCGCAACGCCCATGCCAAGCTCTACACCGGATCGGTGCCCGAGCCGGGCACGACGCTCAGCATCGAGGACAAGTCGCTGGTGCAGGTGCCCGTCAACGACCCGGTCAAGACCGAGGGCGTGGTGTCGTTCGCCCTCTCGCCCGACGGATCGAAGGTCGCCGCGATCGTCGGCAGCGCCGGCGAGCTGCGGGTGTTCGACTTCAACGCGCCGCAGAACGGTCTGTTCATCTACGAGCGCGACAAGGCCGGCAACCCGGTGGTCAAGCACGAGCTCCCGGCGGTCGAGACCAGCATCAACGTCCGGCGCGCGCCCTTGGTCGCCAACCGCGGCCTGATCAGCATGGTGTGGTCGCCGGACTCGACGCAGCTGGCGATCGTCCAGGACGACAACACGGCGCAGGTCGGCCGCAAGACCCTCGACATCATGTCGGTGGCCGACGGCAAGCTCACCCACGTGCGGACGCTGAGCAACACGACCGCCCCTCACGTGGCGTGGGCGGCCGACGGCAAGTCGCTCTTCGTGATGAACACGCCGCTCATCGGCGCCGAGGGGGCCACGAGCGACTCGATGTTCACGGATACCGAGATCCGCCGGATCGCCGCCGAGAAGGGCGGCAAGGAGATCGGCGGCGGCGCCAAGCTCACGCGCCTGCTCGGCATCCGCGGCGAGCCGGTCTACTTCCGCAACTTCGGCGACGACGAGCACTTCCTCACGCTGTGGGACGGGCAGGCGGTGCGCATTCACGCCCCTGGCGGCGACCTGACCCAGCTCACGACGCTGCCGGTCGGTCCCAATCGCGACGACGCTGCGGTGATGCCGGCCTTGCCATACGTCTCCAAGGCCGCCGACACGGCGCTGTTCATCACCCGCGACGGCAACGGCCAGCACGTCGGCCTGCGCACGGCGGTCCTGCAAGACGAGTGCCCCGACCTGGCGCCCGCCGAGGGAGAAGCCGATCCGGCCGCCGGCGAAGGCGAAGCGGCGGGCGGCGACGCCGCGGCGACCGCACCGGCCGACGCGGGCGGTGGCGGATGATGTCGCCGGCCGGCAGCGATCGCACGCCGGTGGGCTGAGCCGACACGCAGAACGCGGGGGACGGGAGCAGGCACCCGTCCCCCGCTTCGCGTCGCGCGAACGCCGGAGCCGGCGCCGACTCACGACCAGCTCGGTCGACCGGTCCGCAGCCGGGTGCCGGCCACCACGGCCACCGCGTGGCCGGCGCGCCCGGTTGACCGGTGGTTCGCGGTGTCATATACTCTCCGCGCCTAACAAGCGTTCGTTCTGGAGCTCGGAGACGACGTGCAAAACACCCGGTTGCTCGAGATCACCTCGGCCGCGGAACGCCTCTTCAGCCACCAAGGCTATCACGCGACGACCATGCGCCAGGTGGCGGGTGCGGTCGAGCTCCAAGCCGGCAGCCTCTACGCCCACATCGCCGGGAAGGAGGCCGTGCTCGAGGCGATCGTCGTGCGCGCCGCCGACGAGTTCGAGGCCGCCATCGCGCGCGTGCCCACGGACGCTGCGCCGCCGGCGCGGCTTCGCGCCGCGATGCGTGCCCACATCCGCGTGATCGCGGCGAACCTGCCGGCGGCCAAGGTCTACTTCCACGACTGGCAGCACCTGCCCCCATCCCGCGTCGCGGAGGTGCGGGCCCGGCGCGACGCGTACGAGGCGGCGTGGCAGGCCATCATCGCCGACGGCGTGGCGTCCGGGGTGTTCGCCCCCGTCGACGTGCGGCTCGCCGCGCGGCTGTGCCTCTCGGCGTGCAACTGGATCCCCCAGTGGTACGATCCGGGCGGCGCGCTCGACCCGGACAGCCTCGCCGACGCGTTCTCCGCCTTGGTGCTCGGCGGCCTCTTGGGCCGCGACCAGGGCGCCGATGGCGGCGCGGCAGCCGCCGATCGATCGATCCCCGACCACTCCAGGAGTGACACCCGATGACCACGTTGAGCGACGAAGCCCAGCTCCATGCCTTCGAGGCGCGCATCGCGCGCGGCGACAAGGTCGAGCCGGGGGACTGGATGCCGGACCGCTACCGGCAGCAACTGACACGGTTGATCCAGCAGCACGCCAACAGCGAGCTCATGGGCGCGCTGCCTGAAGGGCAGTGGATCCCGTACGCGCCGGGCTTCAAGCGCAAGATGGCGCTCATCGCCAAGGTCCAGGACGAGGTCGGACACGCCCAGCTCCTGTACATGGCGGCCGAGACGCTGGGCAAGCCGCGGGTCGAGATGATCGAGGAGCTGATCAACGGGACGAGCAAGTACTCGAACGTGTTCAACTATCCGTGCGAGACGTGGGCCGACATCGCCATGGTCGGTTGGCTGATCGACGGCGCGGCGATCGTCAACCAGACGATCATGCAGACCGGATCGTACGGCCCGTACGGGCGTGCGCTCAAGCGGATCACCTACGAGGAGGCGTTCCATCTCAAGCAGGGCTACGATCTGGTGGTGACGCTCGCCACTGGCACGCGCGCCCAGCGCGACATGTGCCAGGAGGCGTTCAACCGGTGGTGGTGGCCGACGATGATGTTCTTCGGGCCGCCGGACCGCCAGAGCGTGCACACCGAGGTCCTCCAGCGCTGGGGCGTCAAACCCAAGACCAACGACGAGCAGCGCCAGATCTGGCTGCAGAAGTTCGTCCCGAAGATCGAGGAGCTCGGCCTCGACATCCCCGACAAGGGCCTCCACCGCGACCCCGACACCGGCGACTACGTCATCACGCAGCCCGACTGGGACGAGTTCTTCCGGGTCATCAACGGCGACGGGCCGATGAACCGCGAGCGACTCGCCCTGCGGCGGCTCATCTACGAGGAGGGCTCGTGGCTCCGCACGGCGCTCGAGAAGCGGGACCTGCTCCCGCGGGCGGCCTGACATGTACGGCGACCCGAGCGATCCGACCCCCGAGGTCCGCGCGCTGCACGCCGACATGCCGAGCTACACGCGTTCCTGGCATTTCGACCCTTACCATCAGCGGCTCGGCTTCGCGCGCCAGCACGACCCCGGGCACGCCGACGCCGACACCGAGTGGGGGGTGTGGGAGGTGTTCCAGCAGGATCACCGCGGCGAGCACCACAGGCACGTCGGCTCGCTGCACGCCCCGGACGCCGAGGTGGCGCTGGTGTTGGCCAAGGAAGCCTACGCCCGGCGCGGCGACTGCGTCAACCTGTGGGTGGTGCCGGCGTCGTGCATCCACGCCACCGACTACGCCGACGCCGACGTCTTCGTGCACACCACCGACAAGATGTACCGCGAGCCGGGCGGCTTCCACGGCCTGCGCAAGAGCAAGATCCACGGCCCGGGCGGCGCGGCGGCCAGAGCGGCCGAGGACGACGACGACCACCACGTCGACTCGGTCCTTCACACGGCCGACCAGGTGATCCGCGGCAAGGACGGTGCGGCGTGAGCGCCGCCACCGCCGTCGGCGCCGCACCGACCCTGTCCCCCGACGCGGCGGCGCTCGACGACACGACGCGCGCGGCGCTGCGGGCCTACCTGCAGGCCCTCGGCGACGACGAGATGCTCCTCGGCCACCGCGACAGCGAATGGACCGGGCTCGGCCCGATCCTCGAGGAGGACATCGCGTTCAGCAGCATGGCGCAGGACGAGCTCGGCCACGCCCAGGTGTGGTACGGCGTGCTGCACCAGCACTTCGGCGCGCCGACGCCCGACGCGATCGCGTTCCTGCGCGACGCGCCGGACTGGCGCAACGCGCAGCTCGTCGAGCTGCCGCGCGGCGACTACGCGTTCAGCCTCGTGCGGCAGTACCTGTTCGACGTCGCCGAAGCCATCCGCTATGGGGCGCTCGCCGAGAGCCCGTGGCCGGCCCTGGCCGAAGCCGCCGCCAAGCTCCGGCAGGAGGAGAAGTACCACCTCCTCCACGGCCGGGCGTACGTCGAGCGGCTGGGGCGCGCCAACGCCGACAGCCGCCTGCGCCTGCAGCGCGCCCTCGACGATCTCTTTCCGTACGCGCTCGGGCTGTTCGAGGCGCCGGACGGCGAGTCGGCCCTCGTGGCGCGCGGGCTGGTCCCGCCGTCGGCGGCGCTGCGGGCTGCTTGGCTCGCCGCGGTCGTGCCGTTTCTCCAAGCATCGGAGCTGAGCCCACCGGTGGTGCCCGACGGCGCCGACGGCTGGCGGCCGACGGTGGCCTCGATCGAAGGCGGCCGGCGCGGCACGCACACCGAGCACCTGGCCGTCCTGCTCGCGGCGATGCAGGGCCTGTACCGCTCGGACCCGGCGGCCGTCTGGTAGCACCCGCGAAGTAGACGCGTGCCGGCGGTCGCGACCGCCGGCACACGGGGCCGGGGATGGGCCGGCCGCGGAAGGAGAGCCGCATGCCTGCCATCACGCCGGCGGCCGTATGGGCCGCCCTCGACGACGTCAAGGATCCCGAGATCCCGGTGGTCTCGGTGGTCGAGCTCGGCATCGTCCAGTCGGTGTCGGTCGACGCCGACCGCGTGACGGTGGCGATCACCCCGACGTTCACCGGCTGCCCGGCGCTGCACGTGATGCGTGCCGAGATCGCCGACCGTGTCCTGGCGCTGGGCGCGACCAGCGTCGACGTGCCGGTCGTGCTCGACCCTCCCTGGACGAGCGACCGGATCGCTCCCGCCGCCCGCGAGCGGATGCGGTCGATCGGCCTCGCGCCCCCGCCGCCGGCGCGGCGCGCGTTCCGGGCGGACATCGACCTCGCGCCGGTGCCGCCACGGACCGCGGATCCCACGCCCGAGGCGGGCGCACCCGGGGCGAGCCGTCCCGGAGGGTTCGACCTCTCGGCGGGGCTCGCTTCGGCGACCGGCGCAACGTTCGAAGCGGCGCCGGTCGCTTGCCCGTTCTGCGGTTCGATCGACACGACCGTGGCCAACGCGTTCGGCCCGACGATCTGCCGGGTGCTCCTCTACTGCCACGCATGCCAGCAGCCGTTCGAACAGTTCAAGCCGCTCTGAGCCCGACGTGTCCCCCTCGCGCTCGCGCCGCCGCGCCGCGCCCGCCGTCGGCCGGAGCCTGGCC
>QEVT01000160.1 GCA_003576755.1 bacterium | reverse complement strand
GTCGCCGGCGCCGTTCGCCGGCCGCGCGGCGCCGCTGCCCCGCGCCGTCACCACGTCAACCACCGCGCCCTGCGCCGCCAGCGCGGCCGACAGGCACGCCGTGTAGTCCGCCACCCCGCCCTCGTCCGGCGGGTACTCCCCCGTGACGAAGCACACCTTCAGCGGGCGCGTCGCCATCAGCCGAGGCCGTCCGCGCGCGGGCCGCCCCCGCCGCGCACCGGGTCGTCCGCCGCCGGCGCCAGCCCGTCGCGCAGCAGCCCGGCGTACGCCCGCGCCCGTGCCCACCGCAGGTCCCGCCGGTGCCCGAGCAGTCCCTTGCCCGTCTCGACCAGCGCCTCGAGCGCGAACATCGCCAGCACCCCGAGGCGCACCGTTTCCGCCGCCGCCCGGCCGTGGTGCTTCCAGAAGTACCGCACCCGCGAGCGGTGGAACCGCACGTGCCGCGCCGCCAGCCCCTGCTCGCTGCTCTTGCCCTCGTGGTGCGTCACCCGCGCCGCCCCGCAGAAGTGCGTCGCCCAGCCCGCGTCCCGCAGCCGCCGGCACAGGTCGACCTCCTCGGAGTACATGAAGAACCCCTCGTCGAAGCCCCCCGCGGCCGCCAGCGCGTCCGAGCGGACCATCAGCGCCGCCCCCGTCACCCAGTCCACCGGGCCATCCGACCCGATCGGCACGTCCGCCATGTGGAACCGCCGCGCCGCCGGCGAGCCCGGCCAGCGCCAGCCCAGCGGCGTGCTCTCGAGCAGCCCGGTCAGCGGGGTCGGGAAGCGCCGCCGGCTCGGCTGCTCGCTGCCGTCCGGGTTCAGCACCAATGGCCCCACCGCGCCGGCGTCCGGGTGGGCGTCGAGGTACCCCGCCAGCAGCGCCACCGCGTCCGGCGCCACCGCCGCGTCCGGGTTGAGCATGAGCACGTGGCGCGGCGCGCCCGGCGCCACCCGGCGCGCCCGCACGTCGACCCCCAACGCCGCGAAGCCCTGGTTGTTGCCCGCCGTGAAGCCCCGGTTGTCGGCGTTGGCGATCAGCGCGACCGCGGGGAACGCCGCCGCCACCATCGCCGCCGAGCCGTCGGTCGACGCGTTGTCGACCACCACCACCCGCGTCGGCGCCGTCGACGCCGCCAGCGACGCCAGCGCCTCGTGCAGGAGGTCGCGCACGTTCCAGCTGACGATCACGACCCCCACCGGCGGCATCGGCGCCGACCCCGGCCGCGTCAGGTGTCGCGCTCGACGGCGAAGCGCGCGATGTGCTCGAGGTCGTCGCGGGCGGCGCCCGCCGGCAGCGTCCGCAGCGCGTCGAGCGCCGCCGCCAGCCGCGCCCGCGCCGCGTCGCGCGCCGCCGCCAGCACGTCGGCGTCGCCGCGGATGGCCTCGATCACGCCCTCGACCCGGTCCGCGTCCGGCGCCGACCCGTTGGCCCACCAGCCCGCCGCCTCGGGGTGCCCGTCGAGGTAGATCAGCGCCGGCAGCGTCACCGTCCCGCCGCGCAGGTCGCTGCCCACCGGCTTGCCCAGCCGCGCCTCGGTGCTCGTGAAGTCCAGGATGTCGTCGACGATCTGGAACGCCATGCCCGCCTGCCGCCCGAACGCCGCCAGCGCGTCGATGTCGTCCGGCCCCGCGCCCATCAGCACGCCGGCCGCCTCGGTCGCCGCCTCGAACAGCGACGCCGTCTTGGCGTAGATCCGGTAGGCGTACGCCTCGCGCGTCGGGATGCCCTGCCGGCCGAACATCTGCCGCAGCTCGCCGTCGGTCAGCGTGCCGAGCATGCGCGCGAAGATCTGCATCACCCGGATGTGCCCGGTGTCGGCCGCGAAGCGCGCCGCCCGCGCGAACAGCCAGTCGCCCGCCAGCACCGTGGCGCCCGCGCTCCAGCGCGTGTTGAGCGTCGGCATGCCGCGCCGGATCATCGCGCCGTCGACGAGGTCGTCGTGCACCAGCGTCGCCGTGTGCAGCGTCTCGATGGCCGCCGCCAGCCTGGTCACCGCCTCGGGGTCCGCCCGGCCCAGCCGCGCCGCCCCGAACACCATGGCCGGGCGGATGCGCTTGCCGCCGCTCGAGAAGACCCAGTCCAGGAGCTGGCGCAGGAGGTCGAACTCGATCCCCTCGCCGTCGCGCAGGCAGGCCTCGAGCCGCGCCAGGTCGTCGGCCACCGGCAGCAGCACCGGCGGCAGGCGCAGGCCGGCCGCCGGCGGCGGGGCCGCGTTCGGCGTGGTCATGCGGCCCACGCCTCGGGCGCCGGCCACCCGAACACCCGCGCGGCGTTGGCGCTCGTGGCGCGCGCGAGGTCCGCCAGCGGCAGCCCCCGCAGCTCGGCCACGCACGCCGCCGTGTGCCGCACCAGCGCCGGCTCGTTGCGCTGCCCGCGGTGCGGGTGCGGCGCGAGGTACGGCGCGTCGGTCTCGACCACGAGCGCGTCGAGCGGCAGCCCCGCCGCCACCGCGCGCGCGGCCGCCGCGTTCTTGAACGTCACCGGCCCCGCCAGCGAGATCACGAAGCCGAGGTCCACCAGGCGCCGCGCCCCCGGCAGGTCGCCGGAGAAGCAGTGCATGACGCCGCGCGGCCCCGCGCGGCCGCGGTCGGCGCCGGCCGCCCAGGCCGCGAGCTGCGCCGTCGCGTCGGGGTGGGCGTCGCGGCAGTGGATGACCACCGGCCGCCCGAGCCGCGTGGCCAGCTCGAGCTGCGCCTGGAACACCCGCGCCTGGACGTCGTGCGGCGCCTTGTCCCAGTGGTGGTCCAGCCCGATCTCGCCCACCGCCACCACCTTGGGGTGCCGGGCCAGCGCCTCGATCTCGGCCAGCGCCGCGTCGTCGGCCTCGAGCGCGCTGTTCGGGTCGATGCCGACGGCCGCCCACACGGCCGCGTGCGCCGCGGCCAGGCGCACGGCACGCCGGCTCGAGGCGACGTCGGTGCCGATCGTCACCATGCGCGCCACGCCGGCCGCCGCCGCGCGCGCCACCACGTCGGCCGTCGGCTCGTCGGCGAGCTGCGGCGCGTCGAGGTGGCAGTGCGTGTCCACCAGGATCATCCCGGCCGCGCCCGCCCGTCCCGGCCGATGCCGGCCAGCGCCAGCCCGCCGTCGAGGAGCGCCGCCACCTTGTCGGCGTGCGTCGTCTCGGTGTACACCCGCATCAGGGGCTCGGTGCCCGAGAACCGGATCAGCATCCAGCCGTCGTCCGGGAAGCGCAGCTTGAACCCGTCGCGCCGGTCGATGTGCGTCACCGCCAGGCCCGCCAGCTCGGCCGGCGTCGCGGCGTCGAGCCGGCCCCGCACGGCGGCGCGGTCGGCCTCGTCGAACCGGACGTCGACGCGGTGGTAGTGCCACTCGGCGCCGACGGCGTCGTAGAGCGTGCGGATGAGCTGCGACGGCGACTGGCCGGTCTCGAGCATGAGGTCGACGAGCGCCAGCGCCACCACCAGCCCGTCGCGCTCCGGCAGGCCGCGGAACGCGAAGCCCCCGCTCTCCTCGCCGCCGATCATCGCGTCGGTCTCGAGCATCTTCGGGCCGACGTACTTGAAGCCCACGCCCGTCTCGTGCACCGGCACGCCGTACTTGCGGCCGAGCACCTCGAGCATCGAGGTCGTCGAGAGCGTCTTGACGATGGCGCCGCGCTCGCCGCGCACCTCGAGGAGGTAGTAGGCGAGCAGGCCGTACACCTGGAGCTGGTGGATGAACCGGCCGTGTTCGTCGACGGCGCCGACCCGGTCGGCGTCGCCGTCGTTGGCGATGCCGATGTCCGCCCCGACGGCGCGGGTGTGGCGGGCCAGCGCGTCGGTGTTGGGCGGGATGGGCTCGGGCCGCGACATCTCCGGGAAGAGCGGGTTGGGGGTGCCGTGGATGGTGTGCAGCCGCGTGCGGGCGCCGGGGCCGAGGAGCCACTCCAGCCAGCCGATGCCGGCGCCCCACATCGGGTCGTAGGCGATGCGCAGCCCGGCGTCGGCGATGCGGCGCAGGTCGACGAGCCGGGCGACGTGCGCGCGGTAGTCGGGCGCCGGGTCGAACACCCGCACGCGCCCGTCCGCCAGCGCCGCCGACAGCGCCACCCGCGGCACCGCGGCGCCCGCCGCCGGCAGCCGCGCCTCGACCTCGGCCAGGACGGCCGGCGCCAGGGCGGCGCCGGTGGCGTCGCGGACCTTGAAGCCGAGGTCGCCGGGCGGGTTGTGGCTGGCCGTGAGGTTGATGGCGCCGGCCGCGCCGCGCGCCACGACGCTCTGGCTGATGACGGGCGTCGGCGTGGCGTCGGCCGTCAGCCACACCGGCACGCCGTGCGCCGCCACCACCTCGGCGGCGGCCATGGCGAAGTCGCGCGCCGCGAAGCGCCGGTCGTGCCCGATGACGATCCCGCGCGCGGCGCCGTCGGCGGCGTCGCGGTAGTACAGCGCCGCCGCGGCCGCCACGCGCCGCAGGTTGTCGAACGTGTAGTCCTCGCCGATGCGCGCCCGCCACCCGTCGGTGCCGAACTGGATGACCTCGCGCCCGTCTTCGCCCATGCCCATCGCCTAGCGCCTCCGCCCGTCGTGCCGGCCCATCGCCCAACGCCTCGATCGGTCGTCCGTGGTCAACGCCCATCGCCCCGGGGGGTTGCCCGCGCCCATCGCCCACTGCCTCGATCCGTCGCCCATGCCTACAGCCCCCGCTCCTCGCCGAGCAGGCGGATGTCGGCGTCGACCATCTCCTTGATCATCTCGTCGAGCGTCACCGTCGGCTCCCAGCCCAGCTTGGCGCCGGCCTTGGCGGGGTCGCCGACCAGGAGGTCGACCTCGGCCGGCCGCATGTACCGCTCGTCCTGCACCACGTGGTCGCGCCAGTCGAGCCCGACGTGGCCGAACGCGATGTCGCAGAAGCGCTGCACGGAGTGGGTCTCGCCGGTGGCGATGACGAAGTCGTCGGGCTCGTCGTGCTGGAGCATCAGCCACATGGCCCGCACGTAGTCGGGCGCCCAGCCCCAGTCGCGCTTGGCGTCGAGGTTGCCCAGCCGCAGCTCGTGCTGCAGCCCGAGGTGGATGCGCGCCACGGCGTCGGTGATCTTGCGGGTGACGAACTCGACGCCGCGGCGGGGGCTGTTGTGGACGACGACGCGCCCGACGCCAGCCATGAACACGCCGCTGTCGGTGGCCAGGTCGAACACCCACTCGTCCGGGGCCTCCATGGGTGAGACGGCGCGCACCTCGGCCGGATCGCGGCTGAGATGCTGGCCCTTGGCGCCGGTGTCGGCCGCGCGGACGTTCAGCTGGAAGTACACCCGCCCGTTGCGCTGTTCGATGGAAACCGACGAGCACCGGCCGCGGCCGGCATAGAGCCAGTAGAGGCCCTGAGCCAGCACGGCACTGTTGGTCTTGATGCTCGTGCCATTCCCGGCCTTGAGCCCGTCGCCGGCGTAGTAGCCGTGCAGGTAGGCCGCCTGGACGTCCGGCTGGGCGTTCAGCACCAGCGCCGGCACGCGCTTGAAGCCGTCGCGGGTGTAGAGGAGGCCGCGCAGCCACACGCCGACGGCGCGATGTCCGTTCAGATTGAGCTTGCCGACCGACGCCTCACCCGACCAGCCCAAGACCCCGACCCACTCCGACGCCTGACCCATGAACGTGCGCGCCCAGAGATCTGCCACGCGGTGGCGGATCTTCGAGCTGTTGTTGGTGAACGTGATGCTCCCCTCTGTCGACACGTAGCCGTCCGCGGTCAGCAGCCCCAGGAGCTCGGCCAGCTCGGGCGTGAGCACCGTCCAGCCCGGTCCCGCGGCGAACGACTCCGCCAGCGCCAACCGGTCGCCGGCCGCGATGTCGCGGGCCGGGCGGACGTGGTGCACGGGCCAGCCGGAGTCGAGCGCGTGCCCGCCACCCCCCGGAGGGTCGAAGCCGTCGATGGTGGGGTCGAAGGCGCCAAAGGCGACACCGACGGCGGCTTCGGGATCGACTGCCGTCCCCAAACCGGTGCCCGCGGATGCCGCCGCATGCCCGTTGACGCGCATCCGCGCCGGATCCTCCCTTCGCGCCGGGTCCGCGACGAGCATGCGGTGATGGGCTGTCACGGCGACGACGCCGCCGCGGGCCTCGATCCACTGCATCCGGTGGTCCGGCTCGGTCTGCCGGCGGCGGGTGGCAGTGATCGACCGGACGCGCGTCCAGGCGCGCCCGTCCCATACTTGCAGGTCCGGCAGGTCGAAATGCTGCGTGCTCGGGCCCTTGCGCCGCAAGGGGACGAGGTCGATCGGGCGGCAGACGTCGACGGACTGGCCGACGCGCACGACCAGCGGCGTTTGGGCGTCGACGCATTCGTGGTTGAACAGGATGCCCGACGTCGCGAACATCCCGTAGCTCTCGCGGTAGTTGACCGTGATCCAGTGGCCGTACACCTTGGCGACGCCGTACGGGCTGCGCGGGTAGAACGGGGTGGTCTCGCGCTGCGGCACCTCGACGACCTTGCCGAACATCTCGCTGCTCGAGGCCTGGTAGAACCGGATGGCGGGGTCGACGATGCGGATGGCGTCGAGCAGGCGCGTGACGCCGAGGGCCGTGACCTCGCCGGTGAACACGGGCTGGCTCCACGAGGTCTGGACGAAGCTCTGGGCCGCCAAGTTGTAGACCTCGGTCGGCCGGTGCTCGCGCAGGATGTGGATGAGCGACACCTCGTCGAGGAGGTCGCCGGGGACGAGGTGGACGCGGTCCTGGATGTGCCGGATGCGGTCGAAGCGGACGGTGCTGGTGCGGCGCACCATCCCGACGACGGTGTAGCCCTTGTCGAGCAGCAGCTCGGCCAGGTACGAGCCGTCCTGGCCGGTGATGCCGGTGATGAGGGCGGTGCGGCGTGGGGTGGATGCCATGGATCTCTCGTGGTTGTCGGGCCGGGGCGGCGGGCGGCGCCGGGCCGCGGTTAGGCTTGTGTGGTCAGCGCGGCCGCGCTCGGCCCGGCGGCGCCGATGCGGGCGCGCCACTCGTCGAGCACCTCGGCCACGGTCTGCTCGAGCGGCACGCGCGGTACCCAGCCGAGCTCGCGCGCGGCCTTGCCGGGGTCGCACTGGGTGCGCGGGATGTCGACGGGCCGCAGGCGGGCCGGGTCGGTGACGACGGCGATGGGCACGCTGGCGCGGTCGAGCAGCAGCGTCACGATGTCGCGGATGCGGTGCGGGCGGCCGCTGCCCAAATTGTAGACGGCGCCGGCCTGAGCGCGCTGCGCGGCGAGGCGGTAGCCGCGCGCGATGTCGCGGACGTCGGTGAAGTCGCGTTCGGCGTCGATGGCGCCGACGTGCAGCTCGGGCGGGCGCAGGCCGGCTTCGATCTCGGCCACCTGGCGGGCGAAGGCGGGCACGACGAAGCGCTCGTCCTGGCGCGGCCCGATGTGGTTGAACGGGCGGACGCGGACGACGTCGAGGCCGTGGGAGCGGGCGTACTGGCCGGCCACCAGGTCCTGGGCTGCCTTGCTGGTGGCGTAGGGGTTGATGGGGGCGAGCGGGCAGTCTTCGGCCACGGGGAGGGCCTCGGGCGGGACGGCGCCGTACACCTCCATGCTGGTGACGGCCACGACGCGCACGGGCGTGCCGGCGGCGGCCTGCTTGGCGGCGGCTTCGAGGACGTTGATCTGCATCCGGACGTTGGTCTCGAACGTCGACCACGGGTCGGCCCATGCGGCGGGCACGAAGGCCTGGCCGGCCAGGTGGAACACGATGGCGGGGGCGACCTGCGCGAACAGGTCGTGGGTGGCGCCGGGGTCGCGGAGGTCGACGGCGATGGTCTGGACGGCAGGGTCGGGGCGGCGGACGGCGCCTGCCGGCAGCGTGGGGTCGGCGAACACCGTCCCGATGACCTGCCAGTCGGTCTCGGCCGCCAGCTCGTCCGCCAAGTGCCCGCCCGCGAAGCCGCCGTAGCCCGTGATGAGGACGCGCGGGCTGCCAGAGGGGGCCTGCGCTGGAGATGGTCGTCCGGTGCTCAAGGGTTGAAGTCCATCGGGCATTCTACATCGACGGGGGGGTCGAAGGCAAAGGGGTGGGGCGGGCGGTCGGCGTCGCCGTGGCTCGCGCCGTCGATCATTGCCTCGGGACCGTCCTTCGCCTTCTGCGCATCGACCGCGGCGTTGGGGCCGTTGGCGCCACCTTCCCGCCTCTACCCGACGGTCGTGATGTCAGGTGACTTCGCGATCGCCGTGTCGCTGGTCATCGGCGGTACGTTGAGGACCAGCGCGGCGGCGGCAACGAGCCGCTGTGCAACTCGGGGATTCCCTCGATCCTCTGGGCGGCTTCGATGATCGTGAGGGTCAGCGGCGCTTCGCGCACCTGACAGTACATGTTCATGTACGCCCGTGCTTGTTCAAGCGTCGCTGTGATTCGCCCACGCTCCGAGAGATACATTCCGTGCGCTCAAGGCGACGGTTGCTGTGACTCCGTCTCGGTTGGCGGGTGCCAACCGGCGCCGACCCAGCCACGCCTGGCGATCACCAAGGAGGATCGGTTCAACTTGAGCAAGGCTACAGTCGCGCGGCCTTCGGCGGTGCGCCCGACGATCATGGTTCCGTCGTCCGACCACGCGAAGTGTTTGCTCCAGATGTCCCGCCGTGGGTTGAAGAGCCGCACCAAGTCGCCGGTCACCGGATCGCGCCCGGCCACACGATCCAGTTTGGTGTCATTGCAGAGGGAACAGGCGATCCAGAGATTCTCCTCTTCTCCAAGCCCCCCTGACGGCGGCGGGTGGCAGATCCTGGGAGCGCCGGCTTCCAGCCGGCAAGATGCCGGCGCTCCCAGGAAGCCCTTCGATCAAACGTTCTGTCACGCCCTCAGCCAAGCCCCCCGAGTGCCTGCGGGATGATGTGCTCGATCTCCATTGGCGTGCCGACGATGTACTCCGAAGTCAGGCAGTAGCCGCAACGGTGGCGGCCCTGCTCTGTCACGCGCTGGCGGAGAGCCTTCGGGATGTGACCACTCATGCCGGCGCGAGCAGTGGGGAGACGTCGTGACCCCGCTCGCGAAGGAGTGCCGCCGCCGTGGCGCGAACCAGCATGTACCGTTCGTACTGGCCCACAAGGCTGGCGAGCGCCTCGGCTTCAGACTCGGTGAGGCCGTCGCTCTGGCGCTTGTGATGCAGGCGCTCCATCTCCGCGGCGGCCTCTGGCGCAAGGTGACTCCGCGCGGCGCGCCACAGCTCATCGTCGTGAAGCACGGTGAGTTGGGTCACCGCATCCGACAGGTCGGGCGACAGGTCCTCGGCTACTGGCACGGCAGCGGCGACGACTTCGAGCACCTCGATCTCGACGCTCCGATGCGTCTGCTCTGCCCGGCGCTTCAACCCTTGATACAGAATGTCCGGTAGGTCTATCGTGATCGTCTGGACGGTCATGGAACGACTCCCTTTCGGACCGCAGAAGCCCTACGATGGGCCACGGCAGCGGTACCTGCCTCAACTGCTCCCGGGATGCGGCGCTGGTTCCGGTCCTTGCGTCGATCTCATCCCGATGATCGAAGCAGTAGGCCAGGGCGGCGGAGCATTCGGACAGGAAGTGGTGATGGCCTGCGACCGGGTTCGACGGCTGGTCTGGGTGCCAAGTATACCCATGCCCGTTGGCGTGCGATGAGATGATCGAATCAGGCCTCGAATTCCTTCAGCACCTGGTCCCCGCAGGGGTTGATCACCTTGACGGCGATCTTGCCGGTCGGTTGGCCGCGCGATCATGGAGGAGGGCACTGGCCGCGAAGGGGGGGTGTCAATGACCTGGTCTCGTCCGGGCCATTGTCACGGATCGAATGCCAGCGCGTGGCCATCCTCCGAACACAGCGTGCGGCTTGCTGCGCCGTGCCTGAGGAGGACATCGAGGCGCGCCGCCATGCGCGGGACGAGGAGCTGGCGCGCGTCGACGGGGCGGACGAAGCGGAAGGTCTCGATCTCATCCGCGGGCAGCACGATCGCATCGACCTGTGCGGTTGTGAGATCGTCGGTTCCGAACCAGAACTGCAGGCAATCGCCGCTGCCATCTCCGGGGTCCGTGGCATGGTCGACCAAGAGGAGCCGGGTGATCGGCAGCACGAGGCCGAGCTCTTCCTGGGTCTCACGGAGGCACCCTGCCGCCGGCGACTCGCCGGCCTCGACGGTCCCGCCCGGCAGCAGCCAGCCCTCGCGGTACGTCGGCTTCACGAGGAGGAGCCCGCCGCCATGGTGCGCCACCAGGCACGCGACGATGCGCTTGCGCGGCAGGCGCTTCGTGTACTCGGTCCGCTGCTCCGGCGTCCACTTGGTTGTCACGATCGACACTCCGCGCCTGGCTGCCGCCTCGGTCACCGACGTGAACGT
Source organism: bacterium (assembly GCA_003576755.1). GTDB lineage: Bacteria > Chloroflexota > Anaerolineae > Epilineales > Epilineaceae > UCB3. Next base: position 1,419 of record QEVT01000160.1, on the reverse strand, counting down.
CACGGCGCCGGCTGTCGCGCTGTCATCGGCGAGCGGATTCGTCGACGGCCAGGGTCACACCAGCCACGACGAGAATATGTAGCACAAGTAACATAGAAACAGGAACAGGACGCCATACAAGATGCAGCCAATCAGTTTTTCGTTCTCTGTAGGCTCCCTGGTTCCTGAGATCTTGTTGGAAATCTCGGTAATCTTAGTTGCGGTTGCCGTTACAAGTTGCGTGAGCGGGTCGATGACCCAGCTGGCTGCGAGCCGAGAGAGTGTCATGACAACGCTGACCAGCAAGGCAAATACGGACTCCAGCAGCTTGTTCAGCGCATTGACAATATCGTTCATTGCAGTCTCCCAGCGCCCCGCGACACCATGGGCTTGGATGGTACATGAACGGCCCCGACGCACGTCAACACCTGCGCGCCGCCGACGCCGCCGGCCACGAGCGCGGCCAGGGCGCTGGCCGGGAGGGCGAGGGTTCGCGGCGGGCGCAGGCGAGCGAGGCGAGGCTCCGACGCAGTGGGCATGATCAACGATCATAGCCCGAGGTGGTCTGGCGTCAAGGCAACCGTTCAGGCGCAACGGGCTTGGTTCGACGCGAGGGCCGGTGCCTACCTCTTCCCCCTTCCGCGCAGCCGGCATGCGGGCAGGCGAGAGGGCGCGGGATGCGCGTATCCAGTTGGGTGCACGGCACGAGCCAGAGCCGCATGGCGGGTCGACCTCCCCTGCGGTGCCGGCCGCATGGCCGGCCGTCAAGCGATCGCCGCGCCGGCGGCGACCGGGCCGGCGTCCGCCGGCTGCTCAATCAACGTCGCGCGGCGCCGAATGGTTCCCGCACGCGGGGTCGAGGTCTGGAGCGCTGAGCGGAGAGGGCATCGCAGCGGAGATGTCCGATAGCCTGAACCGTCGCCATCGGGAACATCCTTCGCCTCGCCCGCGACCATGATCGGCGCCCAGCGCCACCACGGTACCAGAGGTGAATGCGCCAGGCGGGGATTTCTACTCGACGTCGCCATTGCCCACCTCGACGCCATGGGGGTCAATTCCTGACCGTTGTTTCCCGATGCCGGTGGGTCATTTCAAAAACGTCGAACTCTCATTTCGCTGAAACGCGGGGTGGGAATCGAGGGGGCGGCCGCGTGAGGCAGGCGGGGTTGCGCCAGGGGCTAGAGGTGGGGTACCCTGGCGGGCATGAACACCGAACTGAAGGTCGAGCATGAACGCGTGGACGACATCCCGTTGATCCTAGCGCTGGCCAAGGCGGTGGGAGTGGCTGAGATATTGGATCGGCATCTGGGGAATCACGGCTTGCAGGCAGGCCTGAGCAATGGGCAGTTGGCGGCGGTGTGGGTGGCCTACATCCTGTCGGCCGGGGATCACCGCAAGAGCGCGCTTGAGCCGTGGATCGCGAGCCGGCGAGCGGCGCTG
>QEVT01000159.1 GCA_003576755.1 bacterium | reverse complement strand
GCGCGGCCGCGATGGCGGCGACGAGCACGAACGCCGTCCACGCCGCCAGGTACGCCGCGCCCGCCATGGCCGCCACGGCGGCCACGGCGATCGGCCGCACCCCGGAACCCGGCCGCCGGGCCGCGGCGCGCACGTCGGGCGCGAGCGCCGCGATCGCGGTGGCGCCGAGGAAGAAGAGCAACCCGAAGTGCACCAGCCAGTGCGGCAAGCGCGTGCGGACGTCGACCAGCCCGATGCCGGACACCTGCGACTGGAAGCCGAGGTGGAACGGCAGGTAGAACAGGATCGACAACGCCGCGAGCCATACGGCGAACCGCGCCGTGTCGAGCACCCGCAGGGCCGTGCCGTGGCCGGCCGCGGCCTGCCGCCACACCCCGTGCGCCGCCACGGCCGCGGCCAGCGTCACCGCGCCGGCGAGCAGCGCCCGCGCGGCGAGCGGCTGCTGATCGGGCGGCACCTGCCGGGCGGCCTCGAGGAACACCGCCGCGGCGCGCCACGCCACGGCCGCGACCCCGAGCCCGCCGAGGACGGCGAGGGCCGTGTTCTCGGGCGTCCGCGCGACGTCGACGGCTTCGGCCGGCCGGCGGAGCGCGCGCAGGCCGTAGGCCGCCACGAGCACGAAGCCGTACGTCGGCAGGTCCCATGTGTTGAGGAAGCCGAGCGCCCCCACCACGAACGGCAGCGCGAGCCAGCGCGGCGACCACAGCGGGCGATCGCCGTCCGGATCCCACCCGCCCGCCAGCACGGCCAGCGCCAGTCCGAGGACCGCGAGCGCGAACGGCAGCGCCAGCACGTGGGGGTGGGCGTCGGCGAGCATGAAGCTGAAGAACGGGAACTCGTTGATGACGTACCCGCAGCCGTCGTGGATGACGCGCGACGCGCGCCACCACCAGATGAAGCGCGTCGGCACCCAGCCGCCGGCGCCGAACCCGGACGCCGCCTCGTCGGGGCACGTGCCGCCGGCGACGGTCAGGTTCATCACGTCGAGCCAGTCGTACCACGCCGCGGGGCCCCAGCCGCGCAGGTAGCCGAGCTCGAGCGCGCCCTCGAGGCTGCCGGCCAGCGGCAAGAGGAACGCCGTGAAGCCGCCGCCGAACAGCCGCGCGGCGCGCGTCGCGCCGCGGCTCAGCGCGACGAGGTTGTAGCCCAGCCCGAAGGCGCCGCACAGCGCCAGGCCCAGCGACATCGGCACCAGCAGGTTGAAGGCCTCGAACCTCAGGATGCCGGTGAGGTGGATGAGGAAGGCGGCGATGACGTACCCGAAGTAGTAGTAGCTGATGGTGTGGCCGCTCATCCACGGGTCGAGCGGCGGGAGCTGCGGGCTGTCGAGCACGCCGCTGATGAACGCCATCTCCATGTACTTCTCACCGCCCGACGTCTCGATGTTGGGGTTGTACGACCGGTAGACGGCCCATCCGAACAGCCCGGCGAGGAACACGGCCTCGTAGCCGAGGGCGAGCGCGCGGTGGCGGCGGAGCCAGCCCAGCGCCTCCGCCCGGCGCGGCTGCCCCACCCACGCGGCCGCGAAGACGACGACCAGCACGACGAACCACGCGCCGGCCGTCGAGTTCGGGACCATGCCGGCCATGCCGAGCAGCCAGAACACGTAGCCGGCGACGAGGAGCCCGAGCGGGCGGACGAACGCCAGGCCCCGGTCGGGCAGGCCCGGGAACAGGCGCCATGCCACCGGGGCGGCGGCCCAGCCGACGAGGCTGACGGCGAGCCACCATTTGGCGGTGGCGAAGAGGACGCTGCTCATGGCGTGCCGGCCTCCTCCTCCGCGGCGCGGTCGAGGCGGTAGATCTTCACGGCCGGCTCGCCGGCAGGGTCGTCGGCCGCGCCGCCGGCGTAGACCAGCTCGGCGTGCCCGTCGTCGACCATGGCGTCGAACTTGGCCAGGCCGTCGGCGGCGTAGAACGCGCGCTCCATCTCGCCGACGATCACGTAGTCGACGTGGTACTGGTCGAGCAGCGCCGCGGCCGTGGCGGCGTCGGGCGTGTCGTAGATCGTCGCCACGTCGGCCGTGCGCGCGTCGACCACGTGGTGCCCGATCGCGTTGCGCTGCTGCTTCTGGTGCCAGTCCCAGCCAATCACGGTCGGCAGTCCGGTGTAGATGCTGTAGCGCGAGCCCCAGCGGTAGCCCTTGACCCGGAAGCCCTCGAGGATGGTCGGCGTGCCGTCGACGTGGTCGTGCAGCCAGCGCATGGCGTCGCGGTCGTGGCTGAGGCGCAGCAGGTGCCCGTCGTCGTCGTAGAGGGCGTAGTCGAGGTACGCCATCCCCGACAGCGAGGCGCGGAAGTTGCGCTCCTCGTAGCCCTCGCGCTCGGCCGGGTCCATGCCGTAGGCGGCCGGGAAGCGGTCGTGGATCTTGGCGCGCGCCGCCGTCACGGTGTACACCAGCCCGCACGCCACGAGCGCCGCGAAGGCCACGCCCCACGCCCGCACCACCGTGGCGGCCGCCGTGCGCGCGCTCCACCGGCGGAGCGGATCCATCCAGGCCAGCGCGACGGCCGCCAGGACCGACCACAACACCCAGATCTGGATGTAGAACTTGAACACCGTGTTCATGCGCCCGATGTCGCCGTCGAGCACGACGTACTCGACGAACAGCGTGAGGAGGACGCCGAGCACGAAGATCCACGCCGCGAACCGCTCGGGCGCCGCGGCGCGCGGCCGCAGCAGCACGCCCGTGCCGAGCGTCAGGAGCACGCCGGCGAAGAGCGGCGTCCACGGCGACGGCGGGTACTCCGAGCCGGCGAGCGCGCCCACCGACCGCAGGTACAGCGCGCCGAGGACCAGCGCCGTCAGGCCGCCCGTCGCCGCCAGCACCCGCAGCACCGCCGGCCGCTCGTCCGGGGCGCGCAGCGCGCCGGCCAGCCTCACGAGCACCCAGGTGGTGATCGCGAACAGGAAGATGCCGTGCACCACGATGTAGGCCTCCAGCGGGGTCTTGACCGAGTCCCACGCCCGGAAGCTGGCGTACGGCGTCACGTACGCCTGGTGGTACGGCGCGAAGAAGAGCAGGCTGAGGCCGAGGAGCAGGCCGCCGCGGAGCCCGACGTGGAACAGCCACGCCCGCCCGGGCCCGCCGAGCCGCTGCCACTGCCCGGCCGCCAGGGCGCCGGCCGCGACGAGGCCGTAGGTCGGGAAGTCCCACGTGTTGGCCGGCCACAGCGCGCCGACGGCGAGCGCGCCGAGCAGCAGCCGCCCCAGCCCCCACAGCTCGAACGGCCAGTTGAAGCCGCGCCGCTCGTCCTCGGTCAGGACGGCCCACGACAGCGCGACCGTCAGCGCCAGCACGGTGATCGGCAAGGCCATCATGTGGGCGTGGAGGTCGGCGTACACGAACGTGAAGAACGGGAACTCGGTGATCGGCGCGACGTCCCCCTGCTCGGGGATGGCGCGCGACGCGTTCCAGTACCACCAGCCCGTCTGCACCGACACGCTCGCCTGGTCGGCCATCACGGCCGCCCAGCCCTGGACGGCCCGCACAAGCGTCTGCACGCCGGGCAGGGCGCTCTCGAACGTGCTGCCCGAGACCTCGGACAGCCTCTGCGCGATGTACGGCACCTGGAACAGGTTGCCCGAGACGACCGCCAAGACCGCCGCCAGCGCCCCGGCGCGGGCGCCGGTCGACGGGCCGCGGCGCGCGGCGCGCGACCAGTTGTAGGCCGCGCCGAACACGCCCAGCCCGGTCAACGCCGCCAGCGTCGGGATGGCGAGGTTGTACGCGATCCACGGCACGATGCGCGTCATCTCGATCAGCGCGCCGACGAACACGAAGCCGTAGTAGTAGTAGTTGAGCTGGCCGCCGGCGAACCACGGGTCGTAGGGCGGGAACGCCACCGTCCGCAGCACGGCGTTGAGGTAGGCGAAGTCCATCGGCTTCTCGCCGCCGTAATAGGGATGCCAGAGGTCCGGGTTGCCGACGCGGATGGCGAGGAAGAAGGCGAAGAGGCCGAGGCACACGGCTTCCTCGGCGACCACGAGCCGGCGGTTCGCCGCCAGCCAGGCGCGCAGGCCCGACCGGTCGCGCCACGCCAGCCCGGCCGACACCAGGCCGAGGGCTGCCGCCGCCGCCCACACCAGCGCGGGCGTGTGGTCGGCCCACCCGAGCGATGCCGCCAGCCAGGCCAGCCAGCTCGTCGTCAGCACGCCCGCCGTCCGGGCCACCGCCCAGCCGCGGTCGGCGAGGTTGGGCAGGACCGTCGCCACGAGCGGGAACGCCGCCAGGCCGACGAGCGCCAGCACGGCGTACCACCAGACCACCCCTGCCCACGGCGCGCGGTTGACGAAGCTGTCGGTGTCGAAGATCCAGTCGCCCCGCGCGCGCTGCGCCTCGCGCCGCGCGTCGCTCAGCATCACGGCTTCGAGCGGCACGCCGGCGTCGCCCAACGCCGCGTCGCCGGCGTCGCCCAGGACGGCGCCGCGCAGCCGCGAATAGAGCCCGCGGACCCCGCCGTCGCCTTCCTGCGGCCACTCGAACGTCACGTGCTCGGGTCCGGTCAGCGGGAGGAGCGCCGCCCGCAGCGCTGCGCGGTCGACGCCGTCGACGGCGAAGACGTCGACCTTGGGGTGGTCGTAGACATGCCACGCCTCCTCGGCCGGCTGGTCGTTCACCTCCCAGGCGCCGAGGCTCGGGTACGAGTGGATGTCCGCCACGTGGCGGATGCCGAACGCCTCGGCGAAGAGGGCGTCGTAGTAGCGCAGCGTCATCGGCCAGCGGTTCGGGAGCTGCGCGATGGCGCCGTAGACCCGGTTCGAGCTCATCATGACGTAGTCGGCCGCCGCCATCCAGTCCAGCATCTGGTCGACCTTGGCCGGCGTGTCGGCGTCGTACAGGTCCATCTCCGACGACCCGAAGAGCCCTTCGCCCCACTCGCTCTGGGCGTCGTCGCGGGCGGCGTAGCCGTCGAGGCCCAGCGGGATGGCGTCGTCCCAGCGCGTCTCGATGGCGAGGATGCTCGGCCGGCCTCGGACGGGCGCGCCCTCGACGCGCAGCCAGAGGTAGTACTCGCCGACCGGGGTGTCGGCCGGCGCCGCGGGCGGCTCGGGCGTCGCGCCGAGCGGCAGGTAGCGCGTCAGGCCGAGGCGGTCGCCGCCGAGCGGCGGCGGCGTCGCGGTCGCCGGCGCGGGCGGCCACAGCTCGGTCTCGGGCAGCGGGACGTTCACCGACTGCGCGTCGGCGCCGAGCGCGACGTCGACCGTCCCGCTCGCCAGCGGCGCGTCGGGCCGGCCGTCCTCGCCGAGGAACGCGGCCGTCGAGAGCACGACCTCGAACGTCTCGGCGTCGGCGTCGGCGTCGGGGTCGGTGACGTGGGCCAGGTGGACGCCGTCGACGGTGATCGGCGCCGTGCCGGGGATGAGCACCCGCGCCGGGCCGACCCAGGCACCGTCGTCGACGCGGTACTGGTGCGTACCGGACACCATCCGGATCTGCTGCGGCCAGTTGGCCGGCAGGAAGCGGCCGGGCGCGGCGCCGTCGGCGCCGCCCTTGACGGTCAGGCCGAAGGCGGTCGGAAGGTTGTGGTAGATCCAGCGGCTGCCGGCCACCCGCGAGTGGTCGCGCGTGTAGATGCGCGAGAACATGAACCCCCACACGGCGGTCGCCCCGACCACGACGGCCATCAGCGCGAGCGCCGCAGGCGCCAGACGCGGGCGGGCCGGGCGCGCGCCGTCCGGCGCCGGCGGGTCCTGGTCTTCGGGGTCGAGCACGGGCGGGCGCGCGCCGCGGGCCCGGTCGTAGAGGGCCACGAGCCCGTACGCGCCGAACAGGATCAGCGTCGGGTAGAGCGGCAGGAAGTAGCGCATCGTCTTGGTCCACTGCCCGCCGTAGTAGGCGAAGAACAGCGTGACCCACAGCCACGGCAGCGCGTGCGCCAGCCGCCGGCGCCGCACGAGCTCCCAGCCCGCCCAGGCCCAGCCCAGCCACGCGGCCAGGCCGAGCGGGATGCCCATGCCCCACTGCACCATGTTGCGCCACGGGAAGACGTAGTCGGTGCGGTTCCACCACTGGTGGTTGGGCGGCCAGTCGACGCCGTGGCCGGTGACGAGCTCCGACACCTTGCGCATGCTGTCCATCCAGCGGGGGTCGGGCAGCAAGAGGGGTTCGAGCGCGTCGGGCATGGTGTCGCGCAGCGCGTGCCAGAGGTCGGGCGCGATCCACTCCCCGCTCGTGACCTGGGCGTACCGCGTCGGGTCGTCGACCACGTTGGGCCAGCCAGGCCCGACGAACATGTCGGGCATGCACAGCCGCAGCGCGGCGAACGACGTCAGGCCGAGGAGCACCGCCTTGCCGGCGGCCTCGCGCCAGGCCGGCCCGTCGCCGCCGCGGCGGACGGCGGTCAGGCCCAGCACGACGAGCGCCACCGGCGCCAGCGGCCACACCGACACCTTGCTCGCCAGCGCCATGCCCAGCGCGACGCCGGCCAGCACGGTGTCGACCCAGCCGCCGCGGCGCCGCATGCCGACGGCGAAGAAGAAGAACAGCACGACGAAGAAGTTCGCCGGGCCGTCGACGGTGAAGAAGTGCGACTGCTGGACGAAGAAGGCCGTGAACGCGCCCAGGGCCGCCGCCAACAGGCCGACCCGGGCGCCGTAGAGCCGCGCGCCGAGCCCGAAGAGCAGCACCAGGGCGAGCAGGTCGACCAGGACGCTGAACTGACGGCCGACCATGTACACGGTGTGGTAGTCGGTCTTGCCGAGCTGGCGGGCCACGAGGTACACGAGCGTGATCGGCCACGTGCCGTAGGCGAAGAAGCCGTGCCCCTGGTTGCGCGGGTTGAGCGGCGACGTGTCGGTGTCCATGTAGCCGAGGAAGCACCCGTACGCGTCGACCGCGCCGTCCGGGCCCGCGACGCATGCCGACGGCAGCGCGAGCGAGCTTTCGACCATCGTGAGGAAGCGCTCGTCGGGGTGCAGATGGTGGCCGCTGTCCCAGTCGAGGCCCACCAGCCGCAGATGGGCGGCCGCCGCGAGGATCGCCCCGAGCACGACGACGACCCAGGCGTTGGCCCGCAACCACGCCGCCGTGCCGCCGCCCGGAGCGGGCGGCGCGGCGGCGGGCGGCGCGGCGGGCAGGGGAGGCGGCGCCGGCGTCTCGGCCTCGGGGATCATCGCATCGACATCGCCCGCCGGCGCCGACTCACCGCCGTCCGGCCGCGTCAGTTCATCCGTCGTCATTCGGGTGCTTGCTCCGTGGGCAGTAGGGCCCTTTCGGGCACGAGGATGCTCCAGAAGTCCTTGCCGGGCACCCGCGTGTGGTGGACGGTGACGAGCGCGCCGGGGTAAAGCGACCTGAGGAACGCGATGTGCTGCGCCGCCAGCGGGCCGCCGACGAGGTAGAGCTTGCGCGACGGGTCTGCCACGTGGTCGCGGGCCTGTTGGATCGCGTTGTCCCAGTCGCCGTCGACCGGCCACAGGATGCCCGTCCACGTGGGCCGCCCGACCTGGATGCCGAGCAGCCGGTGGTCCCACCCGTTCGACCAGGCCGCGTAGTACACGTGGTCGAGGTCGCCGCCGAGGTTGACGAAGCTCCGGATCACGGCCGCGCCCTCCGACGTGGGGTGCGTGCTCTCGTCGTAGTAGTGGCGGTACTCGCCGAAGTACCGCGCGTCGATGCCCCGGGCCATCCATGCCGCCAGGACGATCGCGAGCGCGGCGTACGCGGCCCCGGCGCCGCGCGGGCCCCAAGCGGCGCGCATCCGGTCGAAAAGCGCCGGCAGCGGCAGCGCCGCGATCACGACGACGGCGGGCAGGGCCGCCGAGGCGCGCGTCAGCGACGGGTTCTCGTTCGGGAACGCCAGGGCCAGGATCGTCGAGAGCAGCAGGATCGGGACGGTCACGACCAGCGTCCCGACCTGCCAGTCGCGGCGCCGGATCCGGTGCAGCGCCACCGCCAGGCCGAGCACGACCAGGGCCCCGCCGACGGTCTCGAACGCCGGCCGGCCCGGCGGGCTCTGGAACCACGCGTTGTCGCTCGTCACGTTGAACATCAGGAGCGCGTTGCGCACGTTGACCACGAGCTGGCCGAAGAGGTCGGCGAAGTACGGCGCGTCCTGGGCCCGCAGGAAGTCCCAGACGGCGCCCGGCTGCTCGACGAACGCGTCGCCGAAGATCCGCGTGGCCGTCCGCTCGCCGATCTCGCCCGGTCGGTCGATGCCGTAGCGCACCAGCGGCACGACGAGCAGGGCGGTCAGGCCCGCCGCCGCCGCCGCGTGCGCGGCCAGGCCGCGCGAAAGGCCGTCGCGATGGCCGTACCACGCGTCGTGGAAGAGCTTGAGCACGACGACGAGCGGCACGGCGAACAGCATCGGCCTGAACGCCGAGTAGCTGTACATCCCCAGCCCGGTCGCGAGCCCGACCCACAGCCAGTCGTTGCGCCGCCCGTACGCGATGGCGCGATAGAGCGCGATCCACGTCAGCGCGACCCACAGCGGCGCGAGCGCGATCCGCAGCGCGATGCGCGTGATCTGGATGTGCCACGGCAGGAGCGCGAGGATCAGCGCGGCCATCAGCCCGACATGGGTGCCGCCGATCCGGCGGCCGAGCCGGTAGATCGGCGCCACCGTCGCGGTCCCGACGATCGACATCCCCAGCTTGAGCGTCATGAACGACAGCGGCAGGCCGAGCATGACCAACGCGGCGATCCAGTAGAACTGCATGGCCTCGCGGCCGGAGTTGGCCGGCATGAACACCGGCCGCAGGCCGCCGACGATGGTCGCGATGTCGAGCAGCTTCTCGGTGTGGTCGCTGGTCATCTCGAACGGCAGGCCGGCGAGGTCGTGGAACCGGTACCATGCGGCAACGGCGAGGACGGCGCCGAGCGCCAGCCCGGC